>CALKAK010000053.1 GCA_937983015.1 uncultured Bacillaceae bacterium | reverse complement strand
TGGTATCGAAAAGTGATCGGTGCAATCGAAGGGAACCAAGGCAAATCTACGACCTCAAGATTTTTTAGTTGCCAAATCCACCCGTATCGGATAATATCTAAAGTCTAAAGAAGAAGTTTTAGAAAGGGAAATTTCATGGCGGAACATTCATCTATTACCTCTTTATTAATTGTAGTAGTCGTCGCATTTTTGATGCCAATTTTATTGCATCGTTTAAGGCTGCAGGCGATCCCGGTTGTTGTGGCGGAAATTATCGCAGGCATTATGATCGGTAAGACAGGATTTGATATTGTAAAACCTGATATGTGGATTGAAACATTATCAACATTAGGATTTTTGTTTTTAATGTTTTTAAGCGGCTTGGAGATTGACTTTTCCGCGTTTGCGAGCAAACCGAAAGCGAGCAAGAAAGAGAAGGAGCCGAATCCTTTTGTCGCTGCGTCGATCATCTTTATGGCGATATTCGTTTTATCGTACGGACTTTCTTATTTGTTTGTTTTAACCGGATTTATGGATAACGCGTTTTTAATGACGTTGATTATTTCGACGATTTCTCTCGGCGTCGTTGTTCCAACGTTAAAAGATGCCAATTTAATGAAAACGACGATTGGGCAAACGATTTTGTTAGTCGCGGTCATTGCTGATTTGGTGACGATGATTTTGTTGGCCGTATTTGTTTCCATGAATGAGCCAGATCATGGAAGTACATGGCTGCTTCTTGGGTTGTTTGCATTCGGTGTTCTCTTCTATTTTATTGGTAAATATTTAAAAAAACGTTCATTTGTTGAAACAATGGCAAAAGGAACAGTACAAATCGGCACACGCGCGGTATTTACGCTCATCATTGTGCTCGTCGCTTTATCGGAAACGTTTGGCGCGGAAAATATTTTAGGAGCGTTTTTAGCAGGCGTGCTCGTTTCGCTATTGTCGCCGAACAAAGATTTAGTGCATAAATTAGATTCATTTGGATATGGGTTTTTCATTCCCATCTTTTTCGTGATGGTTGGAGTGAATTTAGACTTACGCGCATTGTTGGCAGAACCGAAAATTTTAACGCTTCTTCCGCTTTTACTGCTTGCGCTCGTTGTTTCCAAACTGATACCTGTTTCAATTTTAAAAATTTGGTATGATACGAAAACAACGATCGCGTCGGGGTTTTTGCTCGTGTCTACGTTGTCGCTTGTCATCGCGGCAGCGACGATCGCGGAACGCATTAACGTTATCGATGAGAACATTAAAGGCGCGCTGATTTTAGTGGCTGTTATATCCAGTATCGTTTCACCGATTGTCTTCAAAAAGCTGTACGCAAAGCCGGACGATAACGAGAAAAAAATAAACATTTCGTTTGTTGGCACCAACCAATTTACGCTGTCAGTCGCAAGGGTATTAAACGAACAGCGCTACAATGTAACGCTATATCATATTCGGCAAGAAAAATTAGAGCTGCCCGCTTCCGATCACGTTTTTCCGATTGTCGATATTGAAGACTATTCGCTAGAAACGCTTGAAAAACATGGAGCGTTTACGGCGGACATTTTAGTTGTGCTGACAGGAAACGAAGAGATTAACGCAAGCGTCGCATTAGCCGCAAAAGAACGCGGAATCGAGCGGGTGATTGCTTTGGCGGAAACACCGAAGCAGGTCGAACGGCTGAAAGCAGAAGGAATCGAAATCATGTCCGCCTTATTATCGACAAAGGCGATGCTGCAAGCGTTCATCGAATCGCCAAGGGTGGCGCGGATGTTTATGGATAGGGATGCGGCGCTGCATGAAATTACGATGAACAACAGCGAATATGAAGGAATATTGCTCCGTCGCTTCCCGTTTACGGGGGACTGCATTATCGTCCGGATTTTCCGCGGAAATGAATCGATTGTTCCGCACGGGGACACAAAACTGCATAAAGGAGACCGCCTCATTGTGACGGGATCGAGTGAGTATGTAGCGGAGTTGAGAGAGTTGTTGGAATGACAGAGCTGATGCATGGAGTTTTGCAACGTATGTACTCATTGTTTCGGTGGTGCTGATTTTTTGGTATTTCTGTTGTTTCATCAACGATGAAAGAGCGTCGTAGCGTCGATCGAGCTGCTGCTTGTCGCGGCCTGGCTCGAAATGTCATCGGAATTGCTTATGTTTTCCCCCGCTTGGCCTAAACAGCTGAGCGGGGTGTTTACGATCCAACGGTAGGCAACAGATGGAATAAAACTTTTTCTTGACAGAAAAATTGTATGAATGATTATAATAATACCCGTGGTGCTAGATAAACTCAAACAAGCATAAAAATAGCCCTTGCATGAGGATCCCCTTAAAATGAAAGTGCAACCAACCATTAAAAAGGAGGATCCCTATGCAAGAGCACTTTCATTTTACTACAGATCGGGCCAAGATTCAAAAGCAATATGCCGCCATTTTCGTTTTTGTTTCTGCTCAACTTTCATGCATTCAGGTGCATCTTCATCGTCGAAATCGCCATTTGGTAAAGCAAGAGGACGCTGTCATCATCGCCATTCATCTTTTAGGAAAGCTGCTCGGTTTTACTTCTGAACGGGCGCGGCATCGCTTTGTTATCGGGAACTTGTTCCCAAAGGGGCAGTTTCTGGAACGTTCCCGGTATCATCGTCGTTGTCGATCACTGCGTTTTGCGATCAAATGGATTCGCCATGAATTGGCGAAACGCGGGCAGCACCATGCCTACGCTGTGATGGATAGCTTGCCAATCGAGTTATGTCATGCCGTGAGAATGGACCAGGTCAAACGGTTTCAAGGAATCGCCGATATCGGGTATTGTGCTTCGAAAAAGCAATGGTACTACGGGTTTAAGCAGCACCTTCAAGTTACAGATCAAGGTCTGCCGATGGGATATGTGGTGACGGAAGCATCTTGTCATGATCGAATAGCAGCCGAAAGCGTCATGACCCAAATTCCTCATCCCTATAGCTTCGGGGACAAAGGGTTTATTAGCAGTGACTTGCAAAAAAGGCTGTACGAAGAATACCAAATGGCGCTTTGGACTCCGTCTCGAAAAAACCAGAAACATCGTCCGCCTGAAACATGGGAACAGTGGATCAAACAAAAACGCAAAGTGATCGAGACGGTGTTCTCGGTTCTGGTTGACCACTATCGTATCACCGAGATCCGAGCCAATTCGATCATCGGATTTGAAGTGGCGTTAGACGGTATATTGTTAGCCTATTCCCTGGTTACACTTGGGCTAGTTGAGCGCTAAAGCTCAACTAGCACCACGGGTTAAAAATGAAGAATGATGTAGGGGCTATCTAAAATGTCATTGATCTGACTTTTTAGATAGCCCCTTTCTTCTCGGTGGTCACAAACAACGTTTATTTTCGATCATTCTTTTTAATGCATGCTAAAACACGGCGATTTAATGATTTTTGCACAATGAAGGATTTTATTTTGCCGCGAATGCAGGCGTGAAAGAAAACCATACATTCCCTTTTATACCGGTCATTGTCCACTATTTTACTTCATCGGCTCATACGGTCCCTGATTCATTGCTATTCACACGATCTTTCGCTAAAATTCAGGTGATGTTCTTGAGATGAAGCCTTTTCGCTATACAAAATCAACGATTTACTTTATAAATTATATCAGCGAGGTATTTTATGACTTAACAGGAAAATATGGCGGGTTTCATCGGCATTTTTTCACAACCACTTGTTATATTTTTTACAATATTTTTATGAGTTTTTATGAAAATAGCAGGTGATGGGATGATCGGGAAAATAATCGCGGCGTTTCTGTTACCGGGTATTCTTGTTGTTCTTTTTACAAGGGTTACCTATAATGAATATGTAGGTCTGTTGTTAACGGTGGCTCTAATTGCCGTATCGGCTTACAGCGGGTATACAGATTCCTGGTTGATCATCATCTTAGATGCAGTATCGGTGACGGTCGGGTTTTGGTATTCCCGCCGTATGGCTGTAAAATATAAAAAACGGTCTTCTTAAGACGGCACGAAGAACATAGAGAGAAAACGCCTGGATTCAAAGAGGCGTTTTTTCTTTCTATTCATACGAAAGTTTGTTCGCTAATCGGTAGTATATTTCCAGTTTATGTGCTAAAATGTTCTTATCTTCTGAGGACGGTAAAGACTAGTTCTGAACCCTTCAAGTACGGGAAAGAGAAGGTGATACGGGTGCAATCCAGACCATTCGAACTCGTCTCCAAATTTAAACCTCAAGGTGATCAGCAACAGGCGATTGATAAACTCGTTCAGGGAATTCGTGAAGGAAAAAAATACCAAACCCTGCTTGGTGCGACCGGTACCGGGAAAACCTTCACCATTTCCAACGTGATCAAAGAAGTGAATAAACCGACATTAGTGATCGCCCACAACAAAACATTAGCGGGCCAATTGTATAGCGAATTTAAGGAATTTTTCCCACATAACGCCGTGGAATATTTCGTCAGTTATTACGATTATTATCAACCGGAAGCGTACGTACCGCAAACGGATACGTATATTGAAAAGGATGCCAGCATCAATGATGAAATCGACAAGTTACGCCACTCAGCGACTTCGGCCTTGCTCGAACGTCGGGACGTCATCATCGTTGCCAGTGTTTCATGTATTTACGGCCTGGGTTCGCCGGAAGAATATAAGAAAAATATCGTTTCTTTACGCGTCGGTATGGAAGTCGACCGAAACGATTTATTGCGAAGGCTCGTCGATATTCAATACGAGCGTAACGATATAGATTTCCACCGCGGTACGTTCCGGGTGCGCGGGGATGTTGTGGAGATTTTCCCGGTTTCCCGGGACGATCATTGTATTCGCGTGGAGTTTTTTGGCGATGAGGTCGACCGGATACGGGAAGTCGATCCACTGACGGGCGAAATCATCGGTGATCGGGAGCATGTGGCGCTTTTCCCGGCTTCCCACTACGTCACGAGGGAAGATATCATGAAGATCGCCATCAGGAATATTCGCGCCGAACTGAAAGAACGACTGGAAGAATTACGTTCTCAAGGTAAGCTGCTGGAAGCCCAGCGCCTCGAACAGCGGACGAATTATGATTTGGAAATGATGGAAGAAATGGGGTTCTGTTCGGGGATTGAAAACTATTCCCGGCATTTGACGTTGCGCCCTCCTGGTGCGACACCATATACGCTCCTCGATTACTTCCCGGATGATTTTTTAATCGTCGTCGATGAATCCCATGTAACGATTCCGCAAATCCGCGGTATGTATAATGGGGACCGCGCCCGGAAAGAAGTATTAGTAGAACACGGTTTCCGTCTCCCCTCGGCCCTGGATAACCGGCCGCTTCGCTTTGATGAATTTGAAAAACATATTAATCAAATTATATTCGTATCGGCTACCCCAGGTCCGTATGAACTTGAGAAAGCACCGGATGTGGTCGAGCAAATTATCCGTCCGACCGGGCTCCTCGACCCGATTATCCATGTCCGGCCAGTTAAAGGTCAGATTGATGATCTCGTCGGGGAAATTCGTGAACGGATCAAACGGGATGAACGCGTCCTCGTCACGACGTTAACAAAACGGATGGCCGAAGATCTCACGGATTACCTGCGGGATATCGGGATTAAAGTACGTTACCTCCATTCGGAAATTAAAACATTGGAGCGGACGGCGATCATCCGCGATCTCCGCCTTGGAAAATTTGACGTCCTGGTCGGTATCAACCTGTTGCGGGAAGGTCTGGATATTCCGGAAGTATCCCTTGTCGCGATTCTCGACGCGGATAAAGAAGGGTTCCTTCGTTCGGAACGTTCGTTAATTCAGACGATCGGTCGGGCGGCACGGAATGCCAACGGTACGGTCATCATGTACGCCGATACGATTACGAAGTCGATGGAAGTGGCGATCAATGAAACGAGACGGCGTCGCGAAATTCAGGAACGGTTTAACAAGGAACATGGTATCGTACCGCAAACCATTAAGAAGGATATTCCGGATCTGATTCGTGCGACATTTGTGGCTGAGGATCAAGATGATTACGACACTGCCGATCGCTTCAGCAAGATGACCAAAAAAGAACGGCGCAAACTAATCGAAAGTCTGGAAAAAGAGATGAAAGAAGCCGCCAAAGCCCTCGATTTCGAACGGGCTGCCGAGTTGCGGGATATCCTATTCGAGTTGAAAGCAGAAGGTGAATAAGTCGATGAAAGACAAAATTGTAATCCGTGGAGCACGTACCCATAACTTGAAAAATATCGATGTGGAAATCCCCCGCGACCAGATGGTCGTAGTAACGGGACTTTCCGGTTCGGGAAAATCATCCCTGGCTTTTGATACGATTTATGCCGAAGGTCAACGCCGTTATGTCGAATCGTTATCGAGTTACGCGCGGCAATTTTTGGGCCAGATGAATAAACCGGATGTTGATTCAATCGAAGGGTTATCACCGTCAATTTCCATCGACCAAAAAACGACGAGTAAAAACCCGCGCTCGACGGTTGGAACCGTCACGGAAATTTATGATTATTTACGTCTTCTTTTCGCGCGAGTGGGCCGGCCGTATTGCCCGGTGCACGGTGTGGAAATTTCTTCACAAACCGTGGAACAAATGGTGGACCGCATCATGGAATACCCGGAACGGACGCGGATACAGATCCTCGCCCCTGTTGTCACGGGGAGAAAGGGTCAGCACGTGCGGATCCTGGAAGATGTTAAGAAACAGGGATTTGTCCGGTTGCGCATCGATGGGGAAATGTATGAAGTTACTGACGATATCCAGTTAGATAAAAACAAAAAACACGATATCGATGTTGTCGTTGACCGGATTATTATAAAAGAAGGAATTGCTACACGTCTTGCAGACTCCCTGGAGACCGCGCTCAACCTTGGCAATGGGCGCGTGATTATCGATGTGATCGGACAGGAAGAATTATTATTCAGCGAAATCCACGCCTGTCCTTATTGCGGTTTTTCTATCGATGAACTGGAGCCGCGTCTTTTCTCCTTTAACAACCCATTCGGTGCCTGCCCAAGTTGTGATGGCCTGGGTGCAAGATTGGAAGTGGATCTGGATGCGGTCATTCCGGATAAAAATTTAACATTGAATGAACATGCGATCGCACCGTGGAAGCCGATCAGTTCCCAATATTACCCGAGCTTATTAAAGGCGGTATGTGATCATTACGGCATTGATATGGACACCCCGGTAAAAGATTTGCCTCCCGAACATCTGGATATCATTTTGTACGGTTCCAGGGGTGAAAAGATCCGTTTTTATTATGTCAATGAGTTCGGGAACGTCCATGACAAAGAGATCGTTTTCGAAGGGGTTGTCCCCAATATCGAACGGCGCTACCACAATTCGAGCTCTGATTATGTGCGAGAACAGATGGAACAATATATGATGCAACAGACGTGCCCTACGTGTAAAGGGTATCGTTTGAAAAAGGAAGCTTTGGCCGTGAAAATTAACGGTAAGCATATCGGTGAAGTCACCGATATGCAAGTTCGTGAAGCCCTGGAATTTTTTGAAAACCTCGAGTTGACGAAACAGGAAAAAGCAATCGCCCGCTTGATTTTACGGGAGATTCGTAACCGGCTCGGGTTTCTCGTCAACGTTGGTCTCGACTATTTAACTTTAAGCCGTTCCGCCGGAACCTTATCCGGCGGCGAGGCGCAAAGGATTCGGCTTGCTACCCAGATTGGAGCGCATTTAACTGGTGTTCTATACGTCCTGGACGAGCCATCCATCGGTCTACATCAGCGGGATAACGATCGCCTCCTGCAAGCTCTGAAGGACATGCGCGATCTCGGGAATACCCTCATCGTCGTTGAACACGATGAAGACACGATGCTTGAAGCGGACTATATTATCGATATCGGCCCCGGTGCCGGCGCCCATGGTGGTCGGATTGTCGCTGCCGGTACGCCGGAAGAGATCATGAACCATCCCAAGTCGTTAACCGGGCAATATTTATCCGGAAAAAAATTCATCCCTGTTCCTTTGAAACGTCGTGAGGGGAACGGTCATTATTTAGAAATTATTGGCGCCAGGGAAAATAATTTGAAAAACATCCACGTGAAATTCCCCCTTGGGAAATTCATCGCCGTAACTGGAGTCTCAGGCTCGGGTAAGAGTACGCTCGTGAATGAAATCTTATATAAAGCCGTTTCCCGGCATCTTTATAAATCTAAAGTAAGACCGGGTAAACACAAAGAAATCAAGGGGCTCGAACATCTTGACAAAGTGATCAATATCGATCAATCGCCGATTGGTCGCACACCGCGATCCAATCCGGCTACTTATACGGGTGTTTTTGATGACATTCGCGAATTGTTCGCCCAAACGAATGAGGCCAAGGTACGTGGTTATAAAAAGGGACGTTTTAGCTTTAATGTGAAGGGTGGCCGTTGTGAAGCTTGCCGCGGTGACGGGATCATCCGCATAGAAATGCACTTCTTGCCGGATGTTTACGTGCCCTGTGAGGAATGTCATGGTAAACGATACAATCAGGACACCCTGGAAATTCAATATAAAGGAAAAAATATCGCCGATGTGCTCGATATGACGGTAGAGGAAGCCCTGGAATTTTTCGGGAATATTCCAAAAATCAAACGGAAATTACAAACATTATACGATGTCGGCCTAGGATATATAAAGCTGGGGCAACCGGCGACGACATTATCGGGCGGGGAAGCCCAGCGGGTAAAACTCGCTTCAGAACTGTATCGCCGTTCCAATGGAAAAACCCTGTATATTTTAGATGAGCCGACCACGGGGCTTCATACCGATGATATCGCTCGTCTTCTCGATGTCTTGCAACGGCTCGTGGATAATGGGGATACCGTCGTGGTGATCGAACACAATCTGGATGTCATCAAAGTCGCCGATTATATTATCGATCTCGGTCCGGAAGGTGGCGAAGGTGGCGGGCAGATCATTGCCACGGGGACGCCGGAGGAAGTGGCACAAATGGACCATTCTTATACGGGGATCTATCTCCGCAAGATCCTTGAGCGCGATCGCAAACGGATGGAAGAGTTCCTTAAAGATAAAGAAGTATCTACCCAGATCGTTTAGTACGGTTTGCCCCTGCATCATCACGGGGGCATTTTTTTATTCAAGGATCGAAACTTTTTACCTTTCGGTGCGTATTTCTTAATGAATGCTGTTTCATGAATTTGCATGATTCTCATTGGTTTAACAGCATTTATCGGAAGCGAGCGATCAAAAACAAAAAATTGGGTGGTGAGACGAATGCATGAGGAAAGAAAAAAGATCTTAACGATGCTCAAAAACGGGGAAATTTCTATCGATGAAGCGAACGCTTTACTCGAGGAACTGGAAAAAGTTCAGACGGAAAAAACCCGGAAAGAAGATCATCTCATGTATGAGGTGAGCCAGGTTTTCGAACGAGAATCCACGCGTGAACAGCGCGGCGGAAAAAGCTTTCTCGCGACCGCAACAGACAAATTATCGAGCTTGATCGGTACAGCTGCCAAAAAAATAAAGGAGATGGATCTCGATTTTTACCATTCGGTAAGCTTTGACCACGTCTTGCAGACGAATGAGACGGATTTTACTAAAATTGTCATCGATATACCTATCGGTAGCACCACCATCCACGTTTGGGATGCCGATGAGGTTCGCGCCGAATGCAAAGTGAAAGTATACCGGACAGAAACTTTAGAAGAGGGGAAAAAGAAGTTTTTAAAGGATGTTTCTTTAAAGAAAGAGGGAGACACACTTTCCTTCACATCCCGGGAAAAATTTATGAAGGTGGATGTCCTGTTTTACTTTCCCCGCAAAGATTATGAACGGATTTGGATCCAGTTGCTTAACGGTGACATCGAAGTTGAATCCCTCCGGGCGGAGAAATGGGAATGCAAGACGGTCAATGGGAAAATCCGCCTGGCTGAATGTTATGGGGATGAAGGGGAGCTGGAGACCAGCAACGGTGTGATTATTCTCACTCACAACCGATTTACTGATTTAGAAGCGGAAACTTTGAATGGCAAAATGAATGTGGACGGTTCCTTCCATAAACTGGACTTAAAAACGATAACCGGGACGATCAACGCAACCGTCACCAATCAGGATGTCGACACGATCCGGCTGGAAAGTGCCACGAGTGCGCTTTATGTGACGATCCCTCCTGACATTCCCGTGTACGGAGAAGTAAAGTCGTTTCTAGGGTCCTTTTATATCGAACTCGATGATGTACATATCAGCGATGTGGTGAAGGAGACCGTGCAAAAAATAGCGAAATTCGAACGGGGGATCACCGGAGAGCAGCAACCATTGTTCGTTTACGCTGAATCAAAAACCGGGTCGATCTTTATCAAACAATGATCGTGAGTTCCCATGCTAACCCTTTTATTTAATAAAACCGAATCACTTCCATTGTGTTAAGAAGTATAAAATATGTAAAAAGCTGAGCTTATCGAAGTTGTGATAAGCTCAGCTTTTTTATTGTGTTATTCTGCAAGATCTTCCAAGGTGATTTGTTTGAGAATCGGTAAATTTGTATCGGGAAGAGCCTCTGCATCGACGATGACCGTTACATCAGGATGATTCAATAAGGCGGAAGCGGTGAACGCCTCGGAGGGTTCTTCGGTTAACAGTTTTTGAATCGCCTCTTTTTTACTTTCCCCGGAAGCGAGCAGGATGATCTTTCGGCTTTCCAGAATCGTCGCCACACCCATCGTGATTGCGTGAGTCGGTACATCATCGATTGAGTCAAAGAAACGAGAATTCGCCTGACGAGTGCTTTCTTCGAGCTCGACAACATGGGTGCGACTGTCAAACGGTGTGCCCGGTTCATTGAAACCGATATGGCCATTCGTACCGATCCCTAAAATTTGCAAATCGATGCCGCCTTTTTCTTTAAGCAGGGCTTCATAACGTTGGCATTCTTCGTCCAGATCGGCGGCCGTTCCATTCGGAACATGGGTTTGTTCAAGGGGAATATCGATATGATTGAACAGTTTTTCATTCATGAAATAACGATAGCTTTGGTTATGATCACCATCGAGACCGATATATTCATCGAGATTAAAGGTAGTTATGTTTTTGTAACTTGTTCCATTTTTTTTATGATCGTCGATGAGTAATTGATATAATCCTTCCGGTGTTGAACCGGTCGCTAAGCCTAAAACTGCATCCGGCTTGTTTTTAACAAGCGCAAGGACAAAATCTTTAGCTTTTTCACTCATGGCTTGATAATCTTTAACGCGAATGACTTTCACTGGTTACATTCTCTCCTTTATACGCGATTGTTCCACGACAGAATGTGATCACGGGATCATATTGCTCGTTTAAGATGACGATATCCGCATCTTTTCCGGCATCAAGACTACCTTTCCGGTCGAAGATGCCGAGATGTCGAGCAGGATTTTCCGTCGCCAGTTTCACAGCTTCCGGCAATGATAGTCCGGCGAAGGCCATCACATTTTTTACGGCATCTTTCATTTTTAATATACTTCCGGCAAGTGAGCCGTTTGCCAGGGTAGCTTTACCATCTTTGACGAACACTTCTTGACCGCCAAGTTCAGATTTGCCATCGGGAAGCCATTTGGCTCGCATGGAATCGGTGACGAGAATGACTCGCTCCAGCCCTTTCGTCCGGATCGCGAGGCGGATCATTTCGGGATGGATATGGAAACCATCGGCGATGATCTCGACATAAAGCTCATCGAGAAGCAGGGCGCCACCGGCGGTTCCCGGTTCGCGATGATGCAATCCTTTCATCCCGTTATAAAGATGTGTAACGTGACTGGCACCGGCTGCCACCGCCTCTTTTACTTCTGCGAAGTCGGCATCACTATGACCGATCGAAGCGATTACTCCTTGTTCTGTGATGTGACGGACAAAAGTAAAGCCGTTTTCCCTTTCTGGTGCGACCGTGACGAGGCGGATATTTCCATTCGCCAGCTTTTGCCATTCATCGAAAAGCTGGGGATCCGGCTGGATCACGTATTCTTCTGGCTGTGCACCTTTGCGGGCCGGATTGATAAATGGTCCTTCCAGATGAATACCGGTAACTTCTGCTTGACCGCGAGCATTGTGATGCTCCATAAAAGTGGCGGCATTTTCCAAAGCAGCAGCGATTTTTTCTTTGGCCTGGGTCATCGTTGTCGGGAAGAAAGCGGTCGTTCCTTCCCGTGGTAACGTGCGCGCCATCGTTTCGAGGGCTTCTGTTGTTGCGTCCATCGCATCTGCACCGTTAGCTCCGTGAATATGGACATCGATATAGCCGGGAACGATCGTAAACTGCTCCGGGAAAGAATATTTTTCACCGCTGAAAGAAGTTGGAGCTTGATCAGCGGGCCCCATTGTCACGATTTTTCCATCTCGGATCAGAATGTATTGCCCTTTGATCAGCCTGCCATCGCGACACACGGTACCGGTTAACAAATAACTACGATCTTCGTTACTCAGCTTTCCCACCTCCGAAAAAAATTTTACCACTCTTTTCTTCATAATAACATACATAAAATGGCCATGTGCTGTATCAACGAAAACTTGTATATTTGGTATTCGTCTAAAACATGGTAAAATGTTTTATAACTGTTAGTATACCATGGTATTAGCGGTTGAATCGCTTCATATTGAAAACGATGGGGTGTTTAACTTGACAAAAGTCAGCGTGAAAGACATTATCGAGAAGTTTGACCTTGAACTGATCAGTGGGGAGGAAGGTATCGATCGGCCGATCACTACAAGCGATATATCTAGGCCGGGTCTGGAAATCGCAGGGTATTTCGATCATTATCCAGAGGAACGTTTGCAGCTTCTAGGGAGGACGGAATTATCTTTTTATCAATTGTTAAATGAAGAGGATCAACAAATCCGGATGGAACGTTTATGTACGCCTGTGACCCCGGGAATCATCATTACGAGAAATCTTGAAGTTCCCCATTTTCTGATAGAGGCGTCAGAACGGGAGTCTGTGCCCGTGATGCGCTCCAGCATGAAAACGACGAAATTATTGAGTCACTTGACGAATTATCTAGAAATGAAACTAGCCCCGACGACGGCGATTCATGGGGTTCTCGTTGATGTTTACGGTGTCGGTGTATTGATCACCGGAAAAAGCGGTGTTGGAAAAAGCGAGACGGCCCTGGAATTAGTAAAAAGAGGGCATCGTCTCGTGGCGGATGATGTTGTGGAGATCCGGCAAGAAGATCATAATACCCTGGTAGGGAATGCACCCGATCTCATCAAACACCTACTCGAGATTCGCGGACTCGGCATCATAAACGTCATGACCTTATTCGGTGCCGGAGCGA
Organism: uncultured Bacillaceae bacterium; assembly: GCA_937983015.1. Lineage (GTDB taxonomy): Bacteria > Bacillota > Bacilli > Bacillales > Caldibacillaceae > CALGAD01. The sequence goes on along the minus strand of CALKAK010000053.1, from coordinate 6,106 downwards.
TTCGCAATTACAAACGGATCACGATGTGCGTCCACCTGGAAATTTGGGATCCGAATAAACATTATGATCGTCTCGGGCTCGAAGAAGAGAAGATGAAGATATTCGATACGGAAATCCCCAAGCTCACCATTCCGGTTCGTCCCGGCAGGAACCTTGCCGTCATCATTGAAGTGGCGGCGATGAATTATCGCCTGAAACGAATGGGAGTCAATACAGCCAAACAGTTCACGATGAAACTGGCGGAAACGATTCGCGAACAAGAGGATGATGATTGATCGTTATTCGTATAAACTCTGCTCTACGGGCACGTGAAAGGGCTACTCGATTTGGATCACGATGGATTTTTGTGCCGGTGCAAATTTGTTAATTGTTCCGGCCTTTATTGATACAATGTTTAGGATTCGCAGAATGATGTCGATATAACTGCGAAAAAAAAACAATTTTAATAAGGATAGGAGTAATCCATATGTTACTTGCAATTCAGCCATTGAATCCAGTTGCTTTCGAACTCGGACCTTTTGCCGTTCGCTGGTACGGCATCTTGATCGGACTCGGTATCGTCATCGCTTATATATTGGCCGTTAGAGAGGGGAGTCGCCACGGAATCGCTGAAGAGACCTTTATGGACCTCTTGATTTGGGCTATTCCGCTTGCGATTCTCGGTGCGCGTTTGTATTATGTGATCTTCCGCTGGGACCTTTACGAAAATAATCCCGGTGACATTTTGGCTATCTGGAAAGGGGGCCTGGCGATTCATGGTGCCCTCATCGTCTCTGTCATTGTGGCCATCGTCTTTTGTCGTAAACGGGGAATATCCTTTTGGAAGCTGGCGGATATCGCCGCACCGAGTATCATCATCGCCCAGGCGATCGGTCGATGGGGAAATTTCTTCAACCAGGAAGCCTTTGGTGGCGTAGTTAGTGAACGTTTTTTAAGAGAGACATTGCATTTACCTAACTTTATCGTTAATCAAATGTTCATTATCGATCAGGATCATCCAGAAGGCGCATATCGCCATCCGACATTTTTATATGAATCTTTATGGAATCTGATCGGCTTTTTCATGTTGATTTTTTTAAGAAAACGGAATTTGAAACAGGGAGAAATCTTTTTATTGTACGTAATCTGGTATTCGACGGGCCGATTCTTTATCGAGGGGATGCGGACGGATAGCCTGGAATTTTTCGGTCTCCGTGTCGCCCAGCTCGTTTCACTCATCGCCATTGTTGTCGCAACTATCTTCATCATCAGACGGCGGAAGCTTGTCGGAATCCCTCATTATCTTGACCAACCCGGGCCGGTGAGGAGAGTGAGAAAAAAGAAGAAGAAGAGAAAGAAATAGTGAGAGGATCGGGAGGAGGAAGCGTATTGTTTGACTGGAAACAATCCTTGAAAAAGGGGCTGAAAAATGGTCTTGTAACCACATGGGATCTTGGGAAGATTATCTTTCCGATCACTTTACTGGTGACGGTATTAGAACATACGCCCGTCATCGACTGGCTCGTGGATCTGATCGCTCCGGTGATGGGCATATTCGGTTTGCCCGGTGAGGCGGCCATTCCCCTTGTGCTCGGTAACTTATTGAATCTGTACGCGGGAATCGGCGCCATATTGTCCCTCGAGTTCACGGTGAAAGAAGTGTTCATCATCGCTGTGATGCTCTCTTTCTCCCATAATTTACTCATTGAAAGCGGCGTGGTCATTAAATCCGGGGTGAGGGTTTGGATCGTTCTAGCCGTCCGTATTGGCTTAGCAGCGATTGCGGCTATGCTAATTCATTTGCTCTGGAACGGGGGCGGGGAGATAGCCCGCTACGGATGGATCGCCACGGAAACTGTGGCCCCCGATGGCTTGCAAGCGATCATTCTTGACGGGCTTGTGAAAGCCACAAACGGTGTGATTCAACTGGCCATCATCGTAATCCCTTTGATGATCGGCATTCAAATCATCAAAGACCTGCACTGGCTCGAACCTCTATCTAAATGGCTGGCACCGCTGACCAGAATCCTGGGGATAAAGGAGAACACATCTCTAGCTTTATTAAGTGGCCTCGTATTCGGGCTTGCCTTCGGATCCGGAGTGCTCTTGCAATCGATTAAAGAAGATGGTGTCAGTCGTAAAGATGCGACGATCGTCTTTATTTTTCTCGTAGCCTGTCATGCGGTAGTGGAAGATACGTTGATCTTCGTTCCGTTAGGAATATCGGTGCTACCATTATTGATAATCCGGATTATCACTGCGTTTATCTTAACGATGATCATCGGTAATATATGGAATCATTTCGATCGAACGAGAAGAAAGGAACTGATTTATGAAGGATAAAATTACAACGGTTCTATTCGACCTGGATGGAACACTACTCAACACGTATGAACTGATCATTCAATCGTTTTTACATACATTTGACCATTTCGTTCCCGGCCGCTTCACCCGGGAAGACTGTATTCCCTTTATCGGCCCCTCCCTCCAAGAAACGTTCGGGGCGATCTTGCCGGAAAAAACAGAGGAGATGGTGGCCTATTATCGGGAATTTAATAAGAAGCATCACGATGAGTTCGTCCGCGAATTCCCTGGTGTAAGCGCTACAGTGCAAACCCTTTATGATCAGGGGTACAAATTGGGGATCGTCACGACGAAAATGAAGGATACGACCTTACTGGGGTTGGATCTAGTGAATCTCCGCCCCTATTTCCAAACGATTATCGCGCTCGATGATGTGGAAAAGACAAAACCGGACGCCGAGCCGATCTATAAAGCGTTATCTCAACTAGAGGCGGAGCCGGAAGAAGCGATCATGGTTGGCGATTCCCATCACGATATTCTGGCTGGAAAAAATGCCGGAACGAAAACTGCTGGAGTGGCCTGGACGATTAAAGGTAAAGCAACACTCGAACGATATGCACCGGATTACATGCTCGAAAAAATGCCTGATCTATTGTCGATTGTCGGAGTTGACGGCTAAGATGCGGAGAACGAAACGGTACAAGGTGGAAGGGTCCAATTCCTTGTGGCAATTATATCGAACGGTTTCCTTCTGGAAGGTCATGAAAAATTTTATCTTTATCCAGATCGGCCGCTATACTCCCTTTTTACCGGTAAAGAATTGGCTCTACCGCACGTTCTTACGCATGAAGATCGGAAAACGAACATCCCTGGCGTTGATGGTGTTTCCCGACCTTATGTTCCCTGAGTTGATCACGATCGGCGATAATACGGTTATCGGTTTTAATACGACCATCCTTTGTCATGAATATTTGGTGGAAGAATATCGCCTCGGGAAAGTAGAAATTGGTGATAATGTGATGATTGGTGCCAATTCAACGATCCTACCCGGAGTAAAAATCGGCGATGGTGCCGTGGTCTCGGCCGGTACCCTTGTCAATAAAGATGTACCGCCAGGTTGTTTTGCCGGGGGAAATCCGATGCGCATCATTTATACGAAGGAAGAGATGGAACGCAGACGGGCCCAAGATCCGTTTTTCAATAATGGCAACTTGTAGTTTGGTTTTGCGCTTTATACGATTTTCCAACCGACCGTAACGCTCCGGGGCGGTTTTTTAATTCGCCGGAAAAGACGCCTCGCCGCACTTTGCATGCCGCATACTGTATGATAAAATAAAATGTTGGTGATTTGTAAAACATCGTGATGAACCATAGAGAAAACTATTCAAGCGGAGGAATTCTTTTGTGAATAAAAAATTATCGAGGGAGCCTGACGAGAAAAAAATCGTATATTTCCACCCAACGGGCACGTTTTATTACGAACGCGGTTTAAAAGCCATGGAAATCGGTGATTTGCCTACGGCGAAAAAACTTTTAACCCGGGCTGTGGAACTTGCCCCTGATCATGCGATGATCAATTGTCAGTTGGCGATCGTGTTGACAGAGTGCGAAGAATTTGAACGATCGAACGAAATTTTGATGAGGGTCTTGCGCGAAATTAATCCGGACATGCATGAAGTCAACTATTTTATTGCCAATAATTATGCCTTTTTAGGAATGTACCACAAGGCCATCAAGTTCGCGAAAAGGTATTTACAAGAAAGCCCTTATGGTGAATTCGCCGAGGCCGCCAGACAACTTTTGGAAGTGCTCGCTCTCGATTATGATGATTTCGACGATCTGGGCCGTGTGGAAGGGACGGAATGGCTCGATGAAGATACCCTATTACATTATCAGGAACTTGCCAACGATCTGTTGGAGGAAGGGGAGTTGGAACGCGCCAGTGAAGTATTGAACGATTTGCTGGAGAAATTCCCCGATTACTGGCCGGCTTATAATAACCTCGCCTTCGCCCATTACTATTCGGGGAAACCGGAAAAGGCGATCGCGATCACCCGTACGGTCCTGGAGAAGAATCCGGGAAACTTACACGCCCTGTGCAATTTGACCGTTTTTAAGTATCAAGCAGGGAACGACATTCGGAAAGAGATCGCCATGTTGAAGAAAATTTATCCGATTTCCGCGGACCATCGTTATAAGCTCGGTGTCACGTTAACGATGGTTGGCGAATACCATACGGGATACAAGTGGTTGAAAACATTGCGGAATCTTGCGAATTTCCTCGATGGTAATTTTTATTACTGGCTTTCCTATGCCGCTTACTTTTCCGGAAAAATGTCCGTTGCTGAAAAAGCCTGGAAGCAATTTATTACCATACATCCGGAAAAAGCCGGCGAAGAACCGTGGAAGGTAGACACTGTCCCGGACCGGCCTTAACAGTGAACGTGCCATTCCACTTCTTGAGGTCGAGTTGGTTTATAGTGAAAAAGGAAAAAGATATAATAAGATTAGAGCGCTTCGTAAGTAAATGGAATTGCTCAAGAAAGTGAAAAGAGGAACTTGGAAAAGGATCGGATAAAACGGAACTTTGAATAAAAGGCAAGGAGTGGAATTGATGACGGAAGAAAAAATTTATGATGTCGCCATCCTAGGCGCTGGTCCGGCGGGGATGACAGCGGCTGTCTATACTTCCCGGGCGAACTTGTCGACGATCATGATCGAACGGGGAGTTCCGGGAGGTCAAATGGTAAATACGAATGAAGTCGAGAATTACCCTGGTTTTGCATCAGTCCTCGGTCCGGATTTATCGAATAAAATGTTTGAACATGCAAAAAAATTCGGTGCCGAATATGCTTTCGGTGATGTGAAACGGTTGAATGATGGTGACGAGTATAAAACGATCGTCACGGGAAATAAAGAATATAAGGCGCGAGCCGTGATCATTGCCACGGGCGCGGAACATAAAAAGCTCGGCATCCCTGGGGAGGAAGAATATAGTGGACGGGGCGTTTCTTACTGTGCCGTATGTGACGGAGCGTTTTTTAAAGATCGGGAACTCGTCGTAGTCGGAGGCGGGGACTCCGCTGTCGAAGAGGGGATCTTTTTAACACGCTTTGCGAAGAAAGTGACGATCGTTCATCGTCGCGATCAATTGCGCGCGCAAAAGATTTTACAGGAACGGGCCTTCGCCAATGAAAAAATTGATTTTATCTGGAGCCATACGGTGAAAGAAATTCATGGCAAAGACGGCAAGGTTAATAGCGTGACATTAGTCTCGACTAAGGATGGGACTGAACGGGAATTCAAAACGGATGGTGTCTTTATTTATATCGGACTCGTTCCGTTAACAAAACCTTTCGAGCATTTGGGAATCACGAATGAGGATGGATGGATAATTACGGATGAAGAAATGCGGACGAAGATCCCCGGCATTTTTGCGGCTGGTGATGTACGGGCGAAATCTTTACGGCAAATCGTGACAGCGACAGGTGATGGTAGTATCGCCGCTCAGAGCGCGCAGGAATACGTCGAGGAGCTGAAAGCATCCATCGTCAAGGGTTAATGTCGTTCAGAGAGGGTCGCGACCGTTTGCAAGAATGTTTACAATTAAACATAAAACCGTAAATGCGAATTAATCATGCTGTAACATTCATGCAACAAAATTAGGTTATTATATAACTAAGACATTGACCCCCTTTTAATATAGATTCTTTTTCTCGCGGCACAGATACCTTGTGCCGTTTTTTGTTTTTTTACCCGCAAGAAAAACGGCTCTATACTAAATGTTGGGGTTAAAAAACAATTCAAAAAAATAAAGGACACG
>CALKAK010000052.1 GCA_937983015.1 uncultured Bacillaceae bacterium | reverse complement strand
ATACGAGATTCTGCTGTGTGACTGGAGTTCAGACGTGTGCTCTTCCGATCTTAGAGGAAAGGGTGAGTCGTATTCAAAAGGCGGCGGCCAGGCAGCGCGCGGTCAATTCCGACCTTATGAAGAAGTGTTCGCCCAATATCAAGAGGCGGTAAACCATAGTTTGGAATGGATCCAATTACTGCCCGAGCTGGAAAAAGTTGTAAGAAATTATTTTTCACACGTGAAACCGTGATGTGGAGTGAGCGTATATGTCAATAGAAAACAAAGAAGCGGAATTTATTGCCACAAGAGTGGTACTAACCCGCTTGAAAGGGGAAATTCAGAAATCGATCGTCGGGCAGGAAAAGACCATTGACCAGATTCTATGGGCGATTTTTCCGGTGGTCACGCCCTCCTCGAAGGACTTCCGGGTCTGGGGAAAACGAAGCTCATCCAGACGATCGCAGAAGTGATGGATCTTTCTTTTTCCCGGATTCAGTTCACCCCTGATTTGATGCCCGCCGATATTACCGGGACGGTTCTTTTGCAACGGGATGATACAGGCCAACAATTTTTCCATTTTCATGAAGGATATGTCTTCAGCCAGATTATCCCCGCTGATGAGATTAACCGCTCAACCCCGAAAACCATAGCGCCCTTTTAGAAGCGATGGGGGAGGAAACGGTCACGGTGATGGGTGAAACCCGGCCATTATCAAAACCCTTTTTCTTGCTCGCAACCCAAAACCCTTTAGGTCTTGAAGGAACCTACTCGTTACCCGAGGCACAGATGGATCGTTTTCTATGGAAAATCCATGTTTCCCATCCGTCGGAAATGGAATTGAAAGAGATCATCCGGAGAACGACGGGAACCATTTCCTTAGTTATCAATAAGATTATGGATGCACAAGAGGTCATTCGCTATCAAAATTTCGTCCGCGAGATTATCGTCGCCGAGGAAATGCTGGATTTTGCAGTCAAAATCGTCATGGCGATTCATCCGGATTCAGACTATGCTCCCCAGATGGAAAAAAATTCGTTCGCTATGGAGCAGGACCACGGGGGTTACAAAGTTTGATCCAGATGGCGAAGGCGCGCAGTCTGTTTCACGGCTGATATCATGTTTCAACCGGTGATTTGAAACAAGTAGCGACCCCTGTCTTACGTCATCGAATCTTTTTAAATTTCACCGGGGAGGCGGAAGGGATCGAGCCGGAAACGTTAATTGAGGAAGTGATCGGCCATCTGGAAAATGAGGAGACGTAAACGGTGGATCAGCTGTTTTTCGAGATTGCAACATGGAAAATTAGTGATCCGCGCAAAAATTTCAAGTTTCCATAAAGGCATGCGCAGAGCCCGCCATCCCGGATCTACTTTAGAGTTTTCCGATTGCCGCTTTACCAGTACGGTGATGATATCCGCCAGATCGACTGGAACGTATATGGGAGAACAGGGAAATATTATATTAAAAGATTTTTAGATGAAAAAGAAATAACCGTAGCGATATACCTCGATTGTTCGCAAAGCATGCAAGTTGATCCTTAAAAATGGCAATTAGCTAAACAACTAGCGGCTGGATTTTCCTTCATCGCTCTCGTACACAATGACCGGTTAAGTTTTATTCCTGTCAAAGAGGATTCACAGATCGCAACGAGAAAGGGACCCGCTGATGCCCGGGCGATGTTCCGAGATATTAGCGAACTTTCAGGTACCATCGACGGAGAACCATTCACTTCCAAATGTAAAAAAACATTGCTGAAAAATTGTGATTTAGCCATCGTCATCTCCGATGGTCTGGAACCGATTGAAAACTGGGGAGAATTTTTTAAACGCCTTGCCGATGCGCACAAAGCTGTCCGTTTTATACAGATTCTCGCGCGAAAAGAACTGGCACCCGATTTCACGGGGGTAATCTCAATAGTCGATAGTGAAACGGAACAGGAATTGAATGTCACTATAACTGAAAAACTGACTGCAATGTATCACGAACGCTTGCTTTTACATAACGAAAAACTCTTCTGGTTATGCAGAAAATACGGTTGTTATTAGCTTACCGTATCACCAATCCTCCACGAAGGGGAGAATGCAAAAATTACCCTCGAACTGGAAAGTAATCGGGAACAGACGGCGGGTGTATTGATCACGTTAAATGATCGCGACATCATCCGGGAAGAAGTGAATGTAAAAGAAGGGAAAAACGTGTTTACGTTCAATCATATCGTCACCGAAACCGGAGTGATGGTGTATCGTGCGGAATTTGCCGCATCAAGAAATCATTATGTGGAAAATAACGCCTTAGCTAGCATCAACCGGGTCGAAGAAAAACAACGGATCTTAGTCGTGGAAACTGAAAAGAGCCTGTTAGAATCCATTTTAACGAACTCTGGATTTGTCACGGATGTGATTCAACCAGATGAATTGCCAGGAAGTTTACAACAGTTTCTCCGCTATGATTCACTGAACTTTAATAATGTGCCTGCGACAAAAATCTCCCTTGACCAAATGTCGTTAATTAAACAAGCAGTCCATGATTTCGGCCGGGGATTTGTGATGATCGGTGGAGAGGAGAGTTTCGGACTAGGGGCTATTTCCGTACACCGATTGAAGAGCTCCTTCCGGTGGAAATGGAAGTGAAGAAAAAAGAAAAAATTCCTTCCCCTGATCTAGTAATTGTGCTCGACCGTTCGAGCAGTATGCAAGGACAGATGATGAAAATGGCTACAGAAGCTGCTATCCGGACGGTGAAATTATTACGAGAAGACGATACATTCGGTTTAATTGCCTTTGATAGTTCACCGCGGGAAGTTGTCCCGCTGGCTCCCTTAGGCGATAAGACGGCAACAATTGAAACGATTCGTTCACTTAATACCGGGGGCGGTACGGAAATTTCCAGTTCTTTACAACATGCCTATAACGCCTTATTCGGTCAGGACTTCGCAAGAAAACATATCGTTCTCTTAACCGACGGACAGGCGCCAGTTGGTCCGGATTTTTACTCCGTTTTTGAAAAAGGATTGGAAGAGAATATTACGCTTACCACTGTGGCCATCGGACAGGATGCCGATCGTCAATTGTTAGAACAACTGGCTAAAGAAAGTGGTGGAAATTTTTATGACGTTGCTGATGAAACGACGATTCCGGCCATCTTTACCAGAAAAACGGTCAAACTCATCCGAACGTATATTGTCGACGCCCCCTTTCATCCGGTTCTGCAACCCGTGCAACCATGGACCGAGATCTTTCGTTCCGGAATGCCGAGGATGAATGCGTATGTAGCGACGACGCCGAAAACAGGTACAAGAACGATCATAGAAGTCATGAACAAGACCCGATTTTAATCCAGTGGCAATACGGGATCGGTACAACCATTGCTTTCACCTCCGATGTGACGGGAAAGTGGTCAGGACAATTTCCAGCAAGTCCCGTTTGGCCGAAGTTTCCCGTGGAATGGTCTCGGCCACAATGCCAAAATTTTCTGGAGAACACCTTCATGTTGAACTGGGCCGGGACGGGAAGGATGACGTCATCACCTTAAAAACCAGACACCATGAACCTGTGCAACTGGATGTCTCACTCGTAGCCGATACGGGGACAGAAATCCCTGCCTATCTTAAACCGGTGCGACCGGGCGTGTTTCAATTTTCGCAGGAGCTGGAGTCGGGACTTTGCTTCCTCAATTCGCGGTTAACTACAGCCGATGGTGAAACATTCATGTCACACACAGGATGTTCCGTTCCGTACTCGGGTGAGTTTTTACTTTCGGGTTCGAATGAGGAACTCCTCCAAAAACGTATGCGAATAACCGGTGGAAAAATTTTGCAACCACCTAGTAATGCCTTTCGAAAACTGGAGAAACCAGCATTCATAAAAACATCTTGCGGTCATTTTATAACGGTACTGACATTTCTCGTATTCTGCATGGATATCGTTTTACGTCGCTTCGGTATGAAGGAACTCGCGGCGATCTTGCCGAAAAGTTTGTTCATTCGCCAGAAAGTTTGGAAAGAAAGATCACGAAAAATCTTCCTTCCAAAACGAAGAGGTACATTCGAAAAAAACGGAAAAAAACTTTGCCAAAAACAATTCCGGAACGGTCGCGTAAAGATCTAGCATAACAACAGTCCGGTGGACGAAGGATTAGCAATCAAGATTCCTCATTAAAAACATCAAACCGTCAGAAACAGATCGCAAGGCTTTTTGCCGCCCGGGACCGCAGGAAAAAGGCCCCTAGATCACATGGGGCATATCCACTTATTGACAGGTCGAAAAAGTATGTGTAACATAACTTTGTAAAGGTTTTTCACTTAACACAGGAGGAGTTTCTATGCTGGAAAAAACGAACCGGATGAATGCCCTGTACGATTTCTATCATGTATTACTCACCCCGAAGCAAAAAGCGTATATGGCCCTTTACTATCTGGAAGATCTCTCGTTAGGCGAGATCGCCGAACAATACGATGTCAGCCGCCAGGCGGTTTATGATAATATAAAGAGAACGGAAGCGATGCTGGAAAAATATGAAGAAAAATTACAGCTCTATGAAAAATTTCATCAACGCCAGCGTTTACTCGATGAATTAGCTGAACTCGTGAAAGACCGGCTGGATGTAGATACTAAAGAGAAATTTACCAGGATCCTGCACCAATTGAAAGATTTAGATTAGGAGGCGATACGATGGCTCTGGAAGGATTGTCTGAACGTCTACAACAAACGATGCAAAAGATCCGTGGAAAAGGGAAGGTTACCGAAGCGGATGTCAAGGCGATGATGCGGGAAGTGCGCCTCGCCCTGTTATATGCGGACGTCAACATTAAAGTTGTTAAAGATTTCATTAATAGAGTGAGCGAACGGGCGGTCGGCCAGGAAGTAATGAAAAGCCTCACCCCTGGCCAGCAAGTGATCAAAATCGTAAAAGAAGAGTTAACCGAGTTAATGGGCGGCGAGCAAAGTAAAATCGCCGTCAGTACGAAACCACCGACAGTCGTGATGATGGTGGGCTTACAAGGTGCAGGGAAGACAACGACCGCCGGGAAACTGGCCAATCTTTTGCGCAAGAAACATAATCGCAAACCACTGCTGGTGGCTGCGGACATCTACCGACCGGCAGCGATTAACCAGTTACAAACGCTCGGAAAACAGTTGAATATCCCGGTTTTCAGCCTTGGTGACAAGATCAGTCCGGTTAAAATCGCCAGACAAGCTGTGGAGAAGGCTAAAGAAGAGCATCATGATTATGTCTTAATCGATACGGCAGGTCGTTTGCATATTGATGAAGAATTGATGGAAGAATTAAAAGCGATCAAAGAAACGGTAAACCCTGACGAAATCTTGCTTGTCGTCGACGCCATGACCGGACAGGATGCTGTGAATGTGGCCACGAGTTTTAATGAACAGCTCGGCATCACCGGCGTGATCCTAACGAAGCTGGATGGGGATACCCGTGGCGGTGCAGCCTTATCGATCCGGGCGGTCACGGAAAAACCGATTAAATTTGTTGGGATGGGCGAAAAAATGGATGCGCTTGAACCTTTCCACCCGGAACGAATGGCCTCGCGAATCCTCGGTATGGGCGATGTTTTAACATTAATCGAGAAAGCGGAACAGACCGTCAACGAGGAAAAAGCCCGTGAACTAGAACAAAAAATGCGCACTGCCTCATTTACCCTGGAAGATTTTCTCGAGCAGCTACGCCAAGTGCGCAAAATGGGACCTCTTGATGAAATTATCGGTTTATTGCCGGGAGCGAATAAGATTAAGGGTTTACAAAATCTGCAAATCGATGAAAAACAAATCGCTCATGTGGAAGCGATCATTCTTTCCATGACGCCAGAAGAACGAGAAAATCCGGATATAATTAATTCGAGCCGTAAAAAGCGGATCGCTCGGGGGAGCGGTCGTCCCGTTCAGGAAGTCAATCGCCTGTTAAAACAATTTAATGAGATGAAAAAAATGATGAAACAGGTTATGAATATGCAGAAAAAGGGCCGGAGAAAACGGGGCGGTTTCCGCATGCCTTTCATGTGAACATGAAAAAATTTCAAGAGAATCCCTTGACAAAAAGGTAGCGTGCTTGTAATATAAGAAAAGTGAACGCGTGTTAAGAAAAATTACTTTACAGCTAATTGGATGATGCTGGAAACATAATTAGGAGGTTTTTGACATATGGCAGTAAGAATTCGTCTAAAACGTATGGGTTCCAAAAAAAATCCGTTCTATCGAATCGTGGTTGCCGATTCCCGTTCACCCCGGGACGGACGTCAGATTGAAACGATCGGTTATTACAATCCGTTAACGGAACCTGCACAGGTAAAAATCGATGAAGAGTTGGCTTTAAAATGGTTACGTAACGGTGCCCAACCTTCCGATACAGTACGCAATCTGTTATCCAAACAAGGTATTTTAGAAAAATTCCACAACGAAAAAGTAGGTAAGTAATACAAAATGGTACGGTTAATCGAAGCGATCGTGAAACCTCTGGTCGATCATCCTGAAGATGTCCGTGTGGAGACCCGGGAAGATGATAACCGGATCACATTCCTGCTTTCCGTGCATGAAAAGGATATCGGGAAGGTCATTGGCAAACAGGGGCGGTCAGCGAAAGCCATCCGCACGATTCTGTATTCATATGCCCATACGAGAACGAATAAGAAAGTTTATTTAGAAATCTTGGATTAAGGAGGGGGGACCCTCCTTTTTTCATCGAATTCCGGATGGAATCGCCGTAAGCCCGCGACATGTTCAATAAATAAGGTGAGTGCCATGAAGCTCATGACGAATGTGAACGTTGTGCAAGTATTAACAGAAGCGAGTAAAGAAAAACTAAAGATGGCGTTCTCATCACGAATCCAGCAGTTGGAAAAGGAGATCGGTCAATTACAATTCGAAAGGAAACGATTGGAAAAAAAGAGAAAATACCCGGAATATCGACTGCAACAGTATTTTGATAGGGAGATCAATAACAGGAAGGAAAAAATCGAGTTACTGGAATTCCAGCTCGAACAACTGGAAATTCTTCCTCCGGGTAGTGAGATCAAAGAACGGGACATGCAGGCGATCGTTGACGTTCAAGTTGGTGACCGTTGGGAAAAAGTCCTGAACGGGGCAACAATTGTTATCAAAGATGGATTCATCACCGAAATCAGTGAGGGGTGAAGGTATGTTGAAGTACTTTAATGTCGGGAAAATCGTGAATACCCATGGCATTAAAGGTGAGGTCCGAGTGCTCTCAAGAACGGATTTTCCGGAGGAAAGATTCGCTCCGGGTTCACGATTGTATTTATTCATGAATGAAAAAGCGGATCCGATTCCCCTAGAGGTCGCTAACTGGCGGAAACATAAAGAGTTCGAGCTTCTTTCTTTTAAAGGATATGATTCCATTGATAAGGTCGAGCCGTTTAAAGGCGGCGTGCTGAAGGTGGCTGCGGAAGATCGGGAACCGTTACCGGATGGCGAGTATTATTTTCATGAAATCATTGGCTGTGTTGTACAAACGATGGACGGCGAGGAAATCGGAACGATTACATCCATCCTACAGCCAGGGGCAAACGATGTCTGGGTCGTTTCAGATCGAACCGGAAAAGAATACTACATTCCCTACATCGACGAAGTGGTCAAAAAGGTCGATGTCGATGGAAAACGGGTATTGATAGAGGTAATGGAAGGGTTGCTAGATTAATGCGAATCGATGTATTAACATTATTTCCCGAGATGTTTCACGGGGTTTTAAATGAATCCATTTTAAAACGGGCCCAGGAGACAGGGATTGTCCAGGTAAAACTGATCAATTTTCGCGAATACGCTACCGATAAACACCGGACGGTTGATGATTACCCGTATGGCGGCGGGGCGGGGATGGTTTTAAAACCGGAACCGATTTTCCGTGCAGTGGATCACATCAAGGAAACTGCGGTTGCAAAACCCCGGATCATCATCCTCACGCCCCAGGGAAAACGGTATACCCAACAGCAAGCCGAAGAGCTTGCGAAGGAGGACCATTTAGTATTGATTTGCGGCCATTATGAAGGGTTTGATGAGCGCATACTTACCCTGGCCGATAATGAAATTTCCATCGGTGATTACGTGTTGACCGGTGGCGAGCTAGGTGCGATGGTGATCATCGATAGTGTCGTTCGTCTCCTCCCCGGGGTTCTCGGGAATGAAGCCTCTCCGGAAGAGGAATCTTTTTCCACGGGTCTGCTTGAACATCCCCATTATACGAGACCGCGAGAATTTCGCGGGATGAAAGTCCCTGATGTGTTACTTTCAGGGAATCACCAGAAAATCAATGAATGGCGTCGCAAAGAAGCTTTGCGCAGGACCTGGATCAGACGCCCCGATTTATTGGAAGACTATCCGTTAACAGAAGAGGAGAAAAGGTGGCTGGAAGAAATCCAGCAAGAGGAGCAAAAATAAGTTCTTGCAAACGCCGATTTTTTTGTGTTAATATATGTTTTGTGTAGCTTTTCGAATTGGAAAGCCGTTAAGAACGATGTTCCGCTGCAATGCAATATGCATGAACATCTGTGGAAGGAGTTGAGACGAATGCATCATTTAATTCAAGAGATCACGAAGGAACAGCTTCGCACTGATTTACCTGCATTCCGTCCTGGTGATACGGTACGTGTTCACGTGAAAGTTACCGAAGGTTCCCGCGAGCGAATCCAGGTGTTTGAAGGTGTCGTGATTAAACGTCGCGGTGGCGGAATCAGCGAAACCTTTACCGTTCGCAAAATTTCCTATGGCGTCGGAGTTGAACGGACCTTCCCGGTACATTCACCGAAAATTGACAAATTGGAAGTTGTCCGTCGCGGTAAAGTCCGTCGTGCCAAACTTTACTACTTGCGGAACCTGCGCGGTAAAGCAGCACGGATTAAAGAAATTCGCTAATCATTATCGCAAGAGAGCTTGCCAGGCAAGCTCTTTTTTATTTAGGCATAGGTCAATCCGTGTGGGTTTAATATTTTTGATGAATGCAAGAAACAGCCGTTGAATCGATCACTGATAAAAATATTTCTTTCCAGTCACCCGAACAAGTATAGTATAGTAAAAATAAGAGTGCGACTGACAGGGGATTTTTCCCGACACATGGAATATATAAAATATGTAGTTTTGTGCGTTCTTTGTAAAAATTGGAGGTCCTGATTCGTGGAAAAAGAAAAAAATGAATTCTGGGAATGGCTGAAAATCATCATCACGGCCGTCGTGGTCACCGCTTTAATCCGGCATTTTCTATTCACTCCGATCATCGTCGATGGCGAGTCGATGTTACCAACTTTGGAAGATCGCGACCGGATGATTGTCAATAAATTCGCCTACCGAATCGGGAAACCGGAACGTTTTGACATTATCGTTTTTAAAGCAGAGGAAAATAAAGATTATATAAAACGGATTATCGGTCTGCCTGGAGAACATATTGAATATAAGGACGATGTTTTGTACATTAACGGCATCCCGTATGATGAGCCATTTTTAGAAGAGCAAAAGGCGCTCTATGGAGGCACCACGTTCACACAGCCTTTTGCGGATTACGTCCCGGAAGGTCATGTATATGTTCTAGGTGATAATCGACCCCACAGTAAGGATAGTCGCCATATTGGACCGATCCCTATTGAAGATATCATGGGAAAAGCTACGCTAATTTTCTGGCCGCCTAGCGATTTTCAATTTATCCATTAAGGGTACAACAAGAAAAACAGAAGGAGGACCATTCATGACAATTCAATGGTATCCCGGGCATATGGCAAAGGCCAAACGGGAAGTACAGGAAAAGCTGAAATTGATCGATATCGTTTTTGAGATCGTCGATGCCCGGGTTCCCCAATCTTCACGTAATCCTCTCCTCGATGACCTCGTCCGCGATAAGCCACGTCTCCTCTTATTAAATAAAGCGGATATGGCCGATTCTGAATTGACGCGACGGTGGATCGAATATTTTCAAGAACAAGGAATCCATGCCCTTGCGATCAACTCCCGGAACGGAGAAGGATTGGATGAGATCGTCAATTTATCCAGGAAGATGCTTGCGGATAAAATCTCGAGAATGAAGAAAAAAGGGATACGCCCCCGGCCGATGCGGGCCCTCGTTGTCGGCATCCCTAACTCTGGAAAATCAACACTAATCAATCGTCTCGCGGGCAGGAATATTGCGCGAACAGGGAATACTCCTGGAATGACACGCGCCCAGCAATGGATCAAAGTTGGTAAAGAAATGGAATTGCTTGATACACCGGGTATTCTTTGGCCGAAATTCGAAGATCAGCGCATCGGCTATTTGTTGGCTATAACCGGCGCGATCAAAGATACGATTCTCGATTTACAAGATATCGCCGTTTTCGCTTTAAAATTTTTACGTGAACGCTATCCAGAACGTTTAAAAGAACGGTATGGGTTTTCGGAAATACCGGATGAAATGGTGGATATTTTTGATCACATCGGAAAACGTCGAGGTTGTTTCATGTCGGGTGGGCTCATTGACTACGACAAAACCGCCGAGATCATCATTCAAGATATTCGCTCATTAAAACTGGGGAATCTCACCCTAGAAACACCAGAAGACTGGCGGTAAGGAGTACATATTATGACCTGGACGATAAATGAAATTAAGGAAAAATTGACGGCGATCACAGATAAAAATGATCCTTTTATACAATCGCTCCAAAAAGATGGCCGAGCGGGTGTACAAAAATTGTTGAAAAGCTGGGAAACAAAATTGGCGCGCAAGAATGAGGAAGAAAGGCGTCTCGAGAACATGAAAAAAATTGAAAGAGAACTTTATAATGAAGGTATAGATCTTATCGCCGGCGTCGATGAAGTAGGCCGGGGGCCACTGGCTGGTCCGGTTGTGGCCGCCAGCGTGATTTTGCCGAAAGACTTTTCTATCCCGCGGATCAATGATTCTAAAAAATTGTCGGCAAAACAGCGGGAACAATTGTATGAAGAGATCATGGAACGTGCAATTGCCGTCGGAATCGGTGTAGTCTCCAATGAAGAAATCGATCGTCTCAATATCTATCAAGCGACTCAAAAAGCGATGGTGCAGGCCATTGAAAATTTGCCGGTAACGCCGGAATTTTTGCTCATCGATGCTCTGGAAATTCCCGTCTTCATTCCCCAGCAAAAAATTATCAAAGGGGATGAAAAATCCATCTCGATCGCCAGCGCCTCGATCGTCGCAAAAGTTTACCGTGATCGTTTGATGGCGGAGTATAGTCGCAAATATCCACACTTTCACTTTGAAAAAAATGCTGGTTACGGAACGAAGGAGCATTTAGAGGCGCTTGAACGCTACGGACCGTGTCCGATCCACCGGAAAAGTTTCTCACCTGTTAAAGAAATCATAGGGAGATCTCCTCGTCAAAATTAGTCGGATGCATTCCATAAATATCCATTCGAGGACTGATACACGATGGAAGTCAATCCGGTCTATTCACGGCAAAGAAACAATTCTTTACCCATGACAAACCTTCGCGATGGTCAGCTCGTTCATGGCAGGGTTTTGCGCTTCGATCAACAAGGAAGAGCGGTAATCGAGTTAGGTGGCAGTCGTCTTTTAGCTGAGATTCGTGCTCAGCTAGATACACTGAAAACATACTGGTTTCAGGTTCAAAAAAATGGTGCTAAGATCATGCTCCAGGTACTAGCCGCAAGCGACCGGGAAGATGTGCTCTTACGCCGGTTTGGTCTCGAACCCCACACCACAAGCAAACAAATTCTTCTCGCTGTTAAAAACTGGCGTCTTCCGCTCGATCAGGTGACGATGATGCGGGTTTCGAGGTGGCTCGACCGGATCGATGATGTCCAAATGGGTTTACAAGTTATCCGCTTCATGTATGAACACCACCTGCCGATCACAGAGCGGGTGTTTTTCAGTTTACTCCCCCTATGGCAAGGGAGAAGCCTTGGAGAGGAAATAGGCGCTTTGCATGACGAGCTCGCATCTTTCCAAGTTATTAAGGATCTTCGCGAGCCATTGCATTATTTCACACCGACTTACGGGAAATCCTTCCGTTGGACCGATGGTGATGACGTGTATCGTGCTTTTGTACGGATTTTAACGCTCCTTGGTTGGGGAAAAGAACGCGATCCAAAAGCGGGTGAGCGGAATTTATTAAAAGTCATCCAGAAGATCCTGGTACAAAATGATCCATTCTCTTCAAAAATTGCAACGCGGATCGGCCGCATCATCCACTTATTATCCGTCTCTCACCATCTTTTTCGTGAACAAGATGGATTCATCCAGGGAATGTTTATTTTACCGCTTCCCTTACCCGAGCGAACGGTTGATCTGCAAATTCAGTGGACGGGAAAACGAACCGAACGTGGACGATTAGATCCAGATTTTTGCCAGATCGTGTTTTTTCTCGAGATGCCCCGGTTAGGTCGAACTGAAGTCACCATGCAAGTGCAAAAACGTCATATCACGCTCACGGTCAAAACTGACTTTCCGCAAGCTCGCAAATTGGGAGAAATTTTGCTTCCCTCGTTAAAAGAAAAACTTGTTGGGAAAAATTATGTCTTAAATTCCGTACGGTTTGAAAAACTTTCGCGAAGAAAAGATTCCCCACCTACCGTTAGCCCGGAAGTATTGCTGAAACGAAGCGAAGGATTGGATGTGAGAGTATGAAAAAAGAAGAACGAAAAAAAGCAGTAGCTCTTGGCTATGATCCGGCACGTGATCTGGCTCCAGTTGTCAAAGGGAAAGGGCATGGAGAAATCGCTGACGCCATGATAGAGAAAGCTAGAGAACATGGCATTCCGATCAAAGAGGATGCAGCACTGGTTGAACTCCTCGATCGGGTAGATTTTGGAGACGTGATACCGGAGGACCTGTTTCAAGCGGTTGCCGAAGTCTTCGCGTTTATTTATCAACTTGATAAAAAGGCAGATCGTCAATAATTTTCTGAATTAATCCCCTTTTTAGTTGAAGGCGATTTCTTTTTTGTAGACAATACTCTATTATTTTTATAAAATAAAGTCGCGAACGAATATTTCGAACACTTGGATAGGAGGATGGCAGTTGAATATTCACGAATATCAAGCAAAGGAACTCCTCCGACAATATGGGGTAAGCGTTCCCCGGGGGAAAGTAGCGTTCAGTGTCGCTGAAGCCGTCCAGGTTGCCGAGGAACTCGGAACGGATATCGTCGTCGTAAAAGCGCAAATTCACGCCGGTGGCAGAGGGAAAGCCGGGGGAGTAAAGATCGCCAAGAATTTGGATGAGGTCCGTACATACGCAGAAGAACTGCTTGGAAAGGTTCTCGTGACGCATCAAACCGGACCGGAAGGAAAAGAAGTCAAGCGGCTTTTGATCGAAGAAGGTTGTGCGATTGATCGGGAATATTATATCGGTTTAGTGGTGGATCGCGGTTCGGATCGGGTT
This sequence comes from uncultured Bacillaceae bacterium, assembly GCA_937983015.1. Classification (GTDB taxonomy): domain Bacteria; phylum Bacillota; class Bacilli; order Bacillales; family Caldibacillaceae; genus CALGAD01. The sequence continues at coordinate 1,140 of CALKAK010000052.1, read as the reverse complement.
GTCATGATGGCATCTTCTGAAGGCGGTACTGAGATTGAAGAGGTGGCCGCGAAAAACCCGGAGAAGATTCATAAGGAATATATTGATCCGTTAACCGGTCTCATGCCGTTCCAGGCACGGCGACTTGCTTTTAAAATCGGTATTCCAACACCGCTTGTCAATAAAGCGACCAAGTTTATGATCGGGCTTTATAATGTTTTCGTGGAAAAAGATTGTTCGATTGCGGAAATCAACCCGCTTGTAACCACTAAAGACGGGGATGTCCTTGCCCTCGATGCGAAATTAAATTTTGATGATAATGCCCTTTATCGTCATCCAGAATTGGTGGAATATCGGGATCTCGATGAGGAAGATCCCAAAGAAGTGGAAGCTTCGAAATACGATTTAAGCTATGTCGCACTCGATGGCAATATCGGCTGTATGGTTAATGGTGCCGGCTTGGCCATGGCCACGATGGATATTATCAAATATTACGGGGGCGAACCGGCAAACTTCCTCGATGTCGGTGGCGGAGCGAGCAAGGAAAAGGTTACCGAAGCGTTTAAAATTATTTTAGCTGACGAAAAAGTGAAAGGGATTTTCGTGAATATTTTCGGCGGAATCATGAGATGTGATGTGATCGCTGAAGGAGTCGTAGCGGCAGCAAAAGAAGTTGGCCTGAACGTACCGCTTGTCGTTCGTCTTGAAGGAACGAATGTCGATATCGGTAAGGAGATTTTACGCGATTCCGGTCTCGACATCATTCCGGCGGAGACCATGGCCGATGGAGCACAGAAAATTGTTGAACTCGTCTCTCGGGTTCCGAACTAATTCATAAATTTAAAACCGTACCTGGAGAATTAGAAAGAAGGGATTGAGGAGAAACTATGAGCATCTTCGTTAATCGCGATACAAAGGTCATCGTTCAGGGGATAACCGGGAAGACCGCTCGCTTCCACACGCAACAGATGCTGGAATACGGGACGAAGATCGTCGGCGGTACTTCTCCCGGTAAAGGCGGTCAAACCGTAGAAGGGGTCCCTGTTTTCAATACCGTTGAAGAAGCGGTGCAAGCGACCGGGGGAAATGTTTCGGTGATTTATGTTCCCGCCCCTTTCGCCGCAGATGCCATCATGGAAGCAGCCGATGCGGGCATTGAAC
>CALKAK010000051.1 GCA_937983015.1 uncultured Bacillaceae bacterium | reverse complement strand
AGTTGCCTCGTTTAATGAATTTTTTACAGAAACTTACGGTGTAAGCGTACAAAGTTACGACGATATCATCCAAACTATTGAAAAATTAAAATTATGGAATAAGAAGACACAAACATTTGCTCCGTATATCTTTACGAAAGTCCTCGATTACTGTGTTCAATTCGCTATTGAACATCAAAAAATCCCTATTAAAGAAAAAATGTATCTTTATTCTTCACTTACCGGCCAAAAATCGCTGAAGAACCGGTTTGAAATTTTAGCAAAGCATTTTTATCATCGCTTGCAAAAAATATACTAGATTAATTTCGCATAAGCTTAGTTTCAATATTAACTACAAAATACTCCCCTTGTTGGTGAAATACCCGGTGGGGAGTATTTATACGTCTATTTTAATAGCTTAGGATACGTGAAACGGTTCAGGTGCATCCTTTCTTTTGCCAAAGTGATAAAGAATCGCCTGAACGATCCGTTTTGAAGCCAGGCCATCACCGTATGGATTTGTAGCCTTGGCCATTTTTTTATATTCGTTATCATCTGTAAGCAATTCCTTCGCCATTTTGTAGATCGTTGCTTCGCTTGTACCTACAAGCTTCAACGTCCCCGCTTCGATTCCTTCTGGTCGTTCCGTCGTATCACGCAAGACGAGGACCGGAACCCCAAGTGACGGTGCCTCTTCTTGTATACCACCGGAGTCGGTTAGAACCAAATAGGATCGGGATAAAAAATTATGAAAATCAATAACTTCTAAAGGCTCGATTAGATGGATGCGCGGATCATTCCCCAGAATCTCGGTTGCGATGTTACGCACGACCGGATTCAAATGAACCGGGTAGACGACTTGAATATCAGCGAATTCATCGACCAATTTTTTAATCGCCTGAAACATTTGCCGCATCGGTTCGCCGAGGTTTTCGCGACGGTGAGCGGTGACCAGGATTAATTTATCTTTACCGATCATCTCTATCACAGGATGGTAATAATGTTCTTTAACAGTTGTCTTCAGGGCATCGATCGCCGTATTACCGGTCACAAAGATGGAACGGGGGCTTTTATTTTCCTTAAGCAAATTTTCCTTCGCCTTGTTCGTTGGAGCAAGATGTAAATCGGCGATAACCCCTGTTAACTGGCGAGTCAGCTCTTCCGGGAAAGGGGAATATTTATTCCACGTTCTTAACCCCGCTTCGACATGACCAACAGCGATTTGATTATAGTATGAGGCGAGACTGGCCACAAAAGTCGTTGTCGTATCACCATGAACGAGAACAATATCCGGTCGCACCGCTTTTAATACCGAATCAAGACCTTCTAGCGCCCGGATGGTAATCTCTTTTAATGACTGTCGGTCTTTCATGATGTTCAAATCATAATCAGGTGAAATATCGAAAACCGAAAGAACTTGATCAAGCATTTCCCGATGTTGCGCGGTTACGGTGACGATGGTCTCGATATCATCCTCGTGCTTTTTCATTTCTTTTACTAATGGCGCCATCTTGATCGCTTCGGGGCGTGTGCCGAAAACTGTCATTACCTTAATTTTCCTATCCATTACCGATTGGTTTCCTCCCGTAAACTGATTACTGGTTTTAGTGTACCAAAATTATGTAAATCATTATCAATATTTTTGGTAAAAGGTTACTTATATTTCCACGAACTTTAGTCAAAATTTGTCCATTAACAACATGGACATAAAAAAAGGAACAGATTGTTGAACCTGTTCCATGAAGACCGTAATTTATTTTTTCTGTCTCCTTCCATCGATTAAGTTCAAAATAGGACGGTAGTTTTCGCTGATCAGCCCGGTAACTTCAACGATCAGTTCAACGATTAACAGTAACACAAAAATTAACACCGATGCACCCCAGACAGTCGAACGCGTAAAGATGATCGCGGCAAGACTGAACAGAGCGCTTAGTAAATAAATCAATACAACTGATTGGCGATGGGTAAATCCTAAGCGTATTAAACAGTGATGCAAGTGGTATTTATCCGGTGCCGTTAATGGCTTCCCGTGGACAATCCTGCGAATAATCGCAAAAGTCGTGTCTATAATCGGGATCGCCAAAATAATAATCGGAATGATTAATGAAAGGACTGTGGCACTTTTGGTAAAACCGAAAATGGAAATGATACTGATCATATATCCTAAAAATAATGATCCAGTATCTCCCATAAAAATTTTTGCGGGATAAAAGTTATAGACGAGAAATCCTAATGTGCTGCCAATTAACAAGATACCGATAAAAGTAGCCACAACATTTCCTAAAGAATATGCTAATGTTGAGATGGTAATTAATGCGATTATCGATACTCCGGCTGCTAGACCGTCTAACCCATCGATCAAGTTGATCGCATTTGTAATAGCGACAATCCAGAAAACCGTAATCGGAATCGCCAAATAACCAAATTCAATGACTATATCATTCGGTACCGTGATATACTCGATTTGGATTCCCGCTAGTACAGGAATTAAGGCTGCACCTATTTGGGCAAGAAATTTCCCTTTAGCCGATAATGTGAATATGTCATCTAATAGACCCAGGATTATGATGGCCGTAGCACCGAGGACAATCGGCCACACATCAACCATATCCGGTGGAAATATGAATATACCAATCAGAAAGCTGATATAAATAGCCAGACCGCCAAGTCGCGGCATCGTGTTTTTATGAACTTTCCGATCATTTGGGAGATCGATTGCTCCAACATATATAGCTATCCTTCTGACCAAGGGGGTAATCACTAACGCAATTAGAAAGGTTGTAACGATTGGTACGAGGAACATCATGATTTTCCTCCTCATTATCCCTATCAAAACACAAAAAGCCCATTATATAAAACTATCATTAACTCGTAATCATTATATAAGATTTTTCTGTAAAATCAAGAGAATACGTGACTTGTTCATTAGAATGTAAATCTTTTGACATGAAACAGTAGTTTTTTGCCGTTTATTATCTTACAAAAAATTTATTAAAAAATATTTCCTTTATAGAATAATAGTTCCTTCGCATTTAATTGGACGCCTGATTCAAGAAAAAGTTACACCGTTTATTATTCGTGTTGTTTTTAAAATCGGCGCGGTCCTTTATAATATGTACGCATATCCAGTGACAGATATTTTTACAGATTGAAAACATAATCGGAGCAATTGTTATAGGTTTAAACTTTTTCTTTATCGCTCATTTTATCACATATTTGCCCGCTTTAATTTCCAGTAATGAAAGCACTTTCGATTTATGTTCCGCATCGCTTTTCATTTTTAAAATATTATCAGTCATTATAAAATAAAGGTGAGATTTGCTTTCATTTGCTTTTTTAGAGGATTGACTTTGCATCGAATCTTTATAAACAGAGGACCATTGCATACTCGAAATAAGGATGTGATAATTTGATACAGCATTACCGCAACGAATGGAAGCAGTTTAGGGAATATTACTGGAAATCTTTTGTCGGTTTTTTTATTTTGTTTATCACAAGTGGTATTCTCACGTATTATTTATTTTTGGGTCGGGAAGATGAATTGTCGTTTCTGCTGGATGGGATCTTAACGATGTTTGAGGATAAAGGGTTACTCAGACCCGATATCGGCCAATTGGAACTAGCATTTTTGCTGTTGAAAAATAATGCTACGGCGAGTTTTGTGATTTACGCAACAGGTTTGCTGCCGATTTTCCTTCCCGCTATCATGATTATCGCCGCTAACGGCGCCCTTGTCGGGGTTGTTTTTTCCGTCTTAAAGACATCAGGTGAGGGGATTTTCTTGCCATTTTTGACGGGAATTGTGCCCCACGGGGTTTTCGAAATACCGGCGATTCTGCTCTCGGCGAGCCTTGCGTTTTACGTAAGTTTGGGGATGATCAAAAAAATTAACGATTCTGATTTTTCTCTGCGTAACTGTCTTATTACTTCGTTAAAAACCTTTGGATTGGTCGTGTTACCGCTCCTCGTCATAGCGGCATTCGTCGAGGCTTTCATCACACCGGTTCTCGTCGGAATATCCGGCGCATTTTAAGGAAAATTAAAAAGAGGATCGACGCGGTGTTCGATCCTCTTTTTCTTGTTGATGATTCTTATAATTTATCACGTTTAGAGAAATTTCCCTTTGTAATTTTCTAAGCTTCAAGAATAGTTGCCAAAATTTTTTCCGTGAGTATCTCCACTTATGTTCGGCTTATTTTAACTTAAGCAATACGTTGATCAAGAAGGCGATGATCCCTAATACGACGAGGGTTGCGCCAATGGCAACAAGTGGATATATCGCCATACCAGCGCCCAGTAACAGGGCAAGGGCGATCATCATGATCGGTAGGCCGATGTTGTGAAGCCAGAAATGGAGTTTTGCCCAGATATTGTTTTCGAGATCAGGGAAAACATGATAAATGATGCCGATAAGTCCCATGGTCGCCCATCCGAGCAAGTTCACATGAGCGTGTACACCCGTCAACACATAATTTGCCGCTAACGACATATAATAGCCAAGCAAAACTCCAATGACGAGATAAACAGCGGCAATTTTGATTAATGTTTTACCCATTTTTGGTGTTCAACTCCTTTCGTTAATTTTTGTATACGCTTTCATATTTGTCTATAAGGTTTGCTGGATCATGATGAGTTTTGCTCATCATCACCTCCATTTTTTCATTACTACAATATATGTTTTTGTTGAAAAAAGTTATTACTATTTTGGGGAAATAGGCATGCGGTTAGATGTGAGGATGAACTTTAAGTGAGGAGTCAGCTTTTCCAGCAACGAGGAGCTCCCTTGCTTCTTGTCCGAATGATTATTATTTCACATTCAAGTTGAATAAGAGAGGCCAGGAAAAACATTTTTCATTATAAAGCAGTATCGTCTTTGTTCATGGAGTTGCGCGAGAAATGGATGGTCTTTCTCGCTTTTCTTGATTTTTTCGCGGCATTCATTTGTTATTTTGCGAATGAGCTTATTCTTGCTCGATTTTGTCTTACTGGTTTCTCAAGCCTTTTTCAATATTTCGCGACATCACCGATCTATTTCGCACTTTCCTCTTCCTCCGCTCCCATTTTGTCTATTTAACGGCCGTTCCTAGCCGTTGATCGGGTTTACGATATTCCAAAATATACCGTCTCCCCGCTGTTACGCCGTACGAATGGTAGCCCGCCTTTTTCAACAGTCGATTCATCTTATCCTTCGATGGGATTTGTAAAAATTCGCGACCTTCCCGATTCGTGATCTCTTTACCGATAAGTAAATAGTAATCATTAAACGCATCAATAAAAACATCATAACTGGAATATTGGCATTTCGGACAAGTCCATTTTCCGTAATGTTCCTCCATTGCACTTTGTGGACAGTACGGGCAAAGAACTCCTTTGACTAGGTCATGATCCGCAACTTTAAACTGCTCGAGAATATTGAGGCGCAAAGGCTTGTGACACTCCAGAAGACGCTCGACGAGGTGATTCAGTTGACGATGACCAATAGCCGGCGTACGTACCTTACTATAGATTTCATGAATCTTCGGTAAGATATTGGAACTGGAAACCACATATTCGTGATATTCCTTGTTCGCCGAGTTGTTTTTAATCAAGGTCTTTGGGGAACTGAAAACGACATAGGAAAAGATCGGCATTTTCGGAAAATCGTTTTGCTGTAGCCAGCTATGGAGTTGTAGTCCGTGTCTTTGCGCTTGAGTGACCGGGTTTTCATCGATTACTTGCTCCCGTCCGTCCTCCTGGATTTGAATTAGTTGATCAAATTCATTAAAGTGCACTTCACCACGATAATTTTTGACTTCGAGGTTTAAAATGAAGGAAGTTGTGATTAACAAAATATCGATCTGGAAAAAGCCGATCGAATCATGAAGGCGGAGATCATGGAAAATACGAAATTGCTGTTCCGGTAATAGTTGGAGATGGCGGAACACTTCCTGCTCCCCGAACGCACCGGCTGATTCGTTCCTGAGCCGCTTTGTAATCTCGGTTTTCGCCGGGTGATCCGGTGAAAGCCTGCGGTTCAGGGCTTCCAATTGTAAAACCGTAAGGGGAATGGAAAAAGGTTTTTCGATCATTTTCCCTCACCTCGCAAATATTTGGCTTTATTGTAGCAAATAGCCGACTATAAATCTATTAATTTTGAATATTTTTAATATAATTCAGCAAGTATATCTTGCGAATCCAGATTGATGTTTTGTTAAGAAAAAAGATTTCGCGCCTCAACTTACTAATTTCGCATAAATTTGATATTTTTCGTGCAAATGCTTGATAATTTCGTAGAACCTCTTTTTTTCTTTCGTAACATCGCCCCGGATTTCTCGACTTCCTCGTTTAAGCTGTCCCTATGATTTTTACCAGGACAATTTCCTTTGGATCACCCAATTTCTTGTTATAATAAAAGGATGAGCTAGCGACGGAGGGAATTCCATGACGGCTGATATGATACAAAAGGAGCAAATTCAGCGTGCTGGTGGGCTCCTATTACAAATGCTTGATGCCAATAATCCCGATCATCAAAAGATGGTCGATAGTGGCTATATCCTCTCCAGTCAGGGGCGCGTCTTTCGGGCCAAGCTTTTTGGCAATAAAATTATCGCTATCGTTCAAGACGTGATCCCCTGTCAGGTGAATTTTCATTTACAAGACCCCGCGCTGAGTCAATGTTTATGCCCGGGTATTGGGTTGTGTCGACATATTCTGGCGGTATTCTTCCATCATTATGGGCGGTATTTCAATGAGCGGGACTGGTTCCAGCAATTCTCCGGTGGGAACGATCATGCTGATTCCCCCGCTCCTTATTTTTCCGCAATCAAGATGGAAACGGCCTCCCACGAGCACTGGATCGAGATTGTCGACACCTTAATCGCTAAAGAACTGGCAGACGGTGATCAACAATATCCTTTTATCGTCAATAAGCGGATTCAAAAGATCCTCGAGCAATTGGCAACAATGGAACCAACCGATCAAAGACAGGCGGTTTGTTTCCGGGTTACGACCTACCTTCATTTGCTAAATAATCTTCTCTCGCTTTTTTTGAACGGACCATTTAGCGTGAACGAATACAAGGATACGTGCCGGTTGACCGTTACGACGATTTTCCATAATCTCGAGCATGACATTGATGGGCTGCTAAAAGTTCATTCCGAGACCTCTCCGGCTCTTGTCACTACGGTCCGGGATCTTTTGCGTGCGCTCTTATTCCAAGAAGGGGCGTTTAAGAAAGAAATCCAGGGGATTTACTGGCGTTTTTGGAGCCAAATACGGAATGATCATCGGGAGTTACTGGATGAGGAACTGGAATATTCGCAAGAACTCGCGCAAAAAAGCGAGCCGGACTCTTTATGGTCCATCGCCCGTTCCGACCTCCTTTTTTTAAACGGGCGAATTGAAGAAGCGGCGACCATTTTAGTACAGGCGGGCTTGTACGGTTTTGAACGGCTCATATTGTGGTTCGATTTTTTAGCTAAGAACGGGTTGTGGTCGGCATTCGAAAAACTCACTCCCTTCTTTTTCTCTAACTGGCCCGCATACACTGATCACATCCAGCAAATGACAGCGAGGCGCTTTTATCAATCCCTCGAACCATCGTTTACCGCATTTTTTTCGGCGCAAGATGCGCGTGATTTGTATGAGAAGTTTTTGCTGGTTATGTTGCCGCATAGTACTCGTAAGTTGATCGATTTTTATTACAAACAAGGCGAATACCGCAAGCTGGTCGATTTCATGCGCGTGAACGATCAGTCGGTGACGGTGCTATTACCGGAACAGTTCCGAGTGATTCAAGAACGGGAACCGGAATGTCTTTTGCCACTATTACATCATCAGATACACGTGTTGATCGCTGGAAAGAACCGGCAAAGTTATCAAGAAGCGGTTTACTTTTTAAAACAGTTGAAAGCCGTTTATGAACAATTGGAACGGACCGATGTCTGGCGGCACTATTTCGACCGGTTACTCCATGTTCATCAAAGGTTGCGGGCTTTCCAAGAAGAATGCCGGAAGGGAGGGTTAATCGATGGATAAAGCGCTGCAAGTTACGATTCATTGTAAATGGATACCGGATGGACGATTTTTCTTATACGGAACCGAACGAGGCTGGCCGATTGAATCAGAGCGCTTGGCCCCCTTGTTATTGCAATGGCACCAGTCGAGTTATTACGGTACGCTTGTCGACCACGCCAATTGTCGCTTTCCGTTAAAAGACCCGCATGTTACCGCCAATGGCATCGTCATGGATGCCTACCAGGCGCTGGAATTCTTCGCGCAAAAACCCTACAACCGGCTCGTGCACTGGGATTGGGATGCGTTTACCCGCTCTCTTTTTACAATCGCTCCGGTTTTATATCAGGCGGTGCAAGCCCACCGATGGTTCCCCGATCTTTCCAAATGGCGGGAAGGTTCCTTTTTCTGGCGCCTTCCGGATCCCGTTTGGGATGAGCTCGGTCATGATGTGAAACACAAGGTGTTGGTCACGATGGACGATGTGATCGTAGGAAAACAGGAACGGTTTCATCCCCTCGAGCTCGGTGACCGAAGAATCATCTCGAAATCTCGCCACATTGCCGAAAAATTGTACAACGGTGAGGCCCTTCTTTACCGCGATGTGATCCCGTACTGGTTTCATTGCAGTGTCGATGAATTTTTAGAGTGGAAACCGGAATCCAGTGAAAAATGGCGGAAAATAAAGGAACTGTTGGTACAGGGTGCAATTCTAGGAGAATCTCTCACTGACTTTTTCGCTGCGGAAAATTTCCGGGACTGGGCCGGTTTGAGTAAGGAGCAGTTGCCCTTCACCTTCGTTTTACAACTAGAGGAACCGGATGAAGACGGCGAGCCGTGGAAGCTAAGAACCTTGGTGCGTAGAAAGGAAACGGCGGATGATTTGCTTCCGCTGAACCCGGTTCCCGAATGGGTGGAGCCGTATCGTGATGCACTCGAATCACTGCAAGCGGGAATCTTGCGCCTGTTCCCGTGGCTTGCAATGGAGGATGATGCGGATTCGCTCGTAAAAATTAAAGGGGAATTGTTCGAAGAAGAGGCCTGGGAGTTTTTGTCCACGGCGAGTGAAGTCCTTTTACTTTTCGGCATTGAAATTTTATTACCTTCCTGGTGGGAAGCGGTAAAAGATGTCAAAGTACGCGTGAAAGCCCGTGTGAAATCCCCGGAAAAAGGCCCATCTTTTGTCGGTCTCGATGCCTTGATGGAGTTTGAATGGCGCCTTTCGATCAATGATGTGGAACTCACAGAAGAGGAATTTCAGCGAATCATCGAACAAAAACGACACCTCCTCCGCCTTGGCAACCAGTGGGTAAAACTCGATCCGGAATTTATTAAAAAAATTAAGTCCCTCATGGAAAAAGCAGAAAAACGGGGGATGCGCGTCCAGGATTTGATCGAACAACAGCTTCGCTACGGCGATGAGGAACCTGAAGAAGAATTTCTCGCTGAGGAAAATGATGAGGACATTTTCCAGCGTATTCAGATCGATCTCCATCCTCGCCTGCGAGCATTCGTCGAAACTTTAACCCATCTCAACAAACTGCCTGATCAACCCGTGCCGAAAGCGTTAAAGGGCAAACTCCGTCCGTATCAGCGGAAAGGAATGAGCTGGCTTTATTTCTTGCGTCAATACCGCTTTGGTGCGATTCTCGCCGATGATATGGGGCTCGGAAAAACCATTCAGCTAATCGGCTACCTGCTACTCGTTCGCGAGCGGGAGCAAATAGCGGAACCGGCGCTTATCATCTGTCCGACGACGGTGCTCGGCAACTGGCAAAAGGAGCTGGAACGATTCGCACCGGGTTTACAAGTATACGTGCATTACGGTCCAAACCGGTTGAAAGGGGAGGACTTCTCGGCGAAGATTGGTGCAGGAAACAATCTTGCCGGTAAACCGGATGTCGTGTTAACAACCTATACCCTGGCACAACTTGACTTCGCGGACTTAGAACGGATCGAGTGGGATGCGATCGTGCTTGATGAAGCCCAGCACATTAAAAATCCCCAGACCAAACAATCCCGTGCCATCCGCAAACTGAAAGGGAAGCACCATATCGCCTTGACGGGGACACCGATGGAAAACCGGCTCACCGAATTGTGGACGATTTTTGATTTTGTGAATAAAGGCTACCTCGGGTCGCTCGCCCGCTTTCAGGAGCGCTTTGTCGGACCGATCGAGCGGGATAAAAATCGGGAGAAGATCCAGGAGCTGCGCAATGTAATTAAGCCGTTTATTTTGCGACGGACAAAACGAGATCGGGACGTGGCCCTCAATTTACCGGAAAAACTGGAACAGAAGGCGTACTGTCCCCTGACAGCGGAACAGGCCGCTCTTTACCAGGAAATCATCACGGAAACTTTTGCGATCCTAGACAACCTGGAGGGTTTTGAGCGTCAAGGCTATGTGCTGCGGCTCATCAATCAGTTGAAACAGTTATGCGATCACCCGGCGCTGTACTTGAAAGATTTTTCCAATGAGAACACCTGGCTTAAGCGGTCGACGAAACTGGAAAAACTCGTGGAGATTCTCGATATTGTTCTGGAACAGGAGGAGAGCGCCTTGATCTTCACCCAGTATATCGGTATGGGCCAGATGATGCAGACTCTGCTGGAAAATCGCTACGGGATCCAAGTACCGTTCTTACGCGGAAGTACGCCGAAAGAGATGCGAGATCAAATGGTGGCCGCTTTCCAAAACCGGGAATTCCCCGTTTTCATCCTCTCGCTCAAGGCGGGAGGGACCGGTCTAAATTTAACGGCGGCCAATCACGTCATTCATTACGATCGCTGGTGGAATCCGGCGGTTGAAAATCAGGCCACGGACCGCGCCTACCGGATCGGTCAGACCAAATTCGTTCACGTTCATAAGTTCATCACCACCGGAACGCTGGAGGAAAAGATCGATGCGATGCTGGAACGGAAACAGGCGCTGAACGAGGAGATCATCCAGAGCGACCGCTGGATTACGGAGCTTTCGGACGAGGAGTTGTATCAAATGTTACGCCTCGATTGAAAGGGGATTTTGCCGAGATCATTCCCGCATGTTTCATTTTAAAAAAATGAACCGACCGGTGATGCGGTCGGTTCTTCGTTCGGAAGCGGAGGAGAACTTGGGAAAAGTTAAATTTTGAGGTGCCATCTTATGATTTTTCCTGTATAATACAATCATGGATCATGAACAACATTATCCTACATCTCACAATAGTTTTTACAAGTGAAACCCACAATGAGCATATTGTGGGTTTTCCCGTGCAACGCGGATTTTCATCTTCCCCACTGCGGAAATGATTCCACCTATACCTCTTGGAACGCATCCCTTATTCCCTTATTTCCTATCCGTAAAAACTTTCATTCCCCGTTTGCTTGCTTCTTTCTGGCTTTTTCCTTCCTCTGCCTGCTGGCCCGTTTAACGATCGGCTTTTGGAATACGGAAGTAACATTCGGCCTCTCCTGTAATTCCCTTATTCACTTTTTGCCAAGCGATCATTTTCTAGCTTTTTGACCCGAGTTTCCAGTTCGGATATTTTTTTATTCGTATGACCGACGATCCGAATGAGCAATTGCACCATTTCTTCCAGCCGGAAATGGTGGCTCCGGACCTGTTTCATTCGTCACCTCCTTCCGAAGTTACAAAGGGCGAGATCAACCTACCACTTCACCGACCGGATCGACCGAGGTGGAATCCGGTATCGCCTCTTCGGTAGGTTCTTCCACGACGTTTCGTTCGCCAGGACTTCTTCCGAGAAACGTCACCTGGTCACCGATGACCTCGGTCACATACACCCTTTGTCCTTCCTTATTTAAATAATTTCGCGTCTGTATCCGGCCGACGATCCCGATCACTTGCCCTTTCCGGCAATACTGGACCGTGTTTTCCGCAACCCGTCTCCAGAGGGTACACTGGACGAAGTCCGTATCGTACTGGCCGGCACTATTCTTGTAGTTGCGCGGAACCGCCAGGATGATATTCGTCACGGCCACTCCCTCTGTCGTAAACTTCAATTCCGGATCGCGCGTCAGCCGACCAACCAATGTAACCTGGTTGATCAAACCATTCCCTCCTTCATGGTTGGTACTTTTATATTAGTGAAAAAGGTCTACGGCTTCAAATTGCGATTTTTTAAAATTGACGCCTGATCTTCCATTTTCCCGTGCGATTTTTCGTTCTTATAGCCCGATTGTGAAAAATGAAAGTGGCAAATAAAAAATTTTGCAGTATTTTATCTTTTTTCGATACATAATGCCCCCTGTATCCTGTCGTTTCTCCGAAATTCTTGGTGGCTAGTATTTTTTCTGGTCTTAACGCTTTTTTTGCCCCATCCATGATGGAAAATTCTATATAATTTTTTCAGTTTCTATTACAATTAGTTACAAAGGATGCTATCGGGGTGGGATGATGAAAACGTTCAAGCTTGTCTCTTTCCGCATTCGGGATAAAACGGGGAAGCGGATTCAGATTCCTTTAGTTGATGGTCTGGCCATTAACCAGGAAAACGAACGGCGGACGTGGCTGTTGGAAGTATTTTTCGATAAAAAATACCTGCCTTATTTCGAGGTGTATCAAAAAAACGAGGGGTTTCCGGTCTCTGTAAAAATCACCCGAGAGGAGAATGATCCGGCGTTTTTTCAAGTCCGGGTCGTCTCATGGAAGACGATCGATCGTTACGCAACAGTCTTGATGGAAGGGAACATTCGCCCGCGCCATATCAAGTACGCGGAAGAATTACTGGAAACTTTGATCCAGCAGGGTTTGGCGGGTGATGAATTGCTTGAGGAGTTTAAAAAGGCGATGGCCGAATTCAGAAATACGGTCAAACGATGATCGCATGAAAAAAGACAGGGCACACTACCTTCCCTGTCTTTTTTGATCTTCATGTTTTAATGGTTATGCTACGTATTCAAACTGCTATCAAGACGGCTCGAAAGCGAGTTTGTTTCTTCCGTCAATGGTCATCCTCTGTATCCTTATCTTGGATATCTTCTGGATCTTCGATTAGGTCTTCTTTGTTGTCGTCATCTAAACCGGTGTCATCGCGGTCGGTACCGTCATCGAGATCGTCCTGGATATCGCCTGCACCATCTTCCACATCATCGATCACGTCATCATTTACGTTATCATTAACATCCTCATCGACCGCACCGTTCCGATCTTCCATGTTCGTGTCTTCATCCGGCGTTTTGTCATCGTTGGTCGCACATCCGACCAGTAGCATGGACGCGAGCACCATGGCTCCGAAGATTTTCGCTAATTTTTTCAAACTCATCATTCTGCTCCTTTCTAACGTTGTATTCACATTCAGCCTGTCCATTATCTTATCCAATTACTCAGGAAAATTTTCAGTTCCTCGATAATATTTATTTCGAAGTGTTATTTTGTTTTTAAAAAATTTCCCGTAACAGGTAGATGGTAAAGCGAAAGGAGCAGATCAAAAAGTTGAACGTCATGCCTGCAAAGAGGATCCTTAATTTTACCAGATTAGCCCGTATTCCGCGTGATTTTCCCGGCTTTTGCGAAAGAAATAAATCCAAAACGATGTTTCTGGGGGTTTTTGGGAATGGGGAAAATGGTCCGGACTGAATCCTTGAAACTATACGGATATGGAAGGATCTAGTTCAACATGCGGAAGAAGGGGTTTTTCTGCGCAAAAAAAGAAAACAGTCGCGCTGACTGTTCTTTCGATCATCCTTCCTGAGCATCGCCCAAGGCAAACATGATCTCTGCTTCACAGGCAACCTCGCCATCAACGGTAGCGACGCCCTTTCCCTTGCCGATTTTACCGCGATAACGGATGATTTCGACTTCAAGGCGTAATTGATCGCCAGGACGAACTTGTCTACGGAAACGGCATCGATCGATTCCGGCAAAAAAGGCGAGCCGGCCTTGATTTTCTTCCATTTTTAATAGGGCGACCGCACCAACCTGGGCCAGGGCCTCTACGATCAAAACGCCCGGCATGACGGCATACTGAGGAAAGTGGCCCTGAAAAAAGGGTTCGTTGGCGGAAACATTTTTGATCCCGACTGCTCGTTTTCCTTCTTCGATTTCGACCACTTTGTCGATCAGCAAAAACGGATAGCGGTGTGGGATAATGGCTTTAATTTTCTCAATATCGAGCATAATTCCTCCTTCGGGATTTGACCCCTTTTCCATTTTATTCCTCTGGTGTTCCTTCGAAAATAATATCATAAATATGTTTCCATGTCTCGATTTTTAATGCGTCCATCGGTTCACCATCACCAATGACTCCATAACCGACCATGGCCCCGGAAGCCAGAGATAGGGCCATCAACACCGCGACGATAATGAGACGCAGCCAGATCGGGATCATGCGGATTCGCGGCTTTTTCTTCCGTTTTTTCCGTTGGGGATCTTTCGCCTGTCCGTCTTCTTTGGCTACTCGTTCATTCTCTCTTGCTTTTCGCCGTTCCTCACGTGATAGTACTCGGTCTTCCATATGTTCCACCTTCAAAACCCTTTTCCTTAAGTTATGCGAAAGAAATATCCTTCATCCATACCGTTTAACAAATTAGCGAATGCCATTGATAAGACCAAACATCTGGTCCGCAAGGGAAAGTGCTCGAGCCTGAAACTGGTAGGAGCGTTGGGTTTGAAGCAAATTCGTGAATTCATCGACTAAATCCACATTGGATTGTTCTAAAGCTCCCTGTTTCATGGCGATGTCGTTCCGCGCTTGTCCGACTAGATCGACGAGGACCGTCTCTTCTGTTACACCCAATTCCGCCAAGTTCTCCGGAAAACGAAGCAAATTCCTACCCGCCTGGATTAAAAATTGCGGTTTATTGACTTGGACGACGCCTAAATCGACCGTCAGCACACCGCCAGAGCCAGAAAAGCGCAAGGAGCCACCAGGTAACAGCTGTACATCCTCGACCGAACCGTTATAGATGATCGGCTCGTTATTTTCATCGAGGACGAAATGTCCGTCAGCTGTAACAAGCGCCATCCCTCCCTCTGCCAGCGGGGAAAGATAGAAAGCGCCGTCCCGGGTATAGTGGATGTTCGTTTCATCCCCCTGTTGGACAAGAACTTTTACGTACTGTAGTTCTTTTAAGAAGGCGAAATCGAGCTTACGGTCGGTCGCAACAAGCGTCCCTTGCGTTTCATCGCTTTGAATCTGGGCAATTTTCGCACCGAGCCCCTGGCGGATTCCGTGGGGAGTCTGTCGTCCAACCTCCCGAGCGGTTGTCCTCTGGTTATGGATCTGTTGGAAAAGTAAATCGGAAAACGTAGCGTTTTTCCTTTTATAGCCAGCCGTTTGCACATTGGCGATATTGCTGCTGATAACATCGAGTTGATGCTGCAGTTGCGTCATCGTATTCTGTGCCGTAAGCATGATCCGGTTCATAGTTTCACCTCAAATCGGAAATGGTTACGGTCCAACTTTCCCGATCTCGTTTACCGCTTTATCCATACTGCGATCATATGCCTGTAAAACTTTTTGATTGGCCTCGAACGTGCGATAGGCGGCGAGCATTTCCGTCATCGTCCGGGCTGGATCGACATTGGATTGTTCCAGCGCCCCCTGTCTCACCTTGAAAGTTACGCCTTCTGCAGTATAAGCCGAAGGTAGGTCGGCCCCACCCGTTAGCGCATAGAAGCCGTCACCACGTTTAGCGAGCTCACGGGGATTTTCTGCTAAGGCGATGCCGATCCGGGCAACCGGGTCACCGTTCTGGATGATCCAGCCCTCATCATCGACCTGGAATTCCGGACTTGCTAGTTGAATCCGTTCCCCGTTCCAGTCCAAAACGTAATGACCGGAAGCGCTCGTTAAATATCCATCGGCATCGAGGGTAAAATTCCCGTTACGGGTGTACAACGTGCCGCCTTCAGGATCTTCAAGCAGGAACAAGACCGTACCGCGAATTCCCTCGTCATCAACGGGCATGATGCCATTTTCTAAAGCGAGATCCGTTGCCAGTCCTGTAGTTTGAATCACGCCTTGCTCGAAATTAGGTATCCCTTCTTGCATGTACACGCCCGTGTTCAGGGTACCGACCCGGCGCAGTTTGTTTGGTGCTGCCTGACCCTTTTGCAAATGGGAAATCAGCATTTCCGGGAAAGCGCGCAAAGTATGCCGGTCCGCTTTATAACCTGGTGTATGGACATTGGCCAGGTTGTTCGTCAATGTTTCTATCGTACGTTGCTGCGCCAGCATTCCCGATGCCACTGTGTAAAAACCGCGAAACATGTCAGCCACCTGCCTATTTACGCGATCCTTGTTTTATGTATGGTAAAAATTTTATTTTCCAAATCATTCGCACTACTTCTTTTTATTATATATGATGATGCGTGATTTTGTCTTGTTTTGTCGAGGAAATTTTAAAAAGTTAACAAATCTGGCCCTTTACTCGGCTACATCCAGGGCCTGTTTCGCCAAAACAAGCGCACCGACTAAACCGGCTCGATCGCCCAGTCCCGGTGGCACGATGTATCGTTCGATATCCTCATCGAGCTCAGGAACAGCGAAATAGTTGTTATTTAATGTTTTTACCTGTTCACGAATGAGAGGAAAAAGCGATTTTTGTTTAGCCACACCACCGCCGATCATGATCCGACCGGGAACTAAAATCAATATATAGTGCATAAGGGCTTGAGCGAGATAATAGGCCTCGAGCTCCCATACTTCTTTTTTGTCGGTTAGTTCCACACCCTTTTTCCCCCAGCGTTTTTCGATGGCCGGTCCGGAAGCCAGTCCCTCCAGACAATCACCATGATAGGGACAAACACCGGCAAAATCATCCTGCGGGTGACGGCGAACGAGGATATGGCCCATTTCCGGGTGGGAGATGTCTTCTAAAAGCTTCCCATTGATCACTGCACCGGCACCGATTCCCGTACCGACTGTGATATAGAGACAGGTCTCCACATCTTGACCCGCACCGAAACTTTTTTCACCAAGGGCTGCGGCGTTAACGTCCGTCGAAAAGCCGACGGGGACTTGTAAAGCGTCCTTGAGCGTTTGTAAAAAAGGATAGTTCCGCCAGGCCAGTTTCGGTGTGTTCAGAATCCTACCGTAGGTCGGGCTCGTTCTGCGAATGTCGACGGGACCGAAAGAGGCAAGACCGAGCGCATCGATATTATGGTCGGTGAAATACTCTACTACCTCCGGAACCGTCTCTTCCGGAGTCCGCGTCGGAATCGTGAGTGATTCTTTGATTTCCCCATATTCATTTCCGATGCCGAGAACGAATTTCGTGCCCCCGGCTTCAATGGCACCAAGTTTCATCGTGTAATCCACTCTCCTTTTTTTCGGTTTCGGGGATTGGCTTGCGATCACGTAATCTGAACCGCTTTATATACAGGTAAAGTTTTCTTTGGTTGATGCGATAAAGCCAAGTTCACTTTTAAAAATATTTTAGCAGAGCTAAAACGTGAAGGGGTTTCGCGGAACACGTGTTTTATCTCGCGAAAAATCTTTTTCTTTCTCGATATAACAACTTTATTTTGCATGAACATTTTATTTTTCGCAATAATAGGGAAGGGTTTCGTAATATTGCTTTATCGTTTCGCAAGTATTACCGGTATTTTCGCATCTTCTTTACAGTCGATCATATAAAAGCATTCGGTTTTTACCTACCTTCCATTTGCCAATCGCACTGCGTGCACATCATCTAGGTGGACTGGCATGGAGGGGATCGGTAATATCCAGTATTTTCAGTAACAACGCCTCTTATTGCCCTTTGAATCATCGACGCAGCATTTCCCAAACTTCCCTGGAGATTTCCCCGAACAGGTGCCCTTTTTTACAAGACGTCGTCCGTTTGGATTTCCTGAGATGGCCTGGCATTACCCGAACCGTTCTGGTAGAAGATCAGAGGAAAGCGACCCTGTAGTGCCGTTCCGCAGCAAATTCCTTGCTCGAGTACCGGCTGAAAAAGGAAGGTTCTTGCAAAATCCTTCCACCTATACGAATGAATTTGCCGAACATCCCGTTTCCTTCTCACTAATGAATTCTTTTTTTCACCATCCATAACTTGAAAATACCAACCGGGTTTGCCCCGGTTGGTACCGACCGCAATCACTCATTTAAGATGGCATCGATTTTCGCTAATTCCTCATCGCTGAATTCCAGATTCTCAACCGCTCTGACATTTTCCTCGATCTGGCTGACTTTGCTGGCTCCTACGAGGACGGATGTCACTCTACCGTCACGGAGTACCCAGGCAAGTGCCATCTGGGCCAGGGTCTGCCCTCTTTCTTTGGCGATGTCATTGAGCTTGCGGACTTTCGTCAGTACTTCAGGGGTGATTTTTTCCTTCTTTAAAAAGCCATGTTCTTTGGCGGCCCGGGAATCTTCCGGAATTCCCTCCAGGTAGCGATCGGTTAAGAGCCCTTGAGCGAGTGGGCTATAGGCTATGACACCGACACCGTATCTTTCTAATACATCGAGCAGTCCATCTTCGATCCAGCGGTTGAACATGGAATAGCTCGGCTGATGGATCAAAAGGGGCGTTCCTAATTCTTGCAAGATCTTGATTGCTTCCTCGGTTTGCTCCGCACTATAGTTGGATAGCCCGATGTACAACGCTTTACCTTGACGGACGATCTGATCCAACGCCAGCATCGTTTCTTCTAGAGGTGTATCGGGATCCGGGCGATGGTGGTAAAAAATATCCACATAATCGAGGCCTAACCGTTTTAAACTTTGGTCGAGGCTCGCGATCAAGTATTTGCGGGAACCGCCGTCACCGTAAGGACCGGGCCACATATAAAATCCCGCTTTCGTGGAAATAATCATCTCATCGCGATACGGGGCAAAATCTTTCTTTAATACTTTCCCGAATAATTCCTCCGCCGCTCCCCTGGGTGGGCCATAGTTATTCGCCAGGTCAAAATGGGTGATGCCGAGGTCGAACGCCCGGTGTAAAATGGCTTTCGCATCTTCGTACCGGTCCACCTCACCGAAGTTATGCCATAATCCAAGGGAGATGGCCGGTAGCTTCAAACCGGATTTACCGACACGAAAATAGGGCATCTTTTCATAACGATCAGCGCATGCTTGGTAAACCATTCACAAACACCTCCGGATTTGTTAGCGTTTTCTTTTATTCTATTATCCCATTATTTTACTTATTTGCCCAGATGTTAGGTCTACGTATATTCCATTATAGGAACGCATGCTTATTTTTTTGTAAAAGAAGCACAACACTAAAGATCGACACCGCGCAGAAACCTATCCCTTCGGTCTTGCATTTGACGTCCGGTAAAAGAATCATTGAAAATACGAAAAGCCCCAGCAAAGCTTTTGACCCTTCGTAAGTCCGCATCACGATTTTTTTCGCGCCTCTTCCGCTTTGAACTTGAACAGCGGCTGTTATGTAACGATATCGATAAGTGATTTTTTGCCATTAAAAAAAGCCATTTCCTCCCATCAACGTGACCGCTCACGATGGAGTTCAATGGCTTCTTTCATGTTTTATGAAGTATAAGTTTTTGGTAACCGATCGATATTTTCCAGCATGATGCCGGTTCCGATCGCAACACAGTCCATCGGGTTTTCCGCTATGAATACTGGGACTTTCAGTTCGTCGGAAAGGAGCGTATCGATACCGTGTAATAATGCGCCACCACCTGTGAGGATGATACCGCGATCGATGATATCCGCTGCCAGTTCCGGAGGAGTTTTTTCCAGGACGCTTTTGGCGGCTTGAACGACTTCCGCGATCGATTCCCGCATCGCTTCCTCAATTTCCGCGGAATGCACCGTAATGGTTCGCGGTAATCCGGAGACTAAATCGCGACCACGAATATCCATTTCTTCCTTCCGACCATTGGGGTAGGCTGTACCGATGGTCATTTTAATCTGTTCCGCTGTCCGTTCACCGATCAATAACTTATAGCGCTGGCGAATATATTGTAAAATATCTTCGTCAAACGTATTTCCAGCCGTTCTGATCGATGCCGATGTGACGATGTCTCCCATCGATAAAACGGCGATATCCGATGTTCCCCCGCCGATATCGATTACCATATTACCGCTCGGCTGGAAGATATCCATGCCGGCACCGACCGCCGCAACTTTCGGTTCTTCTTCTAGATACACACGTTTACCGCCACTTTTTTCCGCAACTTCACGAATCGCTTTTTTCTCAACCTCTGTGATATTCGTCGGACAACAAATTAAAATCCGCGGTTTGGAAAGGAAACCCTTTACTTTTAATTTATTTATAAAATGCTTGAGCATGATTTCCGTAGTCTGGAAATCTGCGATCACCCCATCGCGTAAGGGTTTGATCGCCACGACATTTCCCGGTGTTCTGCCTACCATTCTTTGCGCGGCTGCACCGACGGCAAGTACCTGCCCTGTATTCTTATCGATGGCGACAACGGATGGCTCGTTCAGGACGATCCCCTTTCCTTTCACATTTACCACGACATTCGCGGTCCCGAGGTCGATTCCTATATCCTTGGCAAACATTCTACGATTAGCCTCCCTATATCATTCCGATCTTGGTAAACCTATCTTAACTAGTTACTTATTGTATCATAAAGTATGTAGACTATGGAAGGTATTTGTCGATAGTCGTGAAAAGTTCATGAAAACCGGATCTTACCTCCCATATTTCGTTCTATTTAAGCGATTACCGCGAATAATCTCCTTTTTTCAACAAGATTCTTTTCAAGGCGGGGGAAAGCAACCGATTCTCTCGGAATTCATTTTCTGCATTCACAAGCTTCCCTGGTTTTCCTTAGATGTATTTCATAATTTTTTGTAAAAAAATAACAGGTGGCCACCTGTTGTTCGCGAACGATTCACTTTTTCAACATTTCTTTTTTCTTTTGTTGCGCCTGTCTCTGGTATTTTAGTTTCGTCGCCTCACCCCCCCGCAAGTGCCGCACCGATTTATGGTATTCGAGGATTTCTTTCACCTTGCTGGCCAGTTCCGGGTTGATCTCCGGCAGACGTTCCGTTAGATCTTTATGAACGGTACTTTTCGATACGCCGAATTCTTTCGCGATCACGCGAACGGTTTTTCTCGTCTCCACGATATACTTGCCAATCTTGAGTGTTCTTTCTTTGATGTAATCGTGCACACTGCTCGCCTCCTGTTAATTGGATGGGAGAAGTGTGAAATGAGAGACGGGGGTGTTTTGACGAGTTGCCGAAACGTCCGCATAAAAGATTCATTTCCTGTTCAATCCGGATGACCTCTATTACTTTCCGGTATTATGCGGCAGAAAGCGTTGACACTTTCTGATGGTGGGTTCATTCGTATCGTTATGAGCATCATCTAAGCTGCCTTTTCCCACACCTCACCTCAAACACTTTCTCCACAAAAAAAGAACATCTAGCGATTATTTTTGTTGACAATGTTCCAGAGAGCATCATCCCGGCGATAAATGCACCTCCTGTTCGGCCGGGTGCTGGACACATGGCCACATCTTAACGGTTTTTCCCCGGTAATCTTTCGTTTTTCATGCTGGTTTTATTCAAAAATAATTTTTCAATAAAAAATTCCCGTCTAGTTCCCCGCGGTGGTCTCCCTCATGAGGTGTTTACCGCTTACGGTCTGATGCTCTTTCGCACGATTTTGTAACAGTTTATTAGCTTGGGCCGGGGAATATGCACGATTTTGCCGGTGGACAAGGTTATTTTTGGGAAAAACCTTATGCGTAAATGCCTGTTTCTCTTCGTTCAAAAAAATGGACCCGTCCGGGGATGCGGACAGGTCCTGTATATGAAGGGGGAATGTTCTCACATTTTATGATTCTTCTTTTTGATCGTCAGAAGATTGATCTTCGCGTTCGGATTCTTCTTCCGCTACATTTTGTCCTTCTT
This sequence comes from uncultured Bacillaceae bacterium, assembly GCA_937983015.1. Lineage (GTDB taxonomy): Bacteria > Bacillota > Bacilli > Bacillales > Caldibacillaceae > CALGAD01. The sequence goes on along the minus strand of CALKAK010000051.1, from coordinate 14,782 downwards.
CATCGGCGTTCAATAAGGTCTCCAGCGATTTCTCGAAGTAGGCGAGCGGGTTTACCGGTTTATCGTTTTTCCGGATTTCAAAATGGGTGTGGACGTCCGCTTCTTCGTTCAGCAAGCTCCGACCCGCATTGGCGAGTTTTTGCCCCTGAACGACTTTATCGCCTTCTTTCACGAGAATATCTTCCACAGCGGAGTAGACGGTTTTCACGCCATCAGCATGCTCGATCACGATGACGTTACCGAGCAGGGCATCCTCTTCAACGCTGACGACGGTTCCACTCATCGCGGCTTGTACGGCAAAGGTTTCCCCATTTTTCGCTACGATATCGATCCCGGTATTCGGCTGGAAGCTATTGCCATAGTAAAGCAAGGCGGCTTCCTGCTCTTCCGGTGCGGCGGTTGCTTCATAGAAGGGGGTTGCGATTTCCACTTCATCGGGATCGGCAACCGGCCAGGCAAAGGTTTCGTATGGGACGTTAACCTCCACGGCATCTTCTTCTGTCATCCGTGTTGAATGTTCATCATAGCTTTGTTCTTGTTCCTTGTTCTCGACTTCTCTATTCAACAAATAGAGGACAGATGTTAAGATAATTGCAGCCGCCGCGATATAAATTGCTGGATAAACCCAACGCCGTTTGAAGAAGCGTTTTAGACTGCGGATACGAGAAGATAGTTTCTTTTCTTCCTCTCTCATTTTCATCACCTCAGGAACTATTCTGAACAGAAATGAAGGATAATATACTCGGAAATAATATTTTTTTCCGATTTTTCAATAATTTTTTGTCACATCTTTGTAAGATCGGGGAAACTGTGGTACAATTTTTTAAGTTTTATAAAGGAAACAAGGGGGTTATGGAGAGGTAGGCTCCCGCTAAGCAAGTAAGGAGAGGGATTTGAAAGTGTTACGCTGGATTGGAAAATCTTTACCTTTTTTATATATGGGGTTCATCTGGTATTTGTCGGACCGGCCGGCCGATGCGGTAGTTAATTTTCCCGTGTATGACGGGTTCATCAAAGAATCATTGCATCTCGTGGAGTTCGCGATATTATACGGTCTGTTCGTCCTCTTTTTTTTAGTGGATGGAAAGCTATCGAAGAAGACGAATTTAGTGGCGGCAATTATCGCTTCGCTGTACGGTTTAGTCGATGAGGTGCATCAATATTTTGTACCGAACCGTTCGGCAACGGTGATCGATCTTGTAAAAGACGTCCTCGGGGTCACGATCGCCTACTGGATCGTTCATCGGGGGTATTTTGTGAAGAAAAATAAGGTGGGCGAGTGGATCGATAGCGTGGGGGAACTGTTTCAAAAGAAAAAATCGGCTTGAATTGTGCTTGGAGACGGATTGATGCGCGGGAACATGTCGCGGGGGATCGGGGAAAGGCGCGCAAGGAAAAGTGGTTTTGCAACAACAAAGGTGACGGTTCGCAAAAAACGAGTTGTTTCGTACGAAGTTTTGTTACTGCGAGCAAAATCATCAGATTTTTTGCCGAAAGCATGACAAGTTTTACTAGAAGTTGTCGGAAATTCGCGAAATCAACAGGTTCTCCTAACTGCTTACGTTCAAAATACACGAAGGCCGGCAGTGCACGAGTATGAAGCAGCTACTTTTTCCAAAAGAAGGGCACCCTCATTTAAAAAGCAGGTGGAGGTTCGTTCTCCACCCGCTTTTTTCATTCTTGCGCAAGTTCGCGGTCGAGAAATTGGGAAAGGTCCTGGATCTCCACCCCCTGGTAATAATACTGGATGATTTCTTCGTAAGTTTTTCCTTCTTTCGCCATCCCGTTCGCACCGTACTGACTCATGCCGATCCCGTGGCCGAATCCCTTTGTCGTGATGATAATCTCATCGCCAACCCGCTCCCACGTGAAATCGGTGGAACGCAGGTTCAACCGTTCGCGAATTTCCCGCCCCGTAAACTCTTTATCACCGATTTTCACCCGGGCGACCCGGTTTCCCTGCGTTCTTTCGAGGATTTCACCAACTTGATCGCCCTTCAAGGTAACTCCTAACTTTTCTTCGAATTCCTTAACCGGAATGGTTACTTGATCCTCGAATTTCGGTGATTCCACATCCCAGGGGCTGGCAACGCTTTTTAAGTACGGATAAGCTTGCGACCAATAGCTTTCCGAGTTTTCCGTGTAGCCATTGCTCGTGGAAAAATATGCGGCGGTGATCGGCTTATCATCGTACGTTATGATCTGACCGCGCGTTTCGTAGACCGCCTCACTAATTTTTTGGATGTTTTTCCGGTAGTTCAGTCCCCATTGTTCTCTCAGTTCTTCCTCGTTCTTAAATACTTGATACTGTTCCGTGTCGCCGATATCCGCTCCTTTTAATAGACCGATCTCAGTATCCGAGAGGAGTTGTTTAACGATGACCGTCCGGGCTGTAAGCGCCTGGGCCTTCAAAGCCTCTTCTTCAAAATCAGCGGGCATTTCCGAGGCCACTACACCGAGGACATATTTTTCAAGAGGGAGCTCCTCCACTTCATCCTTCGCCGACCGGTAGACGGATACTTCGAGCGGCGATGTTTCTTCTAAAAGAGCGAGGAGATCCCAGGTTTCTGTACGCTCTTTTAATTTGCCGCTGACCTTTTCCGAAAACGGGAGAACGAGCAGGCTGGGAACGATGAATACGGCTAATAATAACAAGACGATTACGATGATGATTGCTTTCATTTTTTGCAAAAATCAACGCCTCCCCCAATAAATTTGCCACGATTTACAATACATGCATATGTGCCGGCCGGACATTTTATACCAAAAAAATCTAGTAAATCGTGAAGTAGGGAGGCGGTGAGTTGAGAGAAGGAAACACTCAGGGTGCGTGTTCATAGCCTTTTACTACCTTTTTATAAGGAGGCGAAAAGTTTTTGTAAACTCGCGAAAAAAATGTTTTTATGCGCGCGAATATTTTTTATTTCGTGCAATAATACCTTTAATTAGCGAAAGATATTTATCACTTTCGAAAGGGCATAATGAATCTGCGTAATCTTTATTGTTGTTCGAGAAATGTTCTTGTGTTTTCCAGCTAACCCATCTAAAAAAATTGTGGACGAAAGACAAATACATGAGACGGATATGAAATATTTTCCACCTAACAATTGTTTAAACTATCATTTCCTTAAAAAAAAGAAGACCCCCGCTCGAAATCCGTTGAGCGGGGATCCTTCTTCTTAAGCTTAAACCGGTTTGGCTTTTGCTTTTTTCACTTCATAACCTAATGCAGTGATGGCTCTTTCAATGGCTTCTAGCGATGTTTTTTCATCGTCAAAGGTCACTTTTACTTTGCTGGAATTGAACATGACCTTTACACTGTCTTGATCGACTCCGTCTATGGCTTTTACCGCACTTTCGATTTTTTGCAGGCAGGACGGGCATGTTAAAGTTTCCAATTGCAGCGTAGCTTGTTTCATGTGAATGTCTCCTTTTTGATTTTTTGCAAAATCTTTCACCTTGATTATAATGGTTCGCCACGGCACGAACATTGACCGGCGTCAAGTTTTCACCAAATTATCTTAAGCGATAACGCAATAGCCGCATACCGTTTAAGATAACGACTAAAATACTGGCTTCATGGACGAGCATGCCGACGGACATGTTCACCCAATCACTGAAGAAGACGCCGGCTAAAAGGATGAGAACGACGCCGATAGCGATGATGATATTTTGCCGCATGTTGTTACTGGTGGCTTTCGTAAGACCGAGGGCGTGGGGAAGCCGGGAGAAATCCGAATTCATCAACACCACATCCGAGGTTTCGATCGCGACATCGGTGCCATTTCCCATGGCGATCCCGATATCGGCGAGTGCCAGGGACGGGCTGTCATTGACTCCATCCCCGACGAAGGCGACGGTTTCGCCTTTTTTCTGGAGGCTTTTGATATAGGCGGATTTATCTTCCGGAAGCATATGCCCGTGAGCTTCCGTTAAGCCGAGTTCTTTTGCGACGAGATCTACGGTTCCCTGATTGTCCCCAGATAGGAGGACGAGTTTTTTCACGCCCAATTTTTTCAGTTTTCTCAAATCCTCTTTTACCCCCGGGCGAATTCGATCGCGAATACCCATGAGAACCTGTAATTCGCCGTCAATCGCTGTGAGAACGATCGAATTCCCCTTTCGTTCAAAGACGGTGATATCTTTGCGGACTTCTCCACTTAAGGGAACTTTTTCCTGTTCCATGAGCGCCACGTTCCCGACCGCAATGCGCCGGCCATTCACTTCCGCTACAATTCCCCCGCCTTTTTTGACATTCGTGTTTTCCACTGTGAAATTGGGTGTATCGCCAATATAGGCGACGATAGCTTTAGCGAGGGGATGATCCGACTCCCTTTCCACGCTGGCGAGATAAGCGAGCACTTTCTCTTTGTCTTTTGTATACCATTTGACATCGGCGACTTCCGGATTGCCGATCGTCAGTGTACCGGTTTTATCAAAAACAACGGTATCGACCCGGCTGAAGTCGTGGATGACCTCACTTCCTTTTAAAAGGACCCCGTTGCGGGCTCCGTTACCGATTCCGGCGACGTTAGAAACCGGAACACCGATGACGAGCGCTCCGGGACAACCGAGAACTAAGATAGTGATGGCTAGTTCCAGATCTCGGGAAAAGAGCCAGACAACCAATGCTAAAACGAGAACGGCCGGTGTGTAATATTTTGCAAAGCGATCGATAAACCGTTCCGCTTCCGACTTGGAATCCTGGGCTTCTTCCACCAGCTCGATGATCTTACCGAAGGTCGTATCTTCACCGACGCGATCGGCGACAATTTGCAGCGTCCCGTTTTCTAAAATAGTTCCGGCAAACACTTTCGTACCGACGTCCTTCCTTACGGGGACCGATTCACCGGTGATACTCGCCTCATTGATATAGCCTTCTCCCTGGATCACGGTACCGTCGACGGGAACTTTCGCACCGGTTTTAACGAGTAAAATATCCCCTTCAGCGACATCTTCGACATCCACTTCAACAAACTCCCCATTTTCCATTTGTTTCAAAGCCGTTTCGGGAGCCATTTCCGTGAGTTCTTTAATCGCCGAGCGGGTATGGTTCAATGTCCTTTGTTCAAGATAAGCACCAAATAAAAATAAGAACGTGACGATAGCGGATTCTTCATAATTTTGAATGAAAAAGGCACCGAGGACAGCGATCGTGACCAACACATCGATGCTCACGACTTTCACTCTTAATGCCTGATAAGCCTGGAACGCGATGGGCAAAACTCCGATAATCGAGGCAATAATCAAGGCCGTGTTAAATAGAACCATTTGTTTGAAGGCGAATTTACCGATAAAAGCGATAAGGATCAAAATTCCACTGAGCAAAGTGATCGGATTCTTTTTTCTTAATATAAACTGTTGCATCGTTCATCTCCTGCTTTCCACTACGGTTGCGTCTAGTGGTTTTTTTAAGGGGGGAATCCGGAAAGAACCGAATTCCTTCCGGATTCACATAAGGGGAGGAATATCGTAAGCGGATTACTGGGCCTGGTAGGCTCGGTCGAGTTCTGCGAGCATTTGATATACGGCTGCGTACGTTTCGCATACATCTCCAGGAATGGTGTAGTTGCCGGTAACTTCCCGTAAACGGGCGAATTCTTGATCCAGATCCGGCTTATCATCACCCGCTGCATTTATTTTTTCGACCATATTTTCGAAAATCGCCCGCACTTCATGGAATTCCGGATGATTATCACCGTGTACCCGGTCCACCACCGGAACGTACTGTGTTAATGTTGGTAAATGAGTATTCTTTATTTCCGCAAATGATTTTGCCATGGATTCTCCCTCATTTCTTATCTTTTCGTCTGTGTTTTCATCATAGCAAAGATCTTTAGTTAAAAAATTGACGCCGGTCAAGAATGGGGATTTTTCTTTTCCCTTTAAATCACGATGAATCATGTTCATATCAGCCCCTTCGACCACATGGTCCAGTACAACGGCATTCCGTTTATCTTGACCAATAAAAAACCACAGGATGCTCGTGTACCTGTGGTTATCGGTTGATCATTATAAGGATATCCTTAATAATAATCGATCATGCTGACAATTCCTGCCGATTTTGTATCTATGGTTTCTCCATAAAAAATGTTATCTTCAGTAATCGCCACAAAATCCAGCGTAGAATTCACAAAAGTACTGAATCGGATCGCGAAAACGTTAAAACATGCGTGAGATCCCTTTATCAAGAAGCGAAAACATATTTCAAAAGTACGAAACCAAATATTTATTCGCAAAATCCATTCTATATTCCGCGAAAACCCGTGAGATTTGTAGCCTGTATTCTTTATGCATGAAACACCTAAACCTAAAGAGAGGTTCTGATGGCGCTCGACACTCTAGTTAATAAAATGGGAAAGTCAATTAATAATCATTTTTTAGAGAAAAACGAATATTTTTGTCGAATCATCAACATGTACCCCACGCATCGCCACTCCTGATGCGCTTCCATCGATCACTTAAAGACCGACCTACTCCAACACGTTGACCCCTTTCGAGAATTTGCAAGAGAGGATCAGAAGTACCGCTGCACATCTTCGCATAACTTCTCATATAGCGCGTATCGTTCTTTATATGTTTCGTGGCGTTCGTGGTCCGGTTCGATCACATCACTGATTGCGATATGCTTTTTTATCTCGCGGAAACCGGCTTCCTTCCCTATCCCGACAAGCGCACACCAGGCGGCGCCCAGGCCGAGCTTTGCGGTGTCGTGGGAAGAGCGATCCTTTTTCCGAAAATGTCGGCGAGAATTTGCAGCCAGACCCGGGAACGGGCGAGGCCACCACTAACCAAAATCGTCTCTTCTCCTCCATTGCCGGACGGCAGGCTTTGTGCGATCTGGTATAAATTAAAGCTAATGCCTTCAAGCGCTGCCCGAATAAGGTGTTCTTTACGATGGGTAACATTCAGCCCAAAAAACGTCCCTTTTGCCGCTTGCTTCCAGAGTGGTGCCCGTTCACCATTAATAAACGATAAAAATCGTACACCTTCCGAACCCGGCGGTACCTGTTTTGCCCTCGCTAAAAATACGGCAAAATCCCCTTCAACCCCCGTGATTTCCTTCAACCACTGCAGGACGATTCCGCCATTGTTCGTCGGACCGCCAATGATCGCCGTTTCTTTTGTGAAGGGGTAGCAAAAGGTTCGCATCTTATCATCTAATGCCGTTCCGCTTATGAATTTCCGAACCGCTCCACTCGTTCCAACGGAAATCGCCACATCATTTTCCGCAATAGCCCCGCTTCCTCGATTGGTAAGCTGTCCATCCTCCGTCCGATCACAAAAGGAACATTTCGCCCAAGCCCGATTCCATCGCTATATCTCGTCTGAGCTCTGGCAACACAAAATGCGGGGGGACTGGGGTAGAAAGTTTTTCGCGCGCAATATTTGCAAAAGCGAGCGCCTCTTCGTCCCAATCATAAGTATTAAGATTAAAAAGCCCCATCGCTGCGGCCATCGAATAATCGATATACCTATCGCCGAACCAGCGGGAGACAAGGTAGTCCTTCATCGTCATGATAAAAGCCGCCTCATTTAAAAGCGCGGCATCTTGTTCTCGTAACCAGTAAAGTTTCACGAACGGATTCATCGGGTGGATCGGGGGTCCCTGTCCGCGAATAAATTTCCCGGCCAACATCTTGTAAAAGTTCTTCCGCTTTTTGAGCGGCGCGACCATCGGACCAGAGCAACATATTCGCAAGGGGTTCGAGCCGTTCATCGACGAAAATCAAGGAATGCATGGTGCAGGATAGACCTATCATGACGATTGTCCCTGATCGTTTTTTACTTTCCCGAATGATTCCTCGCAAGCAGTTTAAAGCTTTCGCCTCGAGTTCGCGGGAATCCTGTTCTGCCCCCTCACCATCTAAAAAAACGGTCTCGATTCTGTCTTCCTTTTCGGCGATCACCTGTCCCGTCAACGAAAAAAGTAGCGCTTTCACATTGGTCGTTCCTAAATCCAGGCCGACAACGAATTATTCGCTGATCATATGATCCTTCCTTTACCGTTTCCGTCCGCACGCACGAAAATTTATCATGTCTAGTTTTGGAATTTTTTGGTAATATATGGACAAAGAAAAGGCTGGATCAACCGGAATCCAACCTTCTCTCCCTAATTCAAATTCGCTGCAATCGAATCGATGGATTCGAGCTCTTCTCCACCTGAACCCGGCACATCTTCAAGGGATACATCGATCCGTTCGATATCGGCACCGAGTGCCCGCAGTTTTTCATGGAAGGCCACGTAGCCGCGATCAATATGGTGCAAACCTGCAACACGGGTGATACCCTTCGCACCGAGTCCGGCGATGACAAGGGCCGCACCAGCACGGAGATCTGTGGCCATCACTTCCGCTCCTTGCAGATCGTACGGACCGTTGATGATCACCGAACGTCCTTCGATTTTCAAATCGGCGTTCATCCGCCGGAGTTCCTCCACATGCATGAAGCGGTTTTCAAACACCGTTTCCGTAACCATACTCGTTCCCCGCGCACGCAAAAGAACGGCCATCATCTGGGGTTGTAGATCGGTGGGAAAACCAGGATACGGCATGGTTTTAATATCAACAGCTTGCAAGATCTCTGGGGCAATAACGCGGATACCGCCCTTTTCTTCTTCAAAGCGGACCCCCATCTCTTCCATTTTCGCGATTAAGGAAGAGAGATGTTCCGGTACGGCTCCTTGCACAAAAATATTTCCGCCAGTCATCGCAGCTGCCGTGATAAACGTCCCCGCTTCAATGCGATCGGGAATAACGGTATGTTCGCAACCGGTTAACGATTCCACACCTTCGATGCGGATCGTTTCCGTTCCCGCCCCTTTAATGTTCGCGCCCATTTTATTCAAATAATTGGCCAGATCGACGATTTCGGGTTCTTTTGCGCAGTTTTCAATGATGGTAGTGCCCTCGGCAAGGGTGGCGGCCATCATGATATTTTCTGTTGCGCCAACACTGGGGATATCGAGGTAGATCCTCGCGCCTTTCAGACGACCGTCCACTTTCGCATCGATGAATCCATTTCCAACCTTAACGACGGCACCCATCGCTTCGAACCCTTTTAAATGTTGGTCGATCGGCCTTTGACCGATGGCGCAACCTCCAGGGAGGGCGACACGCGCCCTGTTCAAGCGGGCCAAAAGAGGTCCCATCACGAGAACGGATGCCCGCATTTTCCGGACATATTCAAAAGGTGCTTCTTCGTGTAAGGGATCGGATGCATCTATTTCCACGGTATCACCAGAAAAATGCACTTTTGCGTTCAAGTGGCGCAATACTTCGTTGATCGTATATACATCCGAGAGAGCCGGTACTTCTCGAATGATACTTTTTCCCTTTTCGGCTAATAATGAAGCGGCGAGTATGGGCAAAACGGCATTTTTGGCTCCCTCAACCTTAACTGTGCCGTTCAATTTTTTACCGCCTCGGATGATGATTTTTTCCAAGATTATTCCCCTCCGCGTCCTGTGTCTGTATATTAATATTCCGTCATCAAGATAGGTGTGCCTATGGCGAAGGTCGTCTCCTCGCCATCCGCATCCCTTCGTAAAGCGATCTGCACGTTAAAATCTTTATGTTGAGTCTTTAATTCATGGGAAAAATACGGGCTTTTAGCAGTTAATGCGACGAAGTTTTCTTCGTGAATGAGGTGTACCCCCTCTGCTCGTAAAAACCGCGCAATGCGGTGAATTTCCTCGAGCGGATCCGTATACGTTCGCTCCCATTTTCCCTTGATGGATATGAATTGTTCTGGGGTTTTTGCAAAGATCGTTCGTAGCGTGTGCAGATAATGTTCGTGTATCTTTTGAACGGTTGACCGATGTAAGGTATTGCCTTTCATCTCATACACGATAAATCCTTGAAGTGTTGGTGTTGAGAGGTTAGCAATCAGTTGGAGTCGTTCATTTATTTGTAAATTTTCATCATAAAATTTTCCATGCCAGATATGGGTATCGTCATTTTTCGTATAAGTCCATGTATATCGGGAAAAGTGCTTCTTCCAGCTGGCTACAATCCTCTCCAGCTCTTCTCTGGAAACGGTCCCGTGCAGTGACCGTCTTGCCAATAATTGCCACTCGTTCAATGTGCCATCATGAATCTGTACCATTTCCAATAGTTTATTCAATTCTGGTTGATTTGCTACAGTAGCCTTGCTGAAATGGAAAACAGGTATAAAAATGAGGAAACCGAACAATACTAGGACATGTAAAAAATAACCTTTATTCATGTTCTCCTCCCCCTTTACCAACAGTGTTGGTAAAAAGAGAAAAGAACATACATGGTAAAAGTCGTCACAATTTGACAAGGTACGAATCCTATTGCAATTCGTGAATGGACATGCTTTCACATATCTATATTATTGTAGGCGAAAATATTTTTTTTGAAAAGTGTATTTTCGCCTATTTTCGGTTTTTATCCGCTAAGCTTTTTCCTGTTTTGAATGAAATTGTTAATCATGGAAATAAATAGGGGATTCGCTGTGTCCAGAAGAGATAATCGAGGAAGAAATTACTCACAGCAGAACCGATGGTGATCGCTAAAAACAGGTAGAGGAGTCGGGCTTGAGCGACACGATTTTTCCGTAAAAATCGTTCGAAATCCAAAGCCTGTAGTGCCCACCACGACAGCCCGATGAATACCAAATGGGATACGATATTCAACAAACTACTGATACCTAGATTACTCAACATCATACGTTCCCCTTTTAAAAAAATTTAGCGTGGCACAACTATTATTTTACCATAGTCGAGGGGAAAAGCCTATCCAAGTGGTCGTTTATCCTGGAAAATAATCTTTTGTATGGAAAAACCCCCATGTTTTACCCACGGGGTAGACGTAGTTAACCACATGTTTTGCCAATTCTTCCATAATATGGTGTTAAGCAAATGGGCGAGTAAGGAGCCATCATTTTCTTTCAAAAGTTTCTTGGATATCATGAATTACGTGTATCTGCAGAAAATTCGTTGAAAAACGGGCACGGATTCGCTAAAAATTCCCCTTCACCGCATCAGGCAAAGGGGAATTCGACTACTGAATTTTCCGTTCGTTTTTAACCTTAGCGTATTTTGCGACATTCAGGCGATTGATCGCCCGTCGTAAAGATGCTTCGGCCCGTTTAAAATCGATGTTCGCTTGTTTTTGCTGGCGTAATCTTTGTTCAGCCCGCTGTTTGGCACGAACAGCGCGATCCACATCGATATCCTCTGCCCGTTCGGCCGCTTGCGCAAGAATCGTGACCTTATGGGGCTGAACTTCCAAGAAGCCACCGCTTACGGCAACGTAGTCCGTATCCTTACCTTTTTTCAAACGCACGGCGCCGATGGCCAGTGGCGTGATCAGCGGAACGTGTCCTGGCAGGATCCCGATATCTCCGGTGATGGACCGGGTACTGACCATTTCCACATCATTTTCATACACAGGACCATCAGGAGTGACGATACTTACAGCGATCGTTTTCAAACTGCTCACTCCCCTTCATCCACTACACTTTAACGCCCATTTTTTCGGCTTTTTCCAGGACATCATCGATCGTACCTACGAGACGGAAGGCATCTTCCGGGATATGGTCCAAGTTTCCGGAAAGAATTTCTTTAAAGCCGCGTACCGTCTCTTTGATCGGAACATAGGAACCAGGTTGTCCGGTAAATTGTTCGGCGACATGGAAGTTTTGCGATAAGAAGAACTGAATTCTCCGGGCCCGGTGAACGATAATCTTATCTTCATCACTCAGTTCATCCATTCCCAACAGGGCGATGATATCTTGCAATTCACGATAGCGCTGCAAGGTTTGCTGAACCTGGCGGGCGACGTTATAATGCTCCTCGCCGACGATCTCCGGTGCCAGTGCCCGTGATGTGGAAGCAAGCGGGTCCACAGCCGGGTAAATTCCCATTTCGGCCAAGCGCCGCTCCAGGTTCGTCGTCGCATCAAGGTGCGCGAAGGTCGTCGCCGGAGCCGGGTCCGTGTAGTCGTCAGCGGGTACGTAAATGGCCTGAATCGAGGTGATCGAACCGTTCTTAGTCGAGGTGATCCGTTCTTGTAAGGCACCCATTTCCGTCGCCAGGGTCGGCTGATAACCAACGGCTGATGGCATGCGGCCGAGCAAAGCAGATACCTCGGAACCCGCCTGGGTAAACCGGAAGATATTATCGATAAAGAGAAGCACATCCTGATTTTTCTCATCCCGGAAATACTCCGCCATCGTGAGGCCTGATAATGCGACCCGCATACGGGCACCTGGTGGTTCGTTCATCTGACCAAAGATCATCGCGGTTTTATTGATAACACCAGATGCTTTCATTTCATGGTACAGGTCGTTTCCTTCCCGGGTCCGTTCGCCAACACCGGCGAATACGGAAATCCCCCCGTGCTCCTGGGCGATATTATGGATCAATTCCTGGATGAGGACCGTTTTACCAACACCGGCACCACCAAACAATCCAATTTTTCCACCTTTTATATATGGAGCGAGCAAGTCAACGACTTTAATTCCCGTCTCCAAAATTTCAACTTCTGTAGAAAGTTCCTCAAATTTTGGTGCTGGCCGGTGAATGGGATCTCGCCGGACATCCGCCGGGATTTCTTCACCTTCATCGATCGGCTCTCCGAGCACGTTAAAAATTCGTCCCAACGTTACGTCACCAACGGGTACGGAAATCGGCGCGCCTGTATCTTCAACTTCCATCCCCCGAATGAGTCCATCGGTAGAATCCATGGCGATCGTCCGGACCGTGTTATCCCCGAGGTGAAGTGCAACTTCTAATGTTAAATCAATATCCACTTCCATTTCCGAACGGGCTTTATGTTTCACCTTTAAAGCATTATAAATTTCCGGTAGATGGCCGTTTTCAAACTTAACGTCGACAACCGGTCCCATTACCTGCACGATGCGTCCTTTATTCAAATCCATCTCCCTCCTGACATAGCAAATTCAGAAAAGATCTCCGCCCGCATGCGACCTTTCATCCAGAAGTTATAGGATCCAAGATCAGGCGTGATCAAGGAAGGGGCCTTCTCCTACCCCACATCCCCATTAACCTATCGGGCAGGATATCTTTTCCCGTTCAACCGCGTCGAATGACTGGTTCAAAGCGAAATCCTTCCACATTCCGTTCCATCTATCCCTGAATGGCTTGAGCGCCACCGATCACTTCACTGATTTCCTGGGTGATCTTTTCTTGACGGGTCCGGTTGTAATGAAGCGTCAACGTTTCGATTAACTCGAGCGCGTTATCCGTAGCATTCTTCATGGCCGTCATCCTCGATGCGTGTTCCGCCGCTTTACTGGACAGGATACTACCGAAAATCAAACTTTCCGCATATTGCGGTAATAACTCATCGAGAATATCCCCAGGATTCGGTTCGAATTCATAGATGATTTGTTTCTCTTCATTTTTCGGAGGTACAAGCGGCAGAACTTTTTGCTCCCGAACCTCGTGATTCAAAGCGGATATGAAATGGGTGTGATAAATCGATAATTCATCGAATGTTTGATCCACGAACATTTCCACCGCTGGTCGGGTGATCTGCTGGATTTCATCGAAGGTCGGGTGGTCGTGAATCCCGATGAATTCCATAATCACATTCATCTTCCGTTTCTTGAAAAATTCCGCCCCGACCCGACCGATAGCGATGATCCCGTAGCCATCATTTTTCGGATGACGTTTCTGGATATCTTCATAGGCTTTCTTGAGAACATTACTGTTATACGGACCCGCCAGCCCCCGATCACTGGTGATCACGATATAGCAAGACCGGCGCACTGGGCGTTTTTCCAGAAGCGGATGGGTGGCGTCTACGACTCCTTGGGATACACTGGCAACGACTTGGCGGATTTTTTCCATGTACGGCACGAAGGCTTTTGCGTTCATTTCCGCCCGCGCAAGTTTGGCACTGGATACCATCTGCATCGCCTTCGTGATCTGACTTGTTTTTTCCGTTGATTTAATCCGTTTGCGAATCTCTAATAACGATGACACAGTTTTCACCACCCTCTATCGGATTTCCCCTACCACCTGCGACGGACTATTTTTCATCCGAACGTACGAAGCCCTTCTTGAATTCTTCAATCACTTGATTCATTTCCGCTTCATCCGGTAATTCGCCGGTTTCCCGGATCACATCAAGAACTTTCGGTTGTTTTTGATCGAGCCAGTCATATAACTCGTTTTCAAAGCGGCGGATATCTTCCACCGGGATATCGTCGAGATATCCTCTTGTCAAGGCGTAAAGAATCATGACTTGTTTTTCAACTGGAATCGGTTTGTGCAAGTCTTGCTTCAAGACTTCGACGGTACGCTGACCACGGGCCAGTTTTTCCCTTGTCGCTTGATCGAGATCTGAACCGAATTGGGCGAAAGCCTCTAACTCCCGGTAAGAAGCGAGATCAAGCCGCAAGGTACCGGCAACTTTTTTCATCGCCTTGATTTGCGCATCGCCACCGACCCGGGATACGGACAATCCCGCGTTTACCGCCGGACGCACGCCAGAGAAGAAGAGATCGGTTTCGAGGAAGATTTGCCCGTCCGTAATCGAAATAACGTTCGTTGGAATGTATGCCGAGATATCGCCTGCCTGCGTTTCGATGATCGGCAAGGCTGTCAGTGATCCACCGCCATTGGCATCGTTCAACTTCGCCGCTCTTTCTAATAGTCGAGAGTGCAGGTAGAACACATCCCCTGGATAGGCTTCCCGACCGGGCGGACGACGTAAGAGAAGGGACAGTTCACGGTAGGCAACCGCTTGTTTGGACAGGTCGTCGTAAATGACGAGCACATGTTTCC
>CALKAK010000050.1 GCA_937983015.1 uncultured Bacillaceae bacterium | reverse complement strand
TGTGCCCCGTGCCTTACCTTCTCCATAGTGAAGCCATATTGAATCATTTCATCCACCCAGTACTGGGCATTCCATGGGTCGTACCCGATCCATACCGGGTGGATCTTGTATTCCTCGATCATCCGCAAAAACCAAGCCGTCACGTCGCTATACCGGATTTTATTACCTTCACAAAGGGTGACTAGGCCCCGTTCATGCCAACGGTCGTAAGGGATCTTATCCTCCCGCACCCGTTTTTCCATTAATTCGCTCGGAAGGAAATACTGTTGGAGACAGTATTTTTTGTCGCTGCCCGGCTTCATAATTAGCAGGGTGGCGCATGTTAGGTCCGTAGTGGACGAAAGATCCGCCCCGCCCACCGCATAGGTGTTGTAAATGTCATTCATTGTGAACGTATCAGGATTATCAATGGTATCGTAAGTCAACCATGTTCCGGCCACCGTATCACGGATATTAAAATCCTTTGTAAGAACGGTTGGCAAAAAATCGGGGTCATTCTTCGCCCGCTCGACATTGGCGGCGAGTTCGTTATAATCCTTGATCGTTCCCAGCCCTGGATTCGCCTTTTCCCAGGCTTTAAAATCCGTCCACTCGCTCCGGTCGTCAAGCTCATAGATGAAGGCTAAAAACCGGTCATCTTCCACCGCGCCGTCCAGCACGTCGCACGCGTAGCTGTAAAGGGAATCAAAAATATTTTCCCGAACAAACCCCGCTGTCGTGATGATATCGAGCAGCGGCTGCTCCCGTGCCGTCATCGCCTGTTTGATAACGTCGTAAAGGTTCCGGTCTTTAATGGCGTGCAATTCGTCTATAATCCCGTTATGGACGTTCAGCCCGTCAAGGCTATTCGAGTCGCTGGCCAGCGGCTCGAATTTGCTGAACGTCACCGGAAAGTATAGATCCGTTTTTCGCTTTTTAATATGCTTGCTGAGTGCAGGCGATTGGCTAACCATGTTGACCGCCTCAGTGAAAACCAGGCGGGCCTGATCCTTCTTAGTCGCAACACTGTAGACTTCCGATCCGCCCTCGCCGTCACCGATCATCATATACAAACCGGTCGCGGCTTTCTCTGTTGACTTCCCGTTTTTCCGCCCCACAAGGGTAAAGACTTCCCGCGCCCGGCGCAAACCGGTTTCTTTGTGGACGAAACCATAAACGGCTTGCAGTTTTGCCTTTTGAAAAAGCTCCAGTTTTACCGGCTTCCCGATCCATTTACCCTTTGAATGCTTGCAAAATCGCTCGATAAACTGGATAGGCCGTGTGGCTTTTTCCAAGTCAAAAACCCACGGATCGCGCGGGCTTTCAATCTCTTCGACGAGTTTTTGATACTGCTGTTTCAAACGGCGGCAGGCGACAACCTCCCCGGATTCAATCTTTTTCCAATACTCCAGAATGTAATTCGTCATCGTGCCGCACCCTTAACAAAATCCATCAACTCATCAGCAACGATTTTCCTTTCTCCATCCGGCAGGAGTCCAAACATCGCCTTGCAAACCGCCGTGTAATTCCTTACCATCGTGTTGTATGTTTTTGCTGCGGGGTGCTCGCGGAGCATCCGCTGCGTTCCCTGCTCGAAAAGCTCCACTGGCCCATCGGTGTTCATGATTTCCTGCAACTCTTCGAGGGTGACGCGCATAAATGCGGCCTGGGCGATTAAACCATCGGCCAGCTTTTGCTTATCTTCCGGCAAGTCCTTCAATAATTTCTTAAGTCTCGTCTTTTCCTTTTTTATCCTTTTTTCTTTGTCTGTTTTTTCCATCACATCACCCCCTCATTTAAACCCCCCTCGTATGAAAAAATTCGTTCCGAGGTTTTCGAAAGTCCCCGGCGTCGGTCCCCCGTGGCCTCCTTGAATTTCGAGACCGGGGGGGGAGGGTCAACCTTTCAGTGCCGCAATCAATTCATTTATTTTTGATGCGA
>CALKAK010000049.1 GCA_937983015.1 uncultured Bacillaceae bacterium | reverse complement strand
ATATTTGTAATATTTATCCTTTATGATGAAACACAGGAGTTTTTACGAATACTAAGTATAGATGAAACGGGGATTTTCGCACGAAGATTGGAGGAAGGGTATGAACAAACAATTACAGCAAATTAAAAAATACGTCGGCCATTACAATAAAACGGCAAATCTCACCCGACTGTTCGTCATTTTAGAAACCTTTGTCGATATTCTCATCCCTTTTTTAATCGCCAAACTGATCGATCACGGGATTGCGCCAGGTGATTTACAAGGGATTCTTACCTATGCCACCTTGCTTGTGATTGCTGCGGTGCTCGCCCTCGTGTTCGGGATATTAGGGGCCCGGTACGCAGCACTAGCGTCAAGCGGGTTCGCCAAAAATTTGCGTCAGGGCATGTTTTATAAAATCCAGGATTTTTCGTTCAAAAATATCGATAAATTTTCTACAGCCAGTCTTGTGACAAGATTAACAACAGACGTCACAAATATGCAAAACGCTTATCAAATGTCCATTCGGATCGCACTGCGTGCCCCTTTCATGCTTGTTTTCGCTTTGCTTATGGCCTTTTCAATTCATTTGCAAATGGCTTTGATCTTTATCGGGATCCTCCCTGTTCTCGGCGGAGGTTTATATTTGATCGCTACAAAAGCCCATCCTCTTTTCAAACAGGTTTTTAAAACCTATGATCGCCTCAATCGCGTCGTTCAGGAAAACTTACGGGGCATCCGCGTCGTGAAGGCTTACGTACGGGAAACATTTGAAATCAACAAATTCAAGGAAGTTTCCAGCACGATCTTTAAAAACTTTACGAAAGCCGAACGAATTGTCGCCTTAAACGCCCCCTTGATGCAATTCGCTGTGTATGCAAGTATTATCCTCATTGCCTGGTTCGGTGGCCGCATGATCGTGGCCGGGACACTGACAACCGGGGAACTTGTGAGTTTAATTACATACGCTATGCAGATCTTGATGAGCTTGATGATGATTTCCATGGTGATGGTTATGTTCACCATATCCCGAGCTTCCGCGGATCGGATCCTGGAAGTCTTTAATGAGGAAATCGATCTGGCATCGCCAGAAAATCCCGTTACCGAAGTGAAAGAAGGGTCAGTTGCTTTTGAACACGTCTATTTCGCTTATGATGATGAAGCGGAAAACTTTGTGTTGAAAGATATCAATTTCACCATTAATCCTGGTGAAACCGTCGGGATCATCGGTAGTACCGGTAGCGCCAAATCGACTCTCGTGCAACTCATCCCCCGTCTCTATGATGTGACAAAAGGACGGGTTCTTGTTGGCGGTATCGATGTCCGCAAATATGATCTACGGACACTTCGTGATGCGGTGGGAATGGTCTTACAGAAAAACGTACTCTTTTCCGGAACCATTCAAGAAAACTTACGCTGGGGGGACCAAAACGCCACCCTTTCGGAAATCATTCTCGCTAGCCAATACGCCCAGGCCGCCGAGTTTATCGAACGCTTCCCCGAAAAGTACGATACGTATCTGGAAGAAGGCGGAACAAACGTTTCCGGTGGGCAAAAGCAACGCTTGACGATCGCCCGGGCTTTGCTTAAAAAACCAAAAATCCTTATCCTCGATGATTCCACAAGTGCCGTTGATACAAAAACAGATGCAAAAATCCGCCAGGCTTTACGGGAAAAACTCCCTGGTACAACGAAAATCATTATCGCCCAGCGGGTCGCTTCAGTGAGGGATGCCGATAAAATCATCGTACTCGATAGGGGGCAAATTTCGGGAATTGGCACCCATGAGGAACTGTTAGAAACAAACGAAATTTACCGTGAAGTTTACGAGTCGCAAACAAAAGGGGGAATCCAGCTCGATGCGTAAAGCTTTTCCTAAACAAAAACCCCAAACAAAACAGACAATAAAAACATTGCGGCGTCTGTTTTCCTATATGACAAAAAAATACAAATGGCTCCTTTTGATCGTTTTGGTCGGCATTATCATCAGCTCCGTTGTCGGTGTCATCGGTTCCATGTTCTTAGAGGTTTTAATCGATGATTATATTCTGCCTCTGACAACGATGACCGATCCTGATTTTTCTGGTCTCTGGCGAATCATTTTACTCATGGCAGGTATTTATTCTTTAGGGGTTCTCGCCAGTTTAGTCTTCAATCAGCTGATGGTGATCATTTCCCAGGGGGTTTTAAAAGATATCCGGGATGAAATGTTCACGCACATGCAATATCTTCCTCTGAAATATTTTGATACGCACACGCACGGGGATATTATGAGCCACTATACGAATGATACGGATACATTACGGCAACTTCTTTCCCAGACTTTGCCCCAGTTTATCACTTCATTATTTACCATGATCTCCGTATTCGTGGCCATGTTCGTCTTAAGTATTCCTTTAACCGTGCTTGTCATTCTCTGGCTGATTTTCATGTTTACCGTCACAGGAAAAATCGCAAAGCGCAGTGGCGATCATTTTCTCAAACAGCAACAAGCCCTCGGAAAGACGAATGGATTTATTCAAGAAATGATGAGTGGTCAAAAGGTAATTAAAGTTTTTAACCGCGAAGAGGAAACGAAAAAAGAATTCGATCGTCTGAACGAGGAACTTTTTGAAGAAGCTTCGCAAGCGAACCAACTTGCCAACATGCTCATGCCTTTAATGGGGAATCTCGGCTACTTCCAGTACATTTCCATCGCCGTCGTCGGTGGAATCCTCGCGATTAACGGCATTGGGAATCTGTCCCTCGGGACGATCGCCAGTTTCTTGCAATTAAGCCGTTCCTTGCAAGGGCCGATCATGCACTTTTCCCAACAATTGAACGCCATCGTCATGGCTCTTGCCGGTGCTGCCCGGATTTTCTCTTTGCTTGATGAAAAGGTGGAAGTCGATGAAGGGACCGTTACATTAGTGAATGCGAAATTCGTAGATGGAAAACTCGTAGAGACAGAAGAGCGGACCGGAATCTGGGCCTGGAAAATTCCAAACCCGGATGGAACTTATTCTTACACTCAGTTGAAAGGCGATGTTCGTTTTGAACACGTCGATTTCGGTTATACCGAGGATAAAACGGTCTTGCACGATATTACTCTTTACGCTGAACCGGGACAAAAAGTTGCTTTCGTTGGTGCGACCGGTGCCGGAAAAACAACAATTACGAATTTAATTAACCGGTTCTACGATATCAACAACGGAAAAATCCTCTATGACGGGATCGATATTAAACGTATCAAAAAAAGCGATCTCCGCCGTTCTCTCGGTATGGTTTTGCAGGATACACAACTCTTTACGGGAACGATCATGGAAAACATTCGTTACGGAAAGCTCGATGCAACCGATGAAGAAGTGTATGCTGCGGCAAAACTCGCTCATGCGGATGGTTTTATTGAGATGCTGCCTGAAGGCTATCAAACCGAAATCTCCGGTGATGGTTCGAGTCTTTCCCAGGGACAGCGACAATTATTGGCAATTGCCAGGGCAGCTATAGCCGATCCTCCGGTCATGATCCTCGACGAAGCCACATCAAGTATTGATACCCGTACCGAAACGATCGTACAACAGGCGATGGATGCACTCATGCAAGGCCGAACCGTCTACGTTATCGCTCACCGACTATCGACCATCCAGAATGCCGATGTGATCATGGTGCTTGACCAGGGACGCATCATTGAACGAGGAAATCACGAACAATTGCTGGCGAAAAAAGGTGCCTATTATCAGCTTTATACCGGTGGGTTCGAAACGGTAGAAGCGTAAAACAAACAGTAGCCATGATTGAATCGAGCGGCGAAAGCACAAATAATACATCAGGTGAATTTCGGCGGGGCGCTACCGATCGACAGTAATACGATCGGGAAGCGTCCCGTTTTCTTGTTATTCCATTTTTATGTATCTAAAGAAATGGTTTCTTTTGATATGATTGTTTTACTATAAAAACCGGAGTCCTTATGGTTTAATGAAAGTAATCAGTATACAGGGATCGGAGGAAAGAATATGGGGAGTCAGCAGCGAAAAATTATATTGAATCTCGTTCTGATCGGAATCCTTATATTCTTCAGTGCTCTTTTCATTATAAAAGGGATTCAATTAAAAACATGGACGCCAGCGAAATCGGAGACGAGTGTTTCGATTCACCTATTGGGATTCGAACTATTTTCTGCCGTTCCGCTTGAAAATGTGCGCGATTACGGGAATGGTTTTTTAATTACTAGCGTTCTCGCCCTCATTTTATGCATATTCCCCGCCGGGACCATCATGCGAACACTCTGGAAACTTCATGAAACAAAACAAAAAGAGGGCTAGTCGCCCTTAATGTAAAAGAATTTTCCAATTTCTTGAAGTCTAAAAAATTTACTGGTTGAATCCCTCTTTTTTCCTGTACAAACGATCGAGGAAATAGAGTACGATGAGCATTACCATATAAAAGAGTATTGCCCCAAGTAAAATCGCGAAAATATCCCGAACCGGTGTGTACGTTTTCCCTTCCAATCCGACAATGAATAAATGACTGAAAATGTAGGAAAGCGGTAGCAGGGAAATTTTTATCATGATATTTTTCATCCGCTCATTTCGTCGCAACACATATATAGAAATTGCTCCAACGAAAAATACCAGGACTGCAAGCAGTAAATAGTAGTTAAGTACTAGACGCGGCAAGGTGACTACACCTCCATCGGGATATTGCTCGCTTCCATATATTAAAATATCCGCCCCCTCCGCCGGACCTACTTGCGTACCGGGGTAATAGTAAACGGCGATTACTTTTTCACCATCCGGGTTTAATACCGTATTGAACACATCCCTGTTCTTTTTCGCAAAGTTGCGATGCCAAATGGAATCCCATGTTGTCAGATGATATACATAACCTTCACCTGATGCGGCCGGGTAGCGATGAAGTTGATAATCAGCAACGTTTTCACTAAATCCTACTATAACCTTGCCGCTAGCATCCTCGGTGATCGTTACCGTCTCGTTCCTGTACGGAAGAAATTCAGGTGCAGTTATATAAGCAAAAGTGATTACGGCAATGATAGCTGTTACCATCAACGTGAAAATGACCGCTAAAATCTTGTTTTTCCGGATGGCCGCTTTTATTTTTTCTAATGGAGCAGAGTCCGTATCCAGCGGTACATATTCGGATGTTCGCAACTCTCTCATGTATTTTTTACAGGCCGGACATTCTTGCAGATGTTCTCCCACCAGCATCTTCGAATCATCACTGACCAGTCCCTCGACATACAGTGGCAACAGATCGCGAATGACATGGCACGTAACCTTCATCTTCGCCCCTCCAACTCGCTTTTTATTTGCAACCTGGCGCGGTGATAGGTGACACAGCCCCAGTTCGCACTTTTCCCAAAGGAAGCACCGATTTCCTTAAACGATAATTCAGCAAAAAACCGCAAGAAAAACACTTCCCTATAGGGATCTTTTAATGAACGCCAGATTTGTTCAATGCGATGCGCTGCTTCAGATAAAACCATCTCTTGTTCAATGTTTTCATTACTCACCGGCTCGGCTACCTGATCCATATAAATGAGCCGTTTATTTTTCCGGAGATACGAATAATAACTATTTTTCGCAATCTGACAGAGCCAGGTGCGAATATCGCTGTTTCCCTGAAATTGATCGATGGCATCAATCGCCTTCAGGAAGGTTTCCGAGGTAATGTCTTCAGCAATATGCCGATCGCCTGACATACGGTAGATCAATAAATACACATCTTGAAAATATTTTTGATAGACGTCTTGAATCCGTGTCACCTCATCACCTCCTCACCTATTAGACGTCGCTGGAAGAAAAATCTTACAAAAATTTTACCAAAAAAAAACTGAACCCGACGAAAGGTTCAGTTTTTTTCATCTTCCTCATGGTCTTCTTTTTTTACTTTAAGATGGATCAATTCATTGTATTTGACGCTTAAGATATTCATTCCGATGATATGCCCGTGTCGGATATAAGATATGAGCGCCTGGCTAAAGAAGGGATGTCCGAAAATCAGTAAACAATCATAAGGGGAATATTTTTCTAAAAAGGCAAGTACTCGTTCTTCCAATACTTCAACAGCCGGTCCAATCAGCGTTCGTTTCGGGTTAATAAACCACTGGACGCCGACTTCTTCTAAAAAATCCTGACGAGGTTCCCCGGCATAAGGACCAAAATCGAGTTCATCCAGTAGCGGTTCTTCTTGTGCATCGATAAAGCCATATTGTTGCGCTGTCTCGATCGTTCGTTTCCATGTGCTTGTTAACACGAGATCTGGCGGGGGTAAAGTGCTTAATAATTTTTTATTATAGGCGATGACAATTTTATCCTCTTCTTGAGGAGGGGCAATTTTCCGATCTTTCTTCCCCGGTAACAACCCTTCCAGATCTTTTTTCGTCGGTAAATGACAGATTAATATAATGTCCACCAATGACTCCCCTGTGTAGATTTCTATTCAGGTAATAAGGTTCATGTTTATAGAAAAAGAATGGTGTTTGCAAGCACCATTACTCTTGTATCACCTTATGCGCTCGAATGAAACCGGTGCCTGTCCGATTACCGATGTCCGATCGATTTTCGCTCTTTTCATGGAAAGAATTAAAAAATAAATAACCGCAACCTCAAGTTGCGGTTTGCTACATGAAAACAGTATTCATTTCTCGCTTCATTCAACAGCGTTGTGAATTTCATTCACTAATGTGGTTAAAGCATCTTGCCGGGATCGATTGGCTTTTTGCATCGCCTGTTTAATTTTCATTTTTTGTTTTTGCAGAATCTTCATCTGTTCCAATAGAGTCTCCGGCGTTAATTCCTCATCCCTTAACATTACGGCAAAACCTTTTTCTGCAAAAGATCGGGCGTTTAAAATTTGATCCCCCCGGCTTTGATCCAGACCGATAGGAATGATCAGCATCGGGATTTCCAAAGCTAAAAATTCAAAAATCGCATTGGAACCGCCTCTTGTGATCACGACATCGGTCGCCGCTAAAATGTCCGGTAACTCTTCATGTACGTATTCAAATTGCCGGTACCCCGGGTAATTCCCAAGTTCAGGAGCGAGATTGTTTTTCCCGCATAAATGTACGATCTGATACTCTTTTGTCAGTTCCGGTAACAACGCACGAACGGCTTCATTGATCTTCCGCGCACCAAGGCTACCGCCCATGATCGTCAAAATTGGTTTGGTTGAATGGAACCCTAAAAATTTACGCCCGCGTTCCGCAGAACCGGTAAAAAGCTCCCGGCGGATGGGCGAACCGATCACGGTTGTTTTGCTCGCCGGAAAATAAGATTTCGCTTCCTCGAAGGACGTGAAAATTTTTGTGGCAAAACGCTGGGCGATTTTATTTGCCAAGCCGGGGGTAATGTCGCTTTCATGAATGAATATGGGAATTTTTAAGGAACGGGCCGCCACGACGACCGGGACGGAGACGAAGCCTCCTTTTGAGAAAACGAGACCCGGGCGGAGTTTTTTGAGAATACGCCGCGCCTCGAAAACCCCTTTCATGACACGGAAGACATCTTTAAAGTTTTCCATATCGAAATAACGGCGCAACTTTCCGCTACTGATCCCGTAATAAGGGATCCCTTCCTTTTCCATCAAGTCTTTTTCGATTCCTTTTTTTGAACCGATATAATAAAACTCATAGTTTTCGTGTTTTAACGCATTCATGAGCGCGATATTCGGAGTGACGTGTCCTGCCGTTCCTCCGCCGGTAAAAACGATCCGTTTCTTTTCCATGCTGCCACCTGCCTGGTTTGATTTTTCACTGTATACGACTAGCAATTGTGAAGGAGAATTCCAGATTGCAAGTTTATTTATCATCAACTTTTTACCCATTGATAAAAGCCAATATCATTTTATCAAAAGCATCCGAAATAGGAAATCCGCTCTCTTAAGTTGTAACCTTATCTATAAGAAGGCGTGTTCATTATGTATTTACCGGAGCAAGCATACATAGATACTCAAGCGCCTTCTTTTTTAATCGATATGTGAACTTTTCACATACACATTGCAAAATTTCCTTCATGCTTGCTATTTGAAAAAAGTTTTCCTTATTTTTATCGATTCGCGCCAAAGGAAGAGCCCTTATCACTACAGGGTAAAACGATTTCCGCCTGCACTCCTTCACCGACATCACTTTTTAAACGGAACTGACCTTGATGGGCACTTGCGATCCTGGCCACCATCGGCAGTCCAAACCCGTGACCATTTGCCCGGGGACGTTTTCGTTTTCGCGAATACGGCAGTTCCATTAGATCCTTAATCATATCGCGCGGAATTCCCTTGCCATTATCAGTAACCATCAGGCGGCAAACCCCCGCATCTTCCTGAACCGTAATTTGTAACGAGATCGTACAACCAGCGGGGTTGTGGTCGATACTATTTTGAATCAGATTGGTGATCGCCCGTTTTAATAAGCGCTCATCCCCCGCAACAATCGCCCGTTCATCGACCTTCTCTATTTGTAACTTAAACCGCTCCGGTAAGCCGTTATTTAAAAAATCCGTTGCAACCTGCCGGAGCAGCGCGGCCAGACGCAATGGTCGCCTTTGCAGCGGCTGCATCTCGTATTCCAGCATGGAAACTAGATTTAAATCATTAACAAGGCCCCGTAATTTCTCGGCCTGGCGACGGACGATTCCCGCTTCTTTACGCAACTCCAAAGGAAGCTCCCTGTTCTCCTCCCAGGCACTGGAATAGCCAAGGATCATTGATAATGGGGTACGGATATCGTGGGAAATGCCGGCAATCCAGTTGGAACGGGCCTCATCCCTTTCCTTCAACCGCTGATTTTTTTGTTGTAATAGTTGGGAAACTCGATTAATACTTTTAGCGAGATCTGCCAAAATTCCTTTCGGTTCAACAAGAACCTCCCGATCCTCACCGAGAGCCTGAATGCCCTCCATCAGCGGTCGAATGGAACGAACCAGACGATAACCGATGAGGAGCGATAAAATGAGGGCGAGCCCCATATTAACGACGAGTAAGGATAACACCCTCATCGGTAAAGCTCCTACCCATTGCGGGGGAAAATGAAAATGGTACTTGGCAAAGCGGTTCTCAGGATAGCCGATAACGACCAGCCCGTCTTCATGTTCATGGGTAAAAACAGGGTAATCCTGTAAATACCATCTCGTGAATTTCGCCACATCGACAAGGGAAAAATGGTTTGGCAACTCGTCCGGTGCCTGATACGCCCATAAAACCGTGCCGTCTTCATCAATCAACAGCGCCCATGCTTGATTCTTTACCAATGTAGCCTTCGCATCATCGACCAAAGAAAATTGCTCTCCCCTTCGTTGTAACCCCTCAGCCACCTGCTGTACGACCGCTCCTGGGTAGCCCCCCTCATTCATACCGTTAAAAATCAAGACAGCCAGCAATACAAAATTGAAAATAAGTAAAAATACGGAAATTAATACCGTCGCACCGATAAACCGTCCTAAAATCCGAATGGCAACTTGCATCATCCGTCTCCTCTTACCATTAATTTATATCCCAGGCCGCGAACAGTTAGTAAAAACTTCGGTCTGGATGGATTCTCTTCAATCTTTTCCCGAATCCGGCGAATATGCACCATTAATGTGTTTTCATAACCGAAATAATCATCGCCCCAGGCGGCTTGACATAAGGCATCGCTCGTGACGATCCGATTGCGATTTTCATAAAGCTTTAGCAGTAAAGCATGTTCTTTAGCTGTAAGCGGCCATTCATTCCCATGATCTCGCACCGTACCACTTTCCAGGTCCACTTCCCGCTTTCCCAGCTGAAAAACAGGATAACGCTCCTTTTGCGGTGGAGCGTATACTCTGCGCAAAATGGCCATCAACCGGAGGACAAGTTCCCGCGGCAAAAATGGCTTGACGATATAATCATCCGCCCCCAAACCAAGTCCTAACAAGCGATCTTCATCCTCCCCGCGTGCGGTTAAAAAGAGTACGGGAAGATCGGAACTTTTCCGAAGGGTGGATAGGAGTGTGAATCCATCGCCATCAGGCAGCATGACATCCAAAATGGCAACATCGGGTTGCACCGATTGAAAAACATCCAGCGCTTCCTGGAAACTTGTAGCGTGAAAGATTCGTGTGAATCCTTCTTTCCGCAAAAACCGATCAATCATTTCCCTGATTTCCACTTCATCATCGACAATGAGGAGTTTTTTACTTTTCAAATTATCCATCATCATCACCTATAACTATATTACAAAAATTCCTTTCAATTTCCTGCATAATTTTAGGAATTCGGATCGATTTAAGGTTCTCGTAAGATTTCCTTCAGATACATGCAAGTTGCCCGCTCTATATTGAAACTGAACCATTTATTAAGTGAGGAGGAATTTTTCATGAATGCGATCATCGCTACGGATAACCTGACAAAACGTTTTGGTGCGACCTACGTGGTAAAAGATATAAATCTTGTAGTTCATGAAGGAGAGATCTATGGTTTTCTCGGACCGAATGGGGCAGGAAAGACGACGACTCTAAAAATGTTATTAGGACTCATCCGACCGACAAGCGGCAGCGTGCACATATTCGGTAAAAATCTCGTCTCGAACGAGCGCTGGATTCTAAGCCAGACCGGATCCTTGATTGAATCCCCTTCTCACTACGAGCATCTCACCGGCCTGGAAAACTTGCGGATCATCCAGAAATTACGGGATATTCCGGAGCGCAATATTACGGAAGTGTTAAAAATCGTCCGCCTGGAAAAACACAAAGATAAAAAAGTGCGGGAGTATTCCCTGGGAATGAAACAACGTTTAGGCCTTGCCATGGCGTTATTATCGTTTCCTAAATTATTAATCCTTGATGAACCGACCAACGGACTCGATCCGGCAGGAATTGGTGAAATCAGGGAGTTAATCAAGGCACTGCCCGCCCAATACGGCATGACCGTTCTCCTTTCCAGCCATCTGCTTTCCGAAATTGAACAAATAGCCACCACCGTAGGGATTATTCACCATGGTCGATTGCTTTATCAAGGCAGTATGAACGAGTTAAAAAAACAGCAGCAACCGACGATTTTGATGAAAACACGGGATAATCCCCTGGCAAAAAGAATCCTGGCGACAAAAGGTTGGACTTCCCAATTACAAGGGGATTACTTGGTTTTCGATAACATGACCGATGAGGAAGTCGCTTTGGCCAATAAACTCCTCATCAATGCGAATATCGATGTGCTCCGCATCGAGGAGAAGAAAAAAACATTGGAAAGCATTTTCCTTGAGTTAACGGGAGAGGAGCGCGATGAACGTGACCGTGATTCAGCTTGAATATTTTAAACTACGGCGGAAGCGCCTTTTTCTGATCAGCACAGGTTTTTTACTTGTGGAAATCCTCTGGCTTTTCCTGAACATGAATCAGTCAATCATGCGTAATCCTGATCAAGCCCGCTGGGAACCGCTGATTGCGACCATTTCTTCCATGAATGGCCTGTTCTTACCGCTTCTCATCGCGATTTCGGTATCACGCATTTGTGATATGGAACATAAAGGAAATACGTGGAAATTGCTATTGACGCTATCGGTTAAGCGCAGTCGATTATATTTTGCCAAATTTTTCGTGGCAAACGGTGTAATGTTCACTATCGCAGTTTTGCAAATGATCGCGATGATCGTATACGGTATTTTGAAAGATTTTGCCGATCCGGTCCCGGTAAACGTCTTTATGCAATTTTTAATCGGCATCTTGTTAACCAACGCGGCCATCATCGCCTTGCAGCAGTGGGTATCTTTTGCATTAAAAAATCAAGCCTTTGCCCTCGCTCTCGGCATGATCGGTAGTTTTCTCGGCATGACCGGCGGTCTCTTTCCCTTTTCCATTCGGAGATTTTTCATCTGGTCGTACTACAATGAACTTAGCCCTGTTGCGCAGCATTTTAGCCATGACCAGATTACGTATTCGTTAACGAATTTGCCTGAATTGCTACCTTTAATGGGAACTGTTTTTATCTTTGCGGTCTCCCTTTATATCATAGGAAGCTTTTCTATCAGGAAAAAAGAAGTCTAAACGTGGAGGGAAAAACATGATCCGTTGTATTGCTGTGGAATGGCTGAAGCTAAAACGTTCGCTTCTTTGGCTCATTCTCTTTATTTTACCTTTTATCAGTGTCTTGATCGGCAGTGCGAATTTTTCACTGAATCAGGGCGTTTTGCAAAAAGAATGGTACAGCCTCTGGTCCCAGGTTAGCCTGTTTTATGGCGAGTTTTTCCTGCCCATTTTGATCGCAATTTGTGCCGCCTATATCTGGCGGCTCGAGCACTTTCATCATAACTGGAACATGCTCATGACCGCTCCTGTGAAACAATCCAGTATATTTATCGCAAAAATCATCATACTGAGCGTACTGCTTCTTTTCGTGCAAATCCTCTTTTTCACTTTCTACATCATCGCAGGGAACAGCCTTGGATTAACCGCCGGGCTTCCCGGAGAAATATTCGGCTGGTTCATTCGCGGCTGGCTCACTAGCATCACAATCGGTACGTTTCAGCTGGCTCTTTCCATGCGGATACGCAGTTTCGCTTTGCCGGTCGGAATCGCACTATGTGCCATCATCTTCGGTCTTACTCTCTATATTAGAGAACTCGGCATGTTCTTTCCCCATTCACTTCTGACCATAGGAATGGGAGTGCTCAGTCAATCCGGTTTAACATCGATTCATGAATTGATTCTATTTTTGACCATGAATATTTTATATACTGGGGTGATCATTGTAATTGCGAAACAATGGTTAGAGAAAACAGATATCATCGCCTGATTCCTCTAAACGAAATAAATATTAATCAACATAAAAAATTAAGGCATGATTCCGTTACAACGGAAACCATGCCTTTTATTTTTCAAACATTTCTCTAAGTATGATCCGACTCTAAATCATCAGGATAGATTACGGTATCAATCAAATCATCGGTATCCGCATCCTTAATATCGATGATCACCTGTAATTCATCCTCGTCAACTTCATCAAATACTTGATACATCATGCCTTGCATAGCGAGGGCTATGGCGGCAAAACTTCTAGACTATTTTCAAAAGCTTCCCGATCCACTTTCATCGTGAACTGGGAGAACGATTCATCCGCCTCGATTTCCCGAATCGAGACAAAATCATCGTCGGTTTTAATATCCAACATCGTTTCCTGGATCTCTTCCCTTATTTCCCCCATCAGCTTCTCATGTCCGGATTTGGACATTTTAAATGTCAGCGATCCATCATCATTTCGGATAACCTCTTTAATCCCTTTATTTTCAGCCTCATCCTAAAAATCGTCTACATCCATATCATCATTTTCCACCAATGTGGCGGGAATCGTGATTTCCACATTAAATAAGCCTTTATCTACTTCAACTTTACTTTGTTGGCTTTCTTGAGCTACATCGGTTTTATTCGTTGCATCACCTGTACTCTCCCGCCGTCCCTTGCACCCCAGACTACTAAAATCAACATAAAACTTAAGATTATTAAGAATACACGTTTCATTACGTGCATCACCCCATTGAAAGATTGGCTAGTACTTATTATGAGTTTGTTCATTTCAAGAAATGCTACAACAACCAATAACTGCCAGCAACAAATTTATAGTAATAATACTCTCATTTCAGAAGCAGAAAAAATACTTGATGAAAATTGATTCTATAATTTTGGAGGTTGGTGATAAAAAACCGACACCATCTTTTAACAAAAAATAAGAGACAGTGACAATACTCTGGTGAAATGTAATCGCCAAACCACATTTAGAGAAGTAATGTCACATGTCTCATAATCATTCAATATGAATTTTGCTAAATATACAAAATATTACTTTTGGTCACAGAGACTATTATCATTTCAGAAGTGGAATACCCATCATTAGAGATTTTGCGACCATAAAAAAGCTTAGAGGAACTAAAATCCTCTAAGCTCGCTGATTTCATTTTACTATGAGAAATCACTTAAAATACTCACCAACACCATTTGACAAAGAACCAAATTTAGCGGCAATAAAAAAAGCTTAGAGGTACTAAAATCCTCTAAGCTCACTGATTTCATTTTACCATGAGAAGTCACTTAAAATACTCACCAACACCATTTGACAAAGAACCGATTTAATTAAGATATGGAGACGGTGGGAGTCGAACCCACGTCCAGAGACATCGTCGCTTAAGCGTCTACGAGCGTAGTCGATATATTATCGTTTCGCGAGCTACTCGGCCTATCGACAGGCTCTGTAGTCGCTAGTCTGATTGGTCTCTTCCGTTGCCCTCAGACGGCGGGCAAACGGCGTATCCCACTCGAATGAGCCCCTGACCCTACCACGTGGGCGATGGAGGGAGGAGCGCTTTAGCTAAAATTAAGCAGCTAAAGCTAAGTTATCGTTAGTTTTGCCAGTTATTATTGGCGTGGCGTTTTTTACGAGATCGCCGACTCGGCTCGCAGCTTAAGCTCGATCTGCCCCTGTCGAATCCGGAACGTCCCCAAATGAAAAGTTGGCAAGTCGAGTTGGACCGCATTCAAATTTTCACTATCCCTTGTGCACTTAACATTATAACAAAAATGCAAAATAATGCAATAGGGACAATTTCCTGCCCTTACAGTTTCAGTCTTTCCCGGAAAGCCCGTTCGATCTCCCGCTGGGCGGCCTTTTTCTTCAATTCTTCCCGTTTATCGTATTTCTTCTTACCTTTTGCCAACGCAAGTTCCACTTTGCAATAACCGTTTTTTAAATACAATTTTAACGGGATTAAAGAGTGAAGATGAAATAACGATTGAAGAACAATACGAAGTGCATGCTAGTTGGGATAA
>CALKAK010000048.1 GCA_937983015.1 uncultured Bacillaceae bacterium | reverse complement strand
CGTGTTTTCTTGGCTTAACGAAGCATATCGTGTCGATACCGGCACATTCGTTCCGGTAGGCCGCTTAACACCAATATTATCCGCCACGATATTGGCCAGTTGTTTATCGACGTTCACTAATAAATTCACATTTTGTTGCCGGATCGCTTCACTCTTTACTTTACCGAGCTGGAAACTGAATCCATCAATTGTATGCTGCTTTTCTATAGGGGTTAGACTATTCCAAAAGATGCGTGTCTGGGTAAAAAAGTCATTGAACGATGGACTGCGACCACGGACAACGCGTCCTTCCACTTTTCTCGGATAGGACGTATAGCCCCCTTCTTCCGGTGGTGTTGTATACGGTGTGTTCCCGGCCAGAGAATTGTTCCTGTAGTTAATTTGATCCACATCGATTCGCTGCCGCATAAAACCACGGCGGGTGTTATTATGAAATGTCCGGAGCGGACGGTTGATCGGCAATTCGTCATAATTAGCACTACCAAGGCGATGATGCTGGGCATCACGATATACGAGTAATCTCCCTTGTAAGACTGGATCATTGGAAAAGTCGATACCGGGAACAACATTCGCCGGGTTAAAGGCGATCTGTTCCAGTTCGGTGAATTCATTATCTACGTTTCGATTTAAGGTCATTTTTCCAACGATTTGTACAGGAACCAGCTCTTCTGGCCAAAATTTGGTCGGGTCGAGAATATCAAAATCGTACTTAAATTCATCTTCCATCGGAATCAGTTGCACACCTAGTTCGTATTCCGGGTAATACCCTTTATCGATCGCCTCGCGAAGATCTCGGCGATGAAAGTCCGGGTCAAGACCGCCGATTTTGATCGCTTCCTCTTGTAATAATGAATGAACACCTAGTAATGGTTTCCACACAAAACGGACAAAAGTTGCTTTCCCCTGTTCGTTCACGAATAAGTACGTGTTAATCGACCAGGATTCCATCATCCGGTAACTTCGCAAAATCCCTCGGGGAGACATGATCCAGGTTACCATATGGAGCGACTCCGGATTGTTCGCTACAAAATCCCAAAAACGATCATGGGCACCAGTTGCTGTAGGAAGGCCTTCATCTTGTTTGTTTTGATAGGCATGGATGACATCGGGAAATTTCATCGGATTCTGGATAATCAAAACCGGCATGGCGATCGTCGTTAAATCGTAGTTCCCTTCTTCCGTGTAAAATTTAACTCCTTTACAGCGTAGATCCCTGGCCGTATCATATGAACCCCGGGAACCCTGTACCGTTGAAAACCGGACCGCCACCGGTGTTTTTTTTCCGGCTTCCGACAAAAAGCCAGCTTTCGTTACTTGTCTCATGGATTGATAGCAGACAAATTCACCATAAGCGCCATAACCTCGGGCATGTACGACCCGCTCAGGAATTTCTTCCCGGACAAAATGAGATAGCTTCTCAAAGTAATAAAAGTCCTCCATTAATGCCGGTCCGCGCACACCTGCGGTCAATATTTCACTGTCATTAGAAACTTTCAACCCCTGTTTCGTTGTTAGTGGTTTTCCACTGTCGCGAACACGGAAGCGATCCAGTTGTTCTTGTTTCGGATTTTCCGCTTTCCTTGTCTCTTTTTCCTTTTTTTTATCCATGCATCCCACACCCCTTTGATGTTTGTTTGCCCAATATATACTATGAGGAAGAACGGTGAATAATCATATTTTGTTCATATTTCTCATCCCTCATCTTTAGGCAAGCAGGTGAGGATGCAGGCAAAATAAAAAGACCCTTCCCACCGAAGTGAAAAGAGTCCCTTGGAAATTGCCATATTAACGTTTGGAGAATTGTGGTGCACGACGGGCTTTCTTGAGACCGTATTTTTTCCGTTCCTTCATCCGTGCATCACGTGTCAGTAAGCCAGCTTGCTTC
The DNA here is from genome assembly GCA_937983015.1 of uncultured Bacillaceae bacterium. Lineage (GTDB taxonomy): Bacteria > Bacillota > Bacilli > Bacillales > Caldibacillaceae > CALGAD01. The sequence continues at coordinate 3,833 of CALKAK010000048.1, read as the reverse complement.
AATACCGGGCGATAATCCGGATCTGCTTGTAACAATGCGCGGGCAATACCGTGACGAATCGCTCCTGCTTGACCGGAATAACCGCCACCTTTCACATTTACTAATACGTCATAGTTATTAACATTATCTGTTAATACTAAAGGCTGCTTAATGATCTCTTGCAATGAAGCAGTCGGAATATATTCATTAATATCGCGATTATTGATAATAATTTTTCCGTCACCTGGTACTAAACGAACTCGTGCAACCGATGTTTTCCGACGACCTGTTCCGTAATATTGGACTTTAGCCAAGTTGATTTCCCTCCTTTGAAATTAGCCGCGCAACTCTAAAACTTCTGGTTTTTGCGCTTGATGTGGATGTTCGCTACCTGCATAAACATGCAATTTCTTAAACATTTTCCGACCTAACGGACCTTTTGGTAGCATACCGCGGATAGCAAGTTCCAGTAATCTTTCCGGATGTTTTTCTTTTAGTTCACGTGCCGTTCTAACTTTCAAACCACCAGGATGTCCGCTGTGGCGGTAGTATTTTTTATCTTGCCATTTATTTCCGGTCAACTCAATTTTCTCAGCGTTAATAATGATTACATGATCACCTGTGTCAACATGTGGTGTATAAATCGGTTTATGTTTGCCGCGCAAGATTGCAGCCACTTGGCTAGCAAGCCGGCCTAATGTTTGACCACTAGCATCGACGACATACCATTTACGTTCAATTTCATGTGGCTTTGCCATATAAGTCGTACGCATTTCATTGCCTCCTAAATTCCGATCATTGTTTATTTTCAACACAATAAGTTCCGGGGCTTATCGTGGAAAAAGCAATGTACCAAATGCTATCATAACTTTTTCATATCCATGTGTCAAGGTAAAGATTTGACAATTCCATTCTTTTTTTCATCGGTTTTAATCGACTTTTTTTAAGTTAAAAAAGCTCTTAATAATACACTTTCCATAAATATAAACCATTGGGTGAGATGGTTTTTCCCGCTCGGGTTCGATCTTTCGCCGCAAAAATTTCGGGAATTTTTTCCGGTTCGATCTTCCCGGATCCCACATCCAGCAAGGTTCCCACTATAATTCTCACCATATTGTAGAGGAACCCATCACCGCGAATGCGGAAGATCAACTTATTGTTTTCCCGTTGAAACTGGAATAGATCGATCGTGCGGACACGATCGTGAATTTCCGTTTTTGCCGAGCTGAAGCTTGTGAAATCATGGGTTCCGAGGAAATATTTCATCGCTTCTTCGATCTTTTGCAGATCGAGAGGATAGGGATGATGATGGGTATAATTGACAAGGAAGGGATCTCTTTCCTCCTGGTAAAGGATGATATAGCGATATTCTTTAGCGACGCAGGAAAAGCGGGCATGAAAATCTTCGCTGACGAATTCCGTACTTCTTATGACAATATCCTGCGGTAACTGGCTATTCAGTGCCCGTTTCCACTGTTCTTCTGTTAATGAAAGGGGAGTATCAAAATGAAAGACCTGCCCCTTTGCATGGACACCGCGATCGGTCCTTCCTGATGCATGGATCCTTATGTTTTCCCCTTTATGCATTTTCTTCAGGACGTGTTCGATTTCCCCTTGCACCGTTCGCCCTTCTGGTTGTACCTGGAACCCTTGAAAATTCGTTCCATCATAAGATACCGTGCATTTGATCCGCTTCATCGTTCATCATCCTTTTCCATAATTGCTAAGAGCGAAATACGATTAACGCTGTTGTGAGGACTAACAAAATAATAAATGCCGCGGTATCTCTTATTCCCCATTTTAATAAGCGATATTTCGTCCGACCTTCACCACCGCGATAGCCCCTTGCTTCCATAGCAATGGCCAGTTCTTCAGCTCGCTTAAAAGAGTTAATAAATAATGGTATAAGTAGTGGGATAAAGCTCTGCGCCCGTTCTTTCAATGACCCTTGAGTAAAATCCACTCCTCTGGCAACCTGGGCTTTCATTATTTTATCGGTTTCGTCCATCAAAGTTGGAATAAAACGAAGGGCGATGGACATCATTAAAGCGAATTCATGAACGGGAAAACGAAATCTCTTCAAAGGCTTCAGCAAACTCTCCATCCCATCCGTAATCTCGATCGGGGTTGTGGTCAATGTCAATAACCCCGTCATGATGATTAAAAAGAAAAAACGTAAGGAAATGAAAATCCCCTGTCGCAAACCATGTTCATACACCTTGAAAGCCCCGATTTCAACAATCACGTTTCCGCCTTTTGTGAAAAAAATGTGTAGGAAAAAGGTGATGATGATCAACCAGAACAATAATTTAAAGCCACCGAGCAAAAAGCGGAACGGGATCTTCGAAGAAAAAATGGTCAACAAGGTAAATAACCCCAGAAGTGCATACGTTATACCATTGTTGGCAAGAAAAACGACCGCTATGAATAAGATAGTGATGATCAATTTTGCCCGCGGATCCATTTTGTGAAGGAAAGATTCAACAGGAATATAACGACCGAAAATGATTTTATTCATGATCTTTTTTCCTCCTGGTCTCGATCAAGGCCATGATCTTTTCCACTAAATCATCCATTGAAAGGCTTAAGCCGCCGATTGACTGCCGCAATCTTTCCTCCAATTTCATTTGAAAGCGAATCGTTTGGGGCACATCCAAACCTAACTCTAGCAATTCTTGTGGTGCAGCAAAAATTTCTTCCGGTGTTCCTTCCTTATAAATAGTCCCTTTATGCATGACGATGATGTGATCGGCATATCTGGCGGCATCTTCCATACTATGGGTAACTAATATGATCGAGATGTCCTGTTCTTGATATAACTTATAAAACATGTCCATGATTTCCCGTCTTCCCCGCGGATCCAATCCTGCCGTCGGTTCATCCAAAACGAGAACCTCTGGTTTCATCGCTAACACACAAGCGATCGCGACCCGTCTCATTTGACCGCCAGACAGCTCGAAAGGAGAGCGCTGTAGAATATCATCGGGTAAACCCACAAGTTGAATAGCCTCTTTTGCTCTGGCTTTTGCTTCCTCTATATCCACACCAAAATTCAAAGGACCGAAACAAATATCTTTTTCTACCGTTTCTTCGAACAATTGTTGCTCAGGAAATTGGAAGACGATCCCTACGCGCTTCCGAACAGGTTTTAATTGTTTCTCCTTGACACCCGCCCTGATGGTCCTCTCTCCGATCTGGATTTCACCTGATGTTGGTTGTAACAAGGCGTTGAAATGTTGCAACAATGTAGACTTCCCCGAACCCGTGTGACCGATGATCGCCGTATAACTTCGGGCGGGAATCGCTATATTGATATCATAGATTGCCAAATGTTCAAAAGGAGTATTGATATTGTAACGATATTCTAAATTTCTTGTACGTATTTGCATATCTCGTCCACCAGCCTATCCTCAACTAAAACATGCTCATCTAATGGAACGCCCCGTTCTCGTAATTTTTTACCTAACTTATATACAAAAGGAATATCCAAACCGAGTTTGATCAGCTCCTCATCCATGGAAAAAACTTCTAACGGTGTCCCTCGCTTATAAATTTCGCCCCGGTTCATCACGATCATCTCATCTGCCATGATGGCTTCATCTAAATCGTGCGTGATTGATACGATCGTTAACCTTTCATCCCGGCTGAGTTGTTTGATGATCGCAAAGACTTCATTTCTCCCCCGCGGGTCAAGCATCGAGGTCGCCTCATCTAAAATGATGATCTCCGGTTTCAATGCCAGGACACTCGCAATGGCAACCCGCTGTTTTTGACCTCCAGAAAGATGATGGGGCTCCTTATTGGCAAAATCGGCCATTCCTACTTTTTGCAAAGCGTCCATCACCCGCTCTTGC
>CALKAK010000047.1 GCA_937983015.1 uncultured Bacillaceae bacterium | reverse complement strand
ACGTTATATTCCAAAAGTAAAAAAAGCGGAAAAACGATGGCTTTTGCCGCAGCGGCTGTTGGTCTTGCCGCAATTTCCGCACCAGCGTTCAGCGGGATATTTTCCGAACGGATAAGCTATGCCTTTGTCTACCAAAACGTCGGTCTTGTCATGATGTTCTGCGGCATCATCGCCCTCCTATTATTAAAACCGGTGGAAAAAGAACAAGACAAATTAGAAAAAACAACAAATACCCTCAGCGAGTACCTGTCTTTATTTAAAAAACCAAGCATTGTATTCGGTTATTTAGGCGCGTTCTCACTCGCCTTTTGCCAGGGAATCTTAGCATACATGCTTCCGTTAAAAGTGGATGCCATGGATGCCGGGGAACGGATAAGCGGGATCTTAATCAGTGTATACGGGATCATGGCGATCCTCTTTTTCCTGTTACCTTCCAACCGGATCTTTGATAAGTTCCGCAATGAATTCTTGTTACCGATCGGTATGCTCGTTGTGGCCGGGTCCCTATTAACCATAGCCTACGGTACTACTTTGAATATCTTATTCGCCGCAATGAGTGTATACGGAATTGGCTTTGCCATTCTGTTTCCTTCGAACGCTTCACTTGTTGCAAGGAATTCGGATCAAGAAATACGTGGAAAAGGCTTCGGCTTACTATATGCGTTTATCTCCCTCGGCTCGATGACAGGAACATTTTTAACCGGTTCCTTTTCGATGACGACGACAGAAGGTTTTGTGACGGCGGCGCTTTTTATGCTGATCGTCTCGATCACCGTTTTCGTATTAGCCAGAAAAACAGTTTCCGCTTCAACGGATCGCACCCATCATATAAATGGATAATAAAATGGGTATCCGGACCCGTACCGGATACTCATTTTTTATGCGAAGACCTCATCCCATTGATCCCGTTTTTCTAGCATTTTCCTGGCGTATTTTTTCGCTCCCTCAAGATCATGACTGGCCGCAAAACCGCATTGTATTTCGTTACTTGCCGGAACTTCCTCGGCAGCCAGCACATCATTTAACGTCTTTTCCAATAGATCGAGGAACTTCTCATAATCTCCATCATTGATCACGGAAATATAAAAGCCGGTCTGGCACCCCATCGGACTTACATCGAAAATCGAATCGTGATGGTCGCGAATAAATTCCGCTATTAAATGTTCCAACGAATGGACCACAGGCATTTCCATATGTTCCACATTCGGTTGACAAAAACGGACATCGTATTTATAAATCTTATCCCCGTGTTTTCCTTCACTTACGCTGGCAAGGCGGACATACGGGGCCTTCACTTTCGTGTGATCGAGATTAAAACTTTCTACATTCATCTTTTTCCTTGACATAACCCGTCTCCTTTCCCATATTCTCAACTGACATTATAATATAAAATTATAAAAGAAACGAACCGTCCACGGGAAAAAGCCGGAAAGGATGAACAATGTGACGAAAAAATTGTTTTATACGAACCCCGATATAATGGAATGGACGACAAAAATCACAAGTAGCAAGTATGAAAATGGCAAATGGGTCATCACGCTTCAAGAAACCGCTTTTTATCCTGAAGGCGGAGGTCAACCATGTGACACCGGAAAGATTGCCGGGATTCCTGTCGAAAACGTGTATAAAGACCATGACGAAGTGTACCACATATTGCCGATGAAACCCGAACAAGAAGAAGTGTCTTGTGCAATCGATGCGAAAAAACGACTTGTACATACCCAACACCATTCTGGCCAGCATTTATTATCGGCCACCTGTTTGGACTTATATGGTTTTGAAACCCTCTCCTTTCACCTGAGTGATGAAACCGCTACGATCGATCTTGACGTCGAAGCGCTCACCGAGGAGGAGCTGATCATGATTGAATCAGAAGTCAATCGTCGCATCTTCGCGAACATTCCCGTCCGTACCTTTTATATCGATTCACGGGAAGCAAAAAAATATGCTTTGCGAAAAATACCGGAAGGCCACGAAAAACTACGTATTGTTGAGATTGCGGGCATCGAGTACAACGCTTGCGCCGGTACGCATGTTCGGTCCACGGCACAAATCGGACCATTAAAACTGTTAAAACAAGAAAAAGTTCGCGGGAAAACCAGGCTCTATTTTGTTTGTGGCCAGCGGCTTCTCGAAGATTATTCCAGACATTTTTCAATCACGAATGCACTGGCAACACAATTGACGACCAGTGTGTCGCAATTGTCAGATCAGGTCAAGCGATTGTTAGTGGAGAATAAAACCCTTAAGAAAAATTATTCGAGACTATTCAACCAATATGCGGAATTACTCAAGAGTGAATTGCTCAGTAAATCCCGGAAAGCAGTGATTGACCAGACTTTTACAGATTTATCGATGAAGGAACTCGAAATTCTCGCCGCAAAACTTCATCAAGAAACGGACCGAATTATATTGTTCGGTTCCGTGACTGAAGGGAAAATATTGCTTTCCCATAATGGCAAGTCACGAATTCATTGTGGTCAGATAGTCAAAGTTCATCTGGACCAATTCAATGCAAAGGGTGGTGGGAATGAACGAAAAGCCCAAGCTGTTTTTCAAGACGCTCAAGATTTGCGATCATTTGTAAAAATAATTCGTGATAAAATCCTGGAAATTTTACAAACCGACTGACGAATCCATTGTATGCAAACAACAAAATAATAGCCATTTAACTGACTCGGTGGAATCAAAAAACAAAATTCAAGATTCGTTTACAAATAAAAAGGGATAATCAGTCTACCCGTGCGACTGATTATCCCTGATTTTTTCTGCTGATTATTTTGCAGGTTCTTCAGATGTGAGGGCAACTTGATGCCATCCGAAGTCAGCATCTTGAGGATCGACCGTGTAATATGCGACCCGGTCATTAACCGCGAACAATTCATAACGATAAAGTGTCGGGATAACCGGTGCTTCTTCAAGCATTAGCTCTTGCCACTTATTGTAGATTTCCTTACGATATTCGATATCTTTCGCAGCTTCGAGGGATTGACCTTCTTGCAATAACCGTTCGTTTTCTTCGTTATCGAATCGAGCTAAGTTGAACGGTGCTGTCTTCGAGTATAATCCGTACGGGTTCGGGTCCGTACCTGTACTCCAGGCAGCTTGATAAATATCGATAGCAGGGTCATCATTTTGGACACGATCATAGAATGCGTTAAAGTCATGTAAGCGACCTTCCAAGAGCTGTACATTCAAACCAACATCTTTCCAGTTTTGGATGTAGAACTGGGCGATCGGTTCTGCAGTTTCGCTGCCGCTCATGGAAGCGAAATTGAAGACCATCGGATTGCCGTCTTTATCTTCACGGAAGCCGTCGCCGTCGACGTCAACATAGCCAGCTTCATCGAGAATTTGTTTTGCTTTTTCTGGATCATAGGTGAATCCTTCCAGATCCGGGTTATGGAACTCAGCAAAGAACGGAATCATCAATGTTGTTGCTGGTGTCCGTAATCCTTTGTAGAACTGTTGAGCAATGGTCGCATTATCCATCGCATAACCGAATGCATGACGTAATGCTTTGTCTTGCAATGGTGTGTCACGGTCCTGTACTACGACACCTTGTTCCGCATCCCAGCGACCTAACTTAAAGCCGATGTAAGTGTAGGCCGGTTCCATACGTGTTATTAATTCATAGTTCGGGGTTTCCATACCGACATTAAATTGATCGGTAGGGAAGGATGCGATATCGATATTTCCAGCTTTGATTTCTTCAACAACTGTAGCAGTAGGAACAACCTTTAAGATGACTTTATCAAGTTTAGGTCTTCCTTGATAGTAATCTTCAAAGGCAACAAATTCTACAGATTCACCAGGTACGATGTTTTCAACTTTAAACGGACCGAATCCGATCGGGTTGACGCGAACTTTTTCATGTCCGGATAATTCGCCAATTGGAATTCCTTCATAATAGTCTTTTGGCGCAGCATACGGCCAGATTCCTTTAAAGAGGGAAGCTTTCGGGCTATTCCATCTAATCACGAGTTCTTTTTCATTGAGTACTTCAATACCTTCGATGACATCAGTTTCTCCATTGTGGTAGGCCTCCATACCTACGATATCGGAGATCATATCGTCACCGTAGCGAACACCGTCGTAATCAGGGTGCCCGATAATATAGAAGGAATAGGCATAGTCTTCAGCTTCTAGTGGTTCACCGTTATGCCAGTAAACCCCATCTTGTATGGTTACCTTGATTTCTGTCAGGTCATCGTTGACTTCAAATTTGGCAGCAGAAGGTAAATCGTTGGTAATTTCATAGTTAGAATCGAATGCAAAGATTGGTTCAGCGAAGAATTGTAAAATATCAGCATCATAGGCATCTTCATAGAAGTTATAGTCGAGAATCCCCTGGAACGGGTCGTCTTTTACTAAAGCGAAGTTAAGGGTTCCGCCTTCGATCGCTTCATCACGTTTGTCGACCTTTTTAGGGAAATCTTTTTCTGGATCGACTAGTTGAACTGTATCTTCTTTTTCATCGCCACTAGCTTTGTCGCCTTCATCACCTGCGGAGTCTTTACCGCCACCGCAAGCAGCCAGCAACAAGCCTAATACAACAAAGAGTGTAAGTAAAAACAAACTGCGTCTTTTCAAATTGTATTCCTCCTTTTTAAATTTTTAACCAAGTCGTTGTCTTGCGTCTGCTGCCCGTTTTAACGCCTGACCGACAAAGTTGATGCAAAGCATCAATACTAAAATCAGTAATGCTGCAGGTAACCATACCCACCATTTATTCTGCATAACATCAGGATTGGTGGAATAGCTGATCAAAGTACCTAGACTCGGAACGCTCTCTGGCAATCCAAAGCCCAAGTAACTGAGACCCGTTTCAATCCCGATGTTACCAGCTAAGTTAAGGGTCATATTTACGATGATGATAGAACTTAAGTTGGGTAGCACTTGGAACAGGATAATTTTCCAATCGGGTGTTCCTAATGTTTTTGATGCCGCGACATAATCGAGTTCTCGCTCAGCGAGCGTTTTTGAACGGATCAGTCGCGCTTTGCCTGTCCAATAAAAGAGACTCATGATGAAGATAAAATGAAATACATTGTAATTAGGTACAAGGGATACAAACACAATCACAATCATCAAAGTTGGTAACACGAGGATGAAATCGACAAATCGCATGATCACATAATCAACCCAGCCACCGAAATAACCGGCAATGATACCGAGGGTAATTCCAATCAATGATGTAGAAAGTGTGATCAATATACCGATCGTCAAGGAATTACGCGCACCGATGATCAGTTGCCCGAATACATCCCGTCCGCCATAGTCGGTACCAAGCCAGTTTTCGGCATTCGGTGGCGAAAAAATATTTAATAAATTGATTTTTGTAATTTCTTCCTGATCGAGGAAAAAGCTATACGTATATATAAAGATGACCAATGCCAACAACAATATCAAGGAAAAAAGCGCTAATTTATCCTTCACAAGTTCCCGCCAGATGACGCGGAAACCCGTCGGAGGCTGTTCCTGTTCGATTTCAACCTTCTCTGTTTTTAATTGTGGTAGGCTCATGACGATCCTCCCTGTTCCATCTATTCTTCAATTCGGATTCGCGGATCGACGATACTCATGATAATATCGGATAACAATGTACCTAAAATCGCCAGAAAACCTGAAAGCATGACGAGTACCACAACCACACTATAATCACGTTGCAAAATCGATGAAATGAATAGTTGTCCAATACCTGGATAACCAAAGATTTGTTCAATAAAAATCGATCCACCTAAGATACTGACAATATCCGTTCCCAGAAAGGCTGCGATCGGTAATAAGGAATTTCGCAAGATGTGTCGGTTATACACGTATTTTTCCGGAGTTCCTTTAGCTCGTGCTGTTTTTACGAAATCTTGGTATTTCGTGTCGATAATTTCACTGCGTAAATATTGAATCGTTCCTACTGTTGATAAGAGCGCAGCCGTTGTTGCCGGGAGGATGAGATGATGCAATCTACTCAAATAATATTCCAAGGTTCCTTTTGTAACTTGGGGGTCTACACTTCCACTTGTCGGGAACCATCCTAAACGGAAACCGAAAATAAACAGCATGAGTAGGGCGAAAACGAATAGTGGTACTGCGTATGAAAAATAGTTATATCCGACGATTAATTTATCCGCCAACGAATCTTGATAGCGTCCGGCGATGATACCTAACGGTATCGCGATCAGGTAGGAGATGATGAGCGTTGCCGCACCGAGAACGACCGTATTGGCAAAGCGTTCTCCTAGTAATTTACTAATTTTTACTTTATGAACATAGGAAACTCCTAAATCTCCCTGTAATAATCTCTTGATCCAATTCGTATACTGAACGTACCAGGGGTCGTTGAGACCATGTTTTTCTTTTAACTCTTCTATTACTTCCGGATCCAGGTTAGGATTGTTTAAGAAGGATGCGGAAATGGGATCCCCTGGCATTGCTTTCGTGAGCATGAATACGAGCAAACTTAAGATGAAAAGTTGTGGAATCATAGCAAGAATGCGTTTGATGATAAACTTTACCATCGCTCATGTCCCTTCTTTCTAAGGAATCGCTACGGAATGTGTTGAAGAAATTGGTTTCAGATCATAGATTCTACCCTCTTCGTCGAAAAATTCGCGTGACTTTTCTACAAACTCGCGATTTATTTGTTCCCGCAAACGTTGATTTTCATAACGTTTTTTCGGATTGATATTAGGAATGGCTGAGAGTAGTCGTTTCGTATAAAGGTGCTGGGGATTTTCGAAAATGTCTTCAGCCGTTCCCTCTTCTACAAGACGGCCTTTATACATGATGCCGATCCGGTCGCACATATGGCGGACGACACCCAGGTCATGACTGATGAATAGATAACTCAGATTGAATTCTTTTTGAATATCTTTCATGAAGTTCAAAACTTGCGCTTGAACGGAAACGTCCAGTGCTGATACCGGTTCGTCCGCAATGATCAATTTTGGATTGATGACAAGGGCGCGAGCAATACCGATCCGCTGTCTTTGTCCCCCAGAAAACTGGTGTGGATATTTATACATTGAGTCCGGTCCCAAACCTACTTTTTCCAACGCATCGATCACTCGCTGCTCTTCTTCTTCCGGAGTTAGCTTTTCGAAATTCCGTAACGGTTCGGCGATGATATCGCGAACCCGCTTTTTAATATTTAACGATGAATAGGGGTCTTGAAATATCATTTGAATATCCTGGCGATACTTGCGAAATTCCTTCCGCGACAGTTTGACTAAATCAACTTGATCCCCATTTGTATTGAGATAAACATGTCCGTCAGTAGCTTTATTTAATCCGATGATCGTCCGTCCCGTGGTTGTTTTTCCACAACCAGACTCGCCAACCAATCCATACGTTTCTCCTTCTTTTATTTCAAAGCTAATTCCGTCCACCGCTTTTACGTAATCACGCACTAAACGGAAAAAACCACTTCGAATCGGATAATAGACTTTCAAGTTTTCCACTTTAAGTAATGGCATAACTTTTTACCTCCGCCTCATCAGGAAAGTCAAAGTGTTGCCAGCAAGTGCAGCGAACCCAATGCCCCTTTTCTACTTCTCGCATTTCGGGATTTTCTTCATGGGCGCTACGATCGACCCAGGGTATACGGTCAGCAAAGCGGCAACCTTTCCGGGGAAGATTTTTCAAAGATGGTACCATGCCCTGGATGACATGAAGCCGATCTTGGACATGTTCGGCAGAAGGTAAGGAATTGAATAATGAACGTGTATAGGGATGTAGTGGATTTGTAAACAAGGTTTCAACATCGGCAAATTCTACGATCTCGCCCGCATACATCACAGCTACCTTATCAGCCATCTCGGCAACAACACCGAGATCATGGGTGATCAAGATAATTCCCGTTTGCATTTCCTTCTGCATATCCTTAAGCAAATCAAGAATTTGGGCTTGAATCGTTACATCAAGGGCTGTCGTCGGTTCATCGGCGATCAGTAATTTCGGTTCACAGGCGATCGCGATCGCGATTACGACCCGCTGTCTCATTCCACCAGATAATTCGTGCGGGTAACGGTAGTACGTTCTTTCTGGATTAGGAATTCCAACCTTATCGAGTAAATCGATAGCCCGTTTCTTCATTTCTTCTTTCGATAGTTTCAGATGGTTTTTCATTCCTTCTTCAATTTGCTGTCCGACACGCATCAGCGGGTTTAATGCCGTCATCGGATCCTGGAATACCATCCCGATTTCTTTTCCACGAAATTTATTCATCTCTTCTATTGTCAAGGGAACGAGATTCGTTCCGTTAAAGATAATTTCCCCTTCGATTTTGGTATTTTCCGGTTGGTGTAATTTCATGATGGACAGTGCCAGTGCACTTTTCCCACAGCCGGATTCGCCGACAATAGCAACCACTTCATTCTCATTAACGGTAAGAGAAACATCATCTACAGCCGCGTAATACTCATCGCCAATTCGGAAGGAAGTCTTCAAATGGTTTATTTGCAATAGGGGCTTTTGGGACAATTTACCCACCTCCTATATTTCACCATCCCTTTGGCTAACGGGGATCTCTAACAAACACTATTTAATTCTTTATCGCGTTCAAGGATTAACGATTTATTGAAATAGTATAGTACAATATTCCGGTATATGTCAATTATTTATTTCTAAAAAAAGGATAACTTCTAAAAATAAGATAAATACGAACATTCTTCTTCCAATAATACGTTAGTTGAATAAGTTTTAGCTTGTATTCTCCTCGGAGAAAATGTTATTGTTTCATATTATTTAAACTTTGCCAAAATCATACTTTGTTGATATATCTGATTTATTCTAATAATCAATGTCCGAACATTCGGTTTTGGAATGTTGGGACAATTTTATGTACAAGAATATCTGACTATTTATTTTTTTATGTTTAGGTGATTTTACTGAACTTAGTAATAATAAAATTATATATAAATATAATAAATGTTGAACGGATTTGCAACTCTAATTTGATAAAATTGACCGACTTTTTTGTTTATAGCGAAACAGAGTGAAAAGCCCCTTATTCGACCATTAATATTAACATTCAATCTTGGTCGCAGATAGTGACCGATAGTTCTCATCAATAAAAATGATATTCCCACTCTATCACAGATTTGTGGAAAAAGAAATAATACATTTATGAATTAACAAATAAATATGATCTCTCCCCTTTCCGTGACTTAAGAACGTTATTTTGCATAAAAATAGCACAAATATATAAATTTGAAATTAGCTACACACCTCGTATATCGAATTAATAAAAAACCGGACTTTATTCCCCTTGATGATCCATGAAAAAAGTCCGAAAAAATTGAAAGTTCTATGCGAAAGGCATCGGTTCAAATCGTTCGATCGAGAGTCCTTTCATCGACTGTAAACTGGAATATTCTTAAATACTATAATATTAGAATCCGTGTATTTTGCAATATTTTTTCATTTCAATTCAATTTTGAAGCGGGAGGATTGAATTGAATTCCTCCATAAACCTTTTTCTTCATTACCCTGTTCCGAAATACAAAAGCTATCAGGCTCCATATAATCATAAACAAAAGCCCCGAAAAAACACCTTTAAAAAAGAGTGTCCCGCAGGACACTCTTTTTACGTTATTATTCTGTTACCGCAACTTGATGCCAGCCGAAATCGGTATCGGCAGGATCAACCGTGTAGTAAGCGACACGATCATTTACGGCTACTAATTCATACCGGTATAGTGTCGGAACAACCGGCACTTCTTCCAGCATCAATTCTTGCCATTTGTTGTAGATTTCTTTGCGCAGTTCAATATCTTTAGCAGCTTCTAAAGATTGACCTTCTGTGAGCAATCGTTCACTTTCATCGTTATCCCAGCGTGCCAAGTTAAATGACGTATATTTGGAATACAAGCCGTATGGGTTCGGGTCCGTACCTGTACCCCAGGCAGCTTGATAAATATCGATGGCAGGATCATCATTTTGAACACGATCGTAGAATGCGTTAAAGTCGTGCAAACGGCCTTCTAATAATTGCACATTTAAACCGACATCTTGCCAATTTTGAATGTAGTACATGGCGATCGGTTCAGCCGTTTCCCCACCGCTCATCGATGCGAAATTAAACACCATCGGATTTCCGTCTTTATCTTCACGGAATCCGTCGCCATCTACATCAATATACCCGGCTTCATCAAGAATTTCTTTGGCTTTTTCCGGATTATAGGTATATCCTTCGAGATCAGGATTATGGAATTCGGTAAAGAAAGGAATGATCAATGTTGTTGCTGGTGTTCTTAGCCCTTTGTAGAAGTTCTGGGCAATGGAAGCGTTATCCATCGCATAGGCGAATGCTTGGCGTAGCGCTTTATCTTGTAATGGTGTTTCACGGTCTTGGACGACCTGTCCTTGTTCTGCATCCCAGCGACCTAATTTAAAGCCGATGTATGTGTAAGCATTTTCCATCGCAGCTAATAGTTCATAGCCGGGCGTATCCATACCGATTTGATATTGGTCCGTCGGGAAGGATGCGATATCCACATTGCCATTCTTGATTTCTTCGACAATCGTAGCGGTTGGAACCGTACGTACGATTACCCCGTCCAGTTGCGGTTTACCTTTGTAGTAATCTTCGAACGCTACGAATTCAACGGATTCACCCGGTACAATATTTTTCACCTTAAATGGACCGAAACCGATTGGATTCACACGAATTTTCTCATGTCCAGATAATTCGCCGACCGGAATTTCCCCGATATAATCTTTCGGCGCGGCATAAGGCCAGATTCCCTTGAAGAGGGAAGCTTTCGGTTCCGTCCAGGTGATCGTTAATTCCTTATCATTGAGGATCTCAATACCTTCGATGACATCCGTTTCACCCTTGTGGTAAGCTTCCATTCCGACAATATCAGAAATCATATCGTCACCATAACGGATTCCATCGTAATCCGGATGACCGATGATATAGAAAGAATAGGCATAGTCTTCTGCTTCCAGTGGTTCACCGTTATGCCAGTAAACGCCATCCTGGATGGTTACCTTGATCTGTGTCAGATCATCATTTACTTCAAATTTGGCAGCAGAAGGTAGATCGTTGGTGATTTCATAGTTTTCATCAAAAGCGAAAATAGGTTCGGCAAAGAATTTGATGATATCCGCATCATATGCATCTTGATAGAAGTTATAATCGAGGACGCCTTCAAACGGGCTATCCTTCACTATAGCGTATGTGATCGTTCCACCTTCGATGGCATCATCGCGTTTGTCGACTTTTTTTGGAAAATCTTTTTCCGGATCAATTAATTGTACTTCATCTTCTTTTTCATCGGATTTTCCACCGGATGTTTTGTCGTCACTCCCACCACAGGCTGTTAATAACAAACCGAGGACGATAAAGAGAGTGAGTAAAAAATAATTTCTCTTTTTCAATTCGTTTCCTCCTTTTTTGTCTCTTACCCTAGTCGTTGTCTTGCGTCTGCTGCCCGTTTTAACGCCTGACCGACAAAGTTGATGCAAAGCATCAATACTAAAATCAGTAATGCTGCAGGTAACCATACCCACCATTTATTCTGCATAACATCAGGATTGGTGGAATAACTGATCAAAGTACCTAGACTTGGTACGCTCTCTGGCAATCCAAAGCCCAAGTAACTGAGACCCGTCTCAATCCCGATGTTACCGGCTAAATTAAGGGTCATGTTCACGATGATGATTGAACTCAAATTAGGCAATACCTGGAATAAAATGATCTTCCAATCGGGTGTTCCTAATGTTTTTGATGCTGAAACATAATCTAATTCTCGCTCAGCGAGCGTCTTAGAACGGATGAGTCGAGCTTTACTTGTCCAGTAAAAAAGAGACATGATGAAAATAAAATGAAAAACATTATAATCAGGGACGATCGATACAAAGACGATCACGATCATCAAAGTTGGTAACACGAGGATAAAATCGATAAAACGCATGATCACATAATCAACCCAACCTCCGAAGTAACCGGAAATCACACCGAGGGTGATTCCGATCAATGAAGTGGTCAAAGTGATCAAAAAGCCGATCGTCAAGGAATTGCGCGCTCCGATGATCAGTTGCCCGAATACATCCCGGCCACCATAATCCGTACCGAGCCAGTTTTGGGCATTAGGACGCGCGAAAATGTTCATCAAATCAATTTTGGTAATTTCATCTTGATTCAGAAAAAAGCTATAAATATAGATGAATAAAACCAAACCGATTAACAAAACGAAAGAAAATAATGCCAATTTATCTTTAATTAGCTCGCGCCAAATAACTGCTAAACCGGTGGGAGCTTCTATTTTTTCAGTTTCTTTTTGTTCTACATTCAAATCAACTGAATTCATGTTAAACCTCCCCCACTTCACTAATCTTCCAGACGGATCCTGGGGTCAACAATGCTCAGGATAATATCCGAAAGTAATGTTCCCAGTAACGCAAGGAAACCAGAAAGCATAACGAGAACGACAACAACGCTGTAATCGCGTTGCAAGATTGAAGAGACGAAAAGTTGACCGATTCCGGGATATCCGAAGATCTGTTCGATAAAAATAGATCCACCCAATATATTGACAATATCCGTACCTAAAAAGGCTGCGATTGGCAATAAGGAATTTCGTAGAATGTGGCGATTATAAACTACCTTTTCGCTCGTTCCCTTAGCTCTGGCGGTTTTAACAAAATCTTTATATTTTGTATCGATGATCTCATTCCGCAAATATTGAATCGTTCCCACCGTAGACAGAAGCGCCGCCGTTGTGGCCGGTAATATTAAATGGTGCAGTCGGCTGAGATAATATTCCATTGTTCCCTTAGTTACTTGTGGATCGACACTGCCACTTGTCGGTACCAAACCGAGTCGGAATCCAAAGATAAACAGCATGAGTAAAGCGAACACGAATAGTGGTACCGCATAGGACACATAGTTGTAGCCGACGATCATTTTATCGGCCCAAGAATCCTGGTACCTCCCAGCGATAATTCCTAAGGGAATCGCGATTAAGTATGTTAATACGAGTGTAGCTAATCCGAGAATGATCGTATTACTAAAGCGATCGCCGAGCAATTTCGCAATACTAATTTTATGGACATATGAGTTCCCTAGATCCCCCTGAATCAATCTGGATATCCAGCGCACGTATTGAATATGCCAAGGATCATTTAAACCGGCTTTTTCTTTCAATTCTTCCAACACCGCCGGATCCAGATTTGGATTACCGATGAACGCCTGGGAGATCGGATCCCCCGGCATAGCTTTCGTCAGCAGGAACACCAGTATACTCAGGATGAAGAGCTGGGGAATCATGGCCAGTACCCTTTTAAAAATATACTTAACCATTTTTCACACTCCAATTCTTAAGGCATCGCCACATAATGCGTGGCAGAGATTGGTTTAAGATCATAAATTCTACCATTTTCATCAAAAAATTGTCGGGTTTTCGCTTCATATTCCCGATTAATTTCTTCCCGCAACTTTTTATTTTCATAACGTTTTTTCGGATCGGTATTTGGAATTGCGGACAACAGCCGCTTCGTGTATAAATGTTGGGGGTTCTCAAAAATATCTTCCGTAGTCCCTTCTTCTACGAGGCGACCATTGTACATAATTCCAATCCGATCACACATATGGCGAACAACACCAAGGTCATGGCTAATGAACAAATAACTTAGATTGTAGTCCTTCTGAATGTCTTTCATGAAATTCAACACTTGTGCCTGTACCGACACATCAAGCGCAGAGACCGGTTCGTCCGCGATGATCAGCCGCGGGTTGATCACGAGTGCCCGGGCGATCCCGATTCTTTGCCTTTGCCCACCAGAAAACTGGTGAGGGTATTTGAACATCGCTTCCGGACCAAGACCTACTTTTGCCAGAGCATCGATGATGCGCTGTTCCTCTTCTTCCGGTGTCAATGATTCAAAATTGCGCAACGGTTCGGCGATAATATCCCGAACCCGTTTTCTGACGTTCAAAGAGGAATACGGGTCCTGAAAGATCATTTGGATGTCACTACGGTATTTACGAAACTCTTTTCTAGATAATTTCGTTAAGTCCACCAGTTCGGAACCGGTATCAAGCAGAACCTTTCCATCCGTTGCTTTATTTAAACCTATAATCGTCCGCCCCGTTGTTGTTTTCCCGCAACCAGACTCACCAACAAGTCCGTAGGTTTCCCCCTCATGAATCGAAAAGCTGATTCCGTCTACAGCCTTTACATAATCTTTAATTGTACGGAAAAAACCGCCCCGTATCGGGTAATGCACCTTTAAATTGTCTACTTTAAGTAACGGCATAATTTCTCACCTCTGCCTCCTCAGGAAACTTAAAATGTTTCCAGCAGGTACAACGTACCCAATGGTCTTTTTCCACTTCACGCATTTGTGGATTTTTTTCATGCGCCGATTCATCTATCCAGGGAATACGTCCGGCAAAACGACAACCATGTCTTGGCAGGTTTTTTAATGAAGGAACCATACCCTGGATCACGTGCAAACGTTCTTGTACATGTTCGGCGGATGGAAGGGAATTGAACAATGAACGTGTGTAGGGATGCAGAGGATTGGTAAAGAGTGTATACACATCGGCTATTTCAACAATTTGTCCGGCATACATGACCGCAACCCGATCAGCCATCTCGGCAACCACACCAAGATCGTGAGTGATCAAAATGATACCGGTTTTCATTTCTTTCTGCATATCCCGTAACAAATCAAGAATTTGTGCCTGAATCGTCACATCGAGGGCAGTAGTCGGTTCATCGGCGATCAATAATTTCGGTTCGCATGCGATTGCGATGGCGATTACGACCCGCTGCCTCATACCACCTGATAACTCATGGGGATATTGGTAATAAGTCCGTTCTGGATCAGGAATACCGACTTTCGCCAGTAGCTCAATCGCGCGATTTTTCATCTCTTCTTTCGTCATCTTGAGATGGTTCTTCATGCTTTCTTCAATTTGCTGACCGATCCGCATCAGGGGATTCAAAGCGGTCATCGGATCCTGGAAAATCATCCCGATCTCTTTCCCCCGATAACGATTCAGCTCATCAACCGAAAGTGGTACGAGGTTTTTCCCTTGGAACAGGATTTCCCCTTCAATTTTCGTGTTTTCTTTCTGGTGTAATTTCATGATTGATAATGCCAAAGCGCTTTTTCCACAGCCGGATTCACCAACGATGGCGACAACCTCATTTTCATGTACTGTTAGTGAAAGGTGATCGACCGCCGGATAGTATTCGTCGCCGATCCGAAACGATGTCGTTAATTCGTTTATTTGCAAAAGTTGTTGTTGAGACAACATGTTCACCTCCTGAAATTAGTCAAACAAAAAACTTTATTGTAGTAAAGCAATACCATGAAACACATTGATATATAGTTTAAAACTATTTTTCGTGAATATCAATAGTTTTTCCAAAAAATCTTAATAAAAAGCCTCTAATGACATATAATATTCGGATATTATTGAATAATTCCCATTCATCCTTTTATATTGTTTATTCGGACTTTTCAGTAATCAATAATTCGCAATATACAATAATTATATTAGTATAATAAAAGGTGGCTTTTTTATTATTTTTTCAAAAGAGGTTTCCGTCATGCATAAAAAAACTGCCTGGATTCCTGTTCCAGACAGCTTAATCGATCGCTCATCCCAGAACTCGTTCGGTTTATAAATCTTCTGATCGAACGATTTGAATGTTGTGTTCTTTGACTAGTTGTGCAAAAACTTTTTCGGTGTTTTCCTCAAAACCGGGAATGCTGCATGTGCAATCCTCCAGCACGTAGATTTTTTCTCCGGAGATCTCATGTTCTTTAAAGTACTCTAATAATTGAATAAGGGATTCCATGACGCAATGGGATTTGGCTTCCCCGGCGATGATGATTTTATCATAACCGGCTACTTCCTCTAACAATTCTCGATTCACAAAATCCTCTTTACTATATTCCGGACGGAAAATTCCGTACATTTCTGTCAAGGGCACGAGACCTTTCACAATCCTTTTGACATTGGTTTTCCGTACGACGGAATGGAAATAGATCATGTTGGCGAATTGGCCTTCTAATGCATGGCCAAATGTTCCTTCAATACAATGATAAGGCCAGATTACTAATTGTTTTTTCCCTAACTTTTCCAGATTGACGACGTAATCCAAACTTTCTTCTGGAAACCGCACGGCCCGCCATTTACCGGCCTTTACTTCCTCCGCGGTAATGGTCGTGTAAGGTTCCGGATGATTCCCATCTTCATCCACCCACCAGGCAGGATGGAAAATTTGCATCGGCTCATGAGTGTCCAGAGAGACCATGATATCGGTGATCTTCTCCATGTTCCGGTAAATAAATTTCAGGATATTTTCGATATCTTTTTTTGAACCAGGTACACCGAGGGATCCACCATCGATAAAATCATTTTGAATATCAATGCCTAAAAACAAAACGCGCTCTTTATCCTCAATGGCCGGCTTTAAATTTTCTCTTTTCGCCAGAGCTAAAATATCGTGGAGATGTTTACCTGGTTCCCTACCGATTTTGTCAAGCGAGACAATCTCTTCAAAGGCCGTTTTCAAATCCACCAACTCCTCAAACGTTTATCATTATCTCTATTTTTTTCTCTATTTTAACATACTTTTTATAGTTTCATTTGTTCATGATTCTACCAAAATAAAATTTACGTGTATACATGTATATATTAAAAGACGTTTTATCGTGATTTTTTTCAGTAATTGCTGTATAATTTAAACAATTATTACGGTTATATAGTAAGTATTTGGGAGGCGATACGATTTGGAACAAATGACAGAAAAACGGTGGCACCGATCGGAAGTTCCGGAAGAATTCACTTGGGATTTAACCCACTTATTCGCCGATCGGGAAAGTTGGGAAAAAGAATTACTAGCGATCGAAACAGATTTAGCGACGGTCACAAAATTTAAGGGTAGATTACATACCGGTGCAAAAGTATTCCTTGATTGTCTTAGAAACTACGAAAAACTTTTGCATCGCCTTTCATTAGCCGGTACTTACGCCAGTTTAAGGTTTTCCTCGGATAGTACTGATCCGAACAATCAGGGGGATATGTCACGGTATGGTGATATCCAGGCGAAAGTGCTCGCCGAGACCGCCTTTATCAAATCGGAAATCTTACAGTTGGATGAAGAACAACTCAACCGTTACTTTCAGGATGAGCCCGGCCTCGAAGAATTCCGTTTGGCGATCGAGGATATCCTCCGGGAAAAAAACCATACGCTATCCCCGGAAACGGAGAGGGTTCTGGCCGCTCTTGATAAAGTTTTCGACATGCCGTATACCGTATACCAGCACAGTAAATTATCCGATATGCAATTCGAACCGATTCGCGATGAAGACGGAAATGAACACCCCTTGTCCTTCGCCCTTTATGAAGACAAATACGAATTCCATCCGGACCATGAACTGCGTCGTAAGGCTTATCGGTCCTTCGTGAAAACTCTACAGCAATATAAGAACACTTTTGCAGCAGCATATGCCGGGGAAGTGAACAAACAAGTAACTTTAGCGAAATTACGCGGTTTTTCATCGGTAACGGATTACCTGTTATTCAATCAAAAAGTAACCAAAGAAATGTATCTCAATCAATTAAATATCATTTTTAATGAGCTGGCCCCTCATATGCGAAAATATGCCAGACTCAAGAAAGAAGTTCTTGGGCTGGACCGGATGCTCTTTTGTGATTTGAAAGTGCCTCTGGATCCTGAATACGATCCGCCAACAACCTTTACAGAAGCAACCGAAATAATTAAAGATGCTTTACAGATCTTGGGACCAGAATATGCGGAAATGCTTGATAAAGCATTTAAGGAGCGCTGGATCGATCGGGCTGATAATATCGGGAAAAGTACTGGTGCTTTCTGTTCCAGTCCGTACGGTGTACATCCTTATATCTTGATGACCTGGACGGATGCCATGCGTTCGACTTTTACACTCGCCCATGAATTGGGCCATGCCGGTCATTTCTATCTTGCCGGTAAACATCAACGTTTTGTCAATTTACGGCCATCCACATTCTTTATCGAAGCACCTTCAACTTTAAATGAATTATTATTAGGAAAATATTTATTGAAAAACGCGCATACCGTCCAACAAAAACGGTGGGTAATCACGCAATTGCTCGGTACTTATTATCATAATTTTGTCACCCATCTCCTTGAAGGCGAATTACAACGTCGAGTATATGAATGGGCCGATCAAGGCAAACCGATCAATGCATCGGTATTGACGAAGTTCAAAGGAGATATTTTGCGGGAATTCTGGGGCGACAGTGTCGAAATCGATGAAGGAGCTTCCCTAACATGGATGCGGCAACCACATTATTATATGGGGCTTTATCCGTACACGTATTCCGCCGGGCTTACCGTTTCCACCGCTGTCAGTCAGTTGATCGAAAAAGAAGGTCAGCCGGCAGTAGAGCGCTGGCTTGAAGTGCTGAAAGCCGGTGGAACGTTACCGCCACTCGAGCTCATCAAAAAAGCGGGGGTAGATTTATCGAATCCGGAACCGATCAAAAAAGCCGTCGCCTTCGTTGGTTCTCTGGTCGATGAATTGGTATCCAGCTATCGATAAACAAAAACCGGGTCCATTTTGTTCGGGACCCGGTTTTTCCTGTCAAAAGACAAAGTTCAAGGGAACGGTTGCTCTTCCTGATCTTTTCCCTTTTTATCTCTCATGACGTATTCATCTACGGTTCCTTCCATATAGAAATTCGCTACCTGTTCATGGGTTTCCTTTAAACCTTGATTGACCTCATCTTGCTCTTTCTTAACCCCGGGCTGGTAATAGCGACCGGCAACTTTCTTCGCTTCATCTATTCCCATTTCCTCACCTCATTTCTAAAAATAGTCTGACCAGGAAATGGGAATTTATGATTATCGCGGGCTGGAAAAAAGTGTTTGTTTTATCCCTTCAATACGGATTGTAAGACAACGCCAAGATATTCCGTGATATCGCTGGCGAGCATCGTTCGCTCTTCT
>CALKAK010000046.1 GCA_937983015.1 uncultured Bacillaceae bacterium | reverse complement strand
TTTTCTAGGGAAAGTCGCTCCTTTTTTGTTACGTGAATCGGTTCGGAGGGTACAACATCATTTATCCGGGGAGAAGAGTTTCCGGTTAACGATCAGACGGCTAGGGGTTTTTGGCGCGAAAACTTCTCCCCGTGTTTTTTGGGCTGACGTTTTCCCATCTGAAGATTTAACGAATATTCATGAAAAGGTTTATCTAGCATGTCTTGAAGCCGGGGTGCAATTAAATCAGCGTCCCTTCCGCCCGCATATTACTCTCGCCAGAAAATGGATCGGTGAACATCCGTTTTCAGAACATTTATTGCTCCCTGTCGAACAAAAGGACGGAACCCCCATATCCTTTAAGGTTCAGGAAATCGTTTTATACGAATCAAATCTAACATCTACACCTAAATATCAAGGAATTGAACGATTTTCTTTACTGTAAAATTCATCAGTTTAGAAGTTGATTGGTGGTTGGATTTTCTATGGGGCAGATTATTAAAATATATGATTATATATCTCGTTATGAGCAGAATATTTACAATTATGCTGCTCGTTTTATTTCTCTGAAGAGAAAACGATGGGAGTTGTTGAAAAATAATTGGGAAAACGGTTATTTTTTTTCAATTCAACAAGAAAATGATGATGAATTTTTCGCTGGATATGAGCAAGAAGCTGGAAAATCACCGTTGCGTCGTTTGAAAGATCTTATCAGGCGAAAAAATAAAGACGATGAGCCAGAAAGTCCTGGTCGGTATCTTCATCAAGAAAAGGAAGAGCTTCCCGAATCCATCACCGAGTTAAAATCATATTTTTTAGATGAAATTTTTCAAGTACAGCTTTCTTGGGCGAGTTCTACATTGCAGCAAAAATCGTACATCGATGCTTCTTTTTTAAGAGAGTGGCAGCTAAAATTTTTTGCTCAGCGTTTTCCCGACACATATCTATTCTTGTACAAACCCGTTTTGGAAATTAAAAGGGCGAGAGTTGAGGCGGAAACGATCCTGATTACGCCCGCGGAAGTGCTCTGTCTTCGTTTTTTAGAAGATGAAGAGGATTCGGTGTATATCGGTTCGGAAGATCGATTTTGGGAACTCCGGGCTTATCAAAGGAGAAAAAAGATCATTAATCCTACTCTGACCTTAAATCGGACCGAAAAAATCGTGAAAAGTATCTTACGTGTATATGAGATCGATTTTCCGATCACGAAAGTTCTTATCGCCAAAGATGGATTCATCGATTATCCCTCAGCTCCATATGGGTTAGAAATTATCGATAAACGGAATTTTGCGGAATGGTTTCAAAAAATGCGTTCTTACCGCTCACCTTTAAAACATGATCAATTGAAAGTTGCGGATGCTCTGTTATCCTTTTGCAGAACACAGGCCGCTTTACGTACCAATGGGCAGCGATGATCGGCTTGTTGAATCGTGCAAATCTAAGAAGAGAATTGAGTGAGGACAATGGAACTTCATTTTATAATAAATCCGATCGCGAAAAATGGGTATTCATTACATGTCTGGTCAAAAGTGGAAGAATTCTTAAAAGAAAAAAAGATTCCTTATCACTCATATATAACGAAAGGCCCTGGGGATGCGGAGAATTATGTCAGGAATCTACTCCGGGAAACGAAGCGAATGATATACTTGATCGCTGTAGGTGGAGATGGGACGATTCATGAAGTTGTAAATGGAAGTTATCGCTTTAACAATGGAATTGTCGGTTGCATTCCGGCAGGGTCCGGAAATGATTTTTCCCGTGGTTTAAAATTACCAAGATCTCCGAAAAAAGCCGTACGTCACTTGCTCACGTTTTTTAAAGAAATGCCTGGATTAGGCAGGATTGACCTGGGGAAATTTACATCGAACAAGAAGACAGGTGTTTTTGTCAATAATTTAGGCTGTGGTTTCGATGCCCAGGTTGTGTATAAAGTAAATGCTTCACGGGCGAAAAGATTTTTTAATCGCTTTCATCTTGGCAAATTAACGTATGTATACTATTTGATCAAGGAATTGTTTCACTTTAAACCATTTAATGTCAACATAATGATTGATGATGAAGAGAAAACATTTTCCCGCGTCTGGCTTGTCACAGTCGCCAATCATCCGTTTTTCGGCGGTGGGATGAAAATTTTACCCGATGCGCAGCCGACAGATGGCTGTTTGGATATGATCATCATTCATGGTATCTCCCGATTGAAAATTTTAACTTTATTCCTAACCGTTTTTTGGGGTGGACACACTTGTTTGAAAGGGGTTACCATATTAAGGGGAAAAACGATTAAAATCCTTCCCGATCGCCCCGTTTATCAACATGCTGACGGTGAATATATTGGTAACGGCTCTGTTGAATTACAGGCAAGGGCAAATGAACTTCCCGTCCTGGCAGTAAACACAAAAAATGCGCTCGATTCATGAATGGGAACAAAAGGAATTTACTTGTTAAGGGTTGAAAAGATAGCGATAAATCGTTACAATCGTAAAGTCGTGTTTTTATTTTTTCTATTCTAATTTATAATAGTAGTAGACTGTTAGTTGAGCACTCATATTCGTTTATCGAATTTAAAATATTTAATCGGTGAAGGTGAAGACGGTGAATTTTATTTCAGAGGATGGCTGGGAAATCAGGCCGGCAGGTGGCGTAACTGGTGAAGCATTCTATGCATGCCATGGGAAGGAAAAATTGTTTTTGAAACGTAATTCTTCTCCGTTTTTAGCGGTGCTCTCCGCTGAAGGAATTGTACCCAAGTTAGTCTGGACACGTCGCCTGGAGAACGGGGATACGATCACCGCACAAGAATGGATTCATGGGCGGAAATTAGAGCCGCATGATATGAGGAGAGAACCGGTTGCAAAATTATTAAATAAAATTCATCGTTCCAAAGCCTTATTACGAATGCTTTATCGGATCGGTATAACTCCATCATTGCCGCATGTGCTAGTGAGTAATCTGGAAAATACGTTGCCGGAACGGTTTTTACATAATCCACTCATCAAACGAACGATTCATTATTTAAAACAAAATTTAGAACGCGTCGAACCGGAACGGTTGGCTGTTTGCCATGGTGATGTGAATCATAACAATTGGTTGTTAACGGAAGATAATGATCTTTATTTGATCGATTGGGATAATGCTATGATCGGCGATCCAGCCATCGATATCGGTCCCCTTCTTTATTGGTATATTCCTGAAGACGAGTGGGAGGATTGGCTAAGGAATTACGGGGTCGTCCCGGATGAAAACTTGAATTTCCGTTTGCGCTGGTACACATTATATCAAACCTTATATTATATTCATCTCTATTATGAAAATGGGGACCGCAAAGAAAGCGAATTTTGGTATGATTATTTAGCGAATTTCTTCTAAACATCTCCCGTGTTCTTACGGGGGGTGTTTTTGTTTCACTAACGGGGCGAACTTTTTCAAACTCTTTCTCTTTATCTTGCCTTTTGAAAATATGAACCTGTATAATAGGTACCTGGTATTACGGAACAAGATTTACTACACGAGGTGATCGATTTTGCGTTTACGACATAAACCCTGGGCGAAAGAGAAGGTGGAAAGTTATCCACAATACGTGATCCCAGATCCGGAAAACTGGAAAGGAAAATGGCGGGAACTATTTAATAACGATCGGCCGATTCATTTAGAGATCGGAACCGGAAAAGGAAAATTCATCACCGAGATGGCAAAGCTTCATCCCGATATTAACTTTATCGGTATCGAGGCGTATACGAGCGTCATCGTATCGGCGCTAGACAAGATTATCGAAGCGGATTTACCAAACGTGAAATTAATCAATAAAAACGCTATAGAAATCGATAATTTTTTCGCTCCAGGAGAAATTACAAGGATCTATTTAAACTTTTCCGATCCGTGGCCGAAAAACCGGCACGAGAAAAGACGGTTAACGTATAAAAGCTTTTTGGAAAAATATCAAAAAATTTTAATTCCTGGCGGGGACATTCATTTAAAGACGGATAATCGAGGGTTTTTCGAGTACTCGCTCGTGAGTTTTTCCCAATTTGGCTTAAAGTTAAATGCGGTGAGTTTAGATCTTCATAACAGCGATTTTGAGGGAAATGTCATGACCGAATATGAAGAAAAGTTTGCTGCACAGGGTCAACGCATTTATCGCTGCGAAGTACAATTCCCGGAAAACGTATAAAAAGGATGTTATTTTACATGTTTTTCAAATTTATTTAATAGTCGGAAAAACGATGGTACAATGGAAGAAAAAAGGGGATCACGATGGAAACGTTACAAATAGGTAGTATTAAACTAACCTGGCTCGACGGCGGGGTCACTCATTTAGACGGTGGCGCGATGTTTGGGGTTGTTCCAAAGCCTTTATGGTCAAAAAAATATCCTGTCAATGAGCGTAACCAAATAGAACTGCGTACGGATCCGATTTTAATTGAATTTCAGGAGAAACGTTTTTTAATCGAGTCCGGAATCGGCAACGGAAAATTGACGGCGAAGCAAAAGCGAAATTATGGGGTCACCCAGGAATCGGCGCTTGAAAATTCTTTATCTGAACTCGGTCTAGGTCCGGAAGATATCGATGGGATTCTAATGACCCATCTCCATTTCGACCATGCTTGTGGTTTGACCAAACCGGCGGGGGATCGTTTTGAACCTGTATTTCCAAATGCGATGATTTACTGTTCGCAAAAAGAATGGGATGAGATGAGAAATCCGAATATCCGTTCCCGAAATACTTACTGGGAGAGTAATTGGCGGGGAATCGAGCAGCAGGTTACAACCTTCGAACAGGAACTACAAGTCGCACCGGGGATACGGATGATCCATACGGGCGGTCACAGTGATGGACATGCGATCGTTGTAATGGAGTCGGAAGGGGAGATGGCGATCCATTTAGCCGATTTATTACCGACCCATGCGCACCAAAACGTATTATGGGTGATGGCTTATGATGACTACCCGATGGATTCCATCAGAGCAAAACAGAAATGGCTCGCCTATGCAAGAGAAAACGATGCCTGGCTTACTTTCTATCATGATGCGATCTATCGGGCTTTAAAATGGGATGAAAATGGTGAGATCTGCGAGTATATTAAAAGGGAACTCACGGTTTAAAGTGATCCTGAGCGATTCTGGATTTGTTCATAGAAAAGGAAAAACACCGGTTTCACCGGTGCTTTTTTCAAAGTGGATTTGCTTAACTATGTAGTGAGCTTGTCAATTTCGATTATCGTTCCCGAATGAACATCGGCAAGAAATTCGTAGCTAGACGTCTCGCCGTTTTCCAAACGTGTGATTCCACCACGGTACACCATGTAATCGATATTATTCTTTTGAAAATTCTCCGGTTTAGTTAGAATCCAGGACCCGGTGATTTTGCCAGTTTTTCTCAATTCATTTTTCACCCTGGAAAGTACCTCTTCAGATGTCAGCTTCCCGCGGTCCATAGTCTTACTAACTAAAAAGCCAACAGTGACCCCGACCGCGATACCACATAAAAAATTTTTCCAGTTCACGGCCCCTCTCCTCCTTATAATCAGCAGTATAATCCATTTACCGTTAAATATCTATATCTCTAAAAACTTTTTCCAAGCGGCAACGGGGACGGGAAAAATGAAAAAAGCGTTGCTTGCGGCAACGCGAAATGGTGGATTATTTGGATTGGAGATATTTCACGTAGGCATCTTCTATTTTTTGTATATCACCCGCGCCCATGAATAACAGCACGGCATCCTTATATTCTTCAAGCATCGCCACGGAAGTTTCATCGATTATTTCTGAGCCCGGTATTTTTTTCTGCAAATCTTTGACGGATAATTGTCCATGATTTTCCCTGGCCGAGCCGAATATTTCACAGAGAAATACATGATCGGCCTGTTTCAATGCTTCGGCAAACTCATCCAAAAATGTTTGCGTTCGGGTATAAGTATGTGGTTGGAAAATCGCGATAATTTGATGGTCCGGGTACTTCTGTCGGGCAGACTCCATCGTTGCGCGAATTTCCGTAGGATGATGCGCGTAATCATCTACAAGAATTTGTGAACCGATTTTCCTTTCTGTGAAACGCCGTTTGACACCGTGGAACGTCTTCAATTGTTCCCTAACGATATCCAGATCGATGTTTTCATAATCACAAAGTGTGATAACGGCCAAAGCGTTTAATATATTATGATTGCCGTACAATGGAATTTCAAAAGATGAATAAAAAGTATTGCGAACGAACACATCGAACTTTGTTCCCTGGTCCGTTTTTTCTATATTTCTTGCCTGAAAGTCATTATCTTCGCCAAATCCATAGTACACGACCGGTACTTTCGCCTTTATTCGCTGCAAATATTCATCGTCCCCGCAGGCGATAATTCCCTTTTTTACTTGTAAGGCCAATTCCTGGAAGGCGTCGAATACATCCTCGATATCGGCAAAATAGTCCGGATGGTCAAAATCGATATTCGTCATGATGCAATAATCCGGTTCGTATGAGAGGAAATGCCGTCGATATTCACAGGCTTCAAAGCTAAAATATTCGGCATCTATGACCCCTTTACCGGTTCCATCGCCGATTAAATAAGAAGTTGGTTTGGCCTTCTCTAAAACATGGGCGAGCAACCCCGTTGTGGATGTTTTTCCATGGGACCCGGTAACGGCGATACTCGTGAAGTTTTTCAAGAATTGACCGATAAATTTATGATAACGAATTACAGGTAAGCCAAGTCTTAATGCTTCTTGAATTTCCTCATGGGAATCAGGAAAAGCATTGCCAGCAATCACCGTCATGTTCGGCTGAATATTATTTTTATTAAAGGGGAGGATTGAGATGCCAGATTTTTCCAGGTTATCTTGCGTAAAATAATGTTTTTCTACATCGGAGCCCTGTACATGATACCCCATATCATGGAGAATTTGCGCTAGGGCACTCATCCCCGATCCTTTAATTCCTACAAAATGATAAGTTGTCATAAGTTGAACCTCCAACAAAATCTGGGTACAATTTCAATCGATTCCGACAAAGTTTCATCTCGATAATACATATATGACACATTGAATAATTATAACATTTCCATGTAAAAAAAACTATCCCTCTTACTTATAGTAACCAATTCCCCCGGGAAAGTTGCCTGTTTCATAAAATATAATCTCTTGTTCAACATATTTCGACACAAAGGAATGGGGCGGTCGAAAAGTACAATAAATAATAGTAAATCAAACAAGATTATCGTTCACATAAAGATCTCGTACATGAAAAGGGGCATCCAAAAGTCGAAAACATGACCTTCTGGATTCCCCCGTAAGTTCACATGGGATCGTTCTGTTTTAAATATTCCAGTTCTTGCTTACTTAGAAGGACATCACGGGGTTTCCCGCCTTTTTGTTCGGAGATCATCCCTTTTTCTTCCATCAAATCGATCAGTCTTGCCGCACGATTATAACCAATCCGGAATTTTCGCTGCAGTGCAGATGTTGAAATCTGGCCGATTTCAACCGCATATTCACACGCGGGGATGAATAATTCATCCATTTCTTCGTTATTTGCTTCTTGTAAAAGTTCCTGTTCGGCAAATACATATTGTGGAACGCCTTGTTTTTTTACGTAATGGACAACTTTTTCGATTTCCTCGTCGGAAATGAAGGCGCCCTGTATACGAATCGGTTTTGCCGAACCATTAGGTAAATAAAGCATATCCCCTGCACCAAGCAGCCGTTCCGCACCGCTCATATCAAGGATCGTCCGTGAATCGACTTGTGATGATACGGAAAATGCGATTCGTGTTGGAATATTTGCCTTAATTAAACCGGTAATCACATCAACGGAAGGCCTTTGTGTTGCGATTAAAAGGTGGATGCCGCAAGCTCTCGCTTTTTGCGCCAGGCGGGCAATAGCTTCCTCAACATCATTCGGGGCAACCATCATTAAATCGGCTAACTCATCGATTATGATGACGATATAAGGCAATTTTTCTTTTTCTTGAAGCCGCTTATTATATCGTTTAATATTGCGCGCTCCGGTTTTGGCGAATAGTTCGTAGCGTCGTTCCATTTCCTCCACCGCCCATTTTAATGCGGCGGTCGCCGCTTTGCTATTCGTGATAACCGGGCTGATGAGGTGGGGAATATCATTATAGGGAGTTAGTTCCACCATTTTTGGATCGATGAGCAGTAATTTCAATTCATCCGGACGGGCTTTATAAAGCAAACTGATAATGATTGTATTTATAGCCACGCTCTTTCCGGACCCCGTTGCGCCTGCGATCAACCCATGGGGCATTTCCTTTAAATTAGCGATAATCGGCATCCCTGTAATATCGAGGCCAAGTGCCACGGTTAATGGTGAAGGCGACTTGACAAACGTTTTATCTTCCAAAATTTCCCTGAGATAGACCGGTCTTGGATCTGGATTGGGAACTTCAATACCGATCGTATGTTTGCCGGGGATCGGAGCTTCGATTCGAATTTCGTTAGTGGCAAGACTTAATTGAATATCGTCCGTTAAGCTCGTGATTTTACTTACTTTTACCCCTACATCCGGTGCGATTTCGAAGCGAGTGACCCGCGGGCCTTCAGAAATCCCGACAACTTTCGCCGCTACTTGGAAACTGGCAAATGTTCGATTTAATATTTTCGTTTGTCTATCAACCCATTCGTGATTCGCGATGCGTTTTAACGGCCGTTTTAAAAGCGCTAGCGGTGGAAATTGATAACGGGGATATTCTGGAAAGCTTATCGCTTTGGAAGCGAATGTTTTTTTGGATTGCTGATCGGGAGTTTTTGGTAAAAGATGTGAACTTATAATCGGTTGCGTATTTAGTCCCCGACCATCAAGGCTTTCTCCGTAGTTGGAAACTTTTTCCCCATCATGAGCGGTCGACGATATCGGATCGTTAAATTGGGATACAGATCTTTCGTTAGTTTCATCCGTCTCTTCATCCCGGTCAATCCCTTGTTCGCCTGTTATTTCCCCCGGACGGGCCGATTCAATCGATGGATTTTGCGAATCTTTTCCTGAATGGACAAATGTCCTCGTTTCTTTTTCAACATCTACTTTTTCCGTATTGAAAAAAGGCGTTAACTCAAAGACGACGGGCTCCTGATCGGTTTCTTGTTCTTTTTGTTTTCGCTTAAAAAAGGGTGGGGGAACTTCTGTTGGGCGGAAAGGCCTTTTTTCAATCGTTTCCGTAGGAGATGTTTTTTTCCGATAACCGGTATAGTATGGTACGCGATCCACGGTAGAAGTTGCTTTTTGATTGTTTATTCGCTGGTCGCGAGCATGAATGTCCGCAGTGTTTTTTATATGGGTTTTCTCTTTATGAATTTCATCTTGGATATGGGAAATCCGTTGATCCAGGTCAATTGGGAAACGAAAATTTCTTTTCGGATAGCGATACGTCACTTTGGTTATCAGTTCTTCAGGTACGTTTTGTTCCTTACCGATTTTTTTTACATCCTGTTCATGACGGTCACGAAAAAAACGCTTAAACCAGTTCAATCGTTGTTCACTCTTTCTTTTAGGTTCTTGGAAATTGAATGCAAATCTATGAACATTATAATTTATTTTTTTAAGGAGTGACAAACAACCATCTATAATATATTTTCACAGGTAATATTTATGTCCATATTGAAGAAGGCCTTTGTAAATGAAAAAGACGGGAGTCTCCCGTCTTCTGCGATTTATTTCCCTTAATTTAAGGGGAAAGCTTCGCCAACTTCATATGAATCGTCCAGCACCAATATTCCTTTTTCTTGAGGAGCGTCGGGCAATTGAAGCTCACGAGCAGAACAGATCATGCCATTTGATTGTACACCGCGCAATTCTGAAGGTCTGATCACTAAACCGTCTGGCATGACGGCGCCGATTTTAGCGACGACGACTTTTTGACCGCTAGCGACATTAGGCGCTCCGCAGACGATCTGTAATTCTTCATCCCCGACATCCACAAGACAAACGCTCAATTTATCCGCATGCGGATGTTTTTTCTTTTCTTTGACATATCCGACGACAAATTTTGGTGAAACATCAACCGGTAATTCGTCGTTAAAGCCTTTTTCATGAATGATCTGATTTAATCGTTCCACCAGTTCTTTTGTGATCGTGACCGGACCGGTTTCCTCCTCGATCGTTACATACTGACTGGCATTGAAAAGATTAAATCCGATCGTTTTTTTGGTTTTCTCGTCATAGATACGAACGAGATCACCATTTTTTTCGTATTGCACATCAACCCTATCCTGGAAGTTCAGGGTGATCAGTAAGACATCTCCAATTCCTTGTTTGTTATAAAAAATATTCATATGCTACTCCTTTCTAGGCTTTGGTCTAGCATGTACCATGATAAATATCGGTTCAAACATTCCATCTTTATAGGTGAAAGAGAGGGGGGTAATCGGTGTTACCCCGCTCGTATAAAACTGCATATTAATCTGGGACAGTACTTCATAGCCATATTTGTTTTTAATATCGGCTAAAATCAAAACATCGTTGTGCGGGATGGAAATAACCAAATCACCGCTCGCCTTCTTTTGCATTTCTTTAATAAAGGCTTCATTTAGGATCCTGCTAGCATCATATCCATCATTGGTATTTAAGAAGTAAAAATCATTGCCAGCGACGGTGTCTTTTTTCAAGGGGTAATCGAGAGAACGTAGATTGAACTTAGCGATTTCTCTGAGCTGTTTTTGATCCCATCCTGCCTCCTGAAGCAAGTTCTCATCAATCAGGCGATACGTGTTCCCGAGATCGAGAGCGTAATAGATAGCCGTTTCCGCCGTATGCTCATCTCTTACAAAAGGGATTCCATCATTCGTATGTTTTGGAAATGAGGCGGAGCGAATGACCGGAAAAATATCTTTTTCATGATCGATAAGAGTCACTTTCTTTTGATAGGCATTCAGGGATTCGTTCACATAGTATATGACTTCTTCGATCGCTTTTTCCTTCTTTTCTTCCCATTTACTGACAGTTCTCGCCAGGGAAATGGTAACGCCGAATTTCGATCGTTTATGGGAAATACGTAATTCTTCATTTTTTCGATCGTATGTTATGTTGCGATCTGGACTTGCCAGTCGATCTTCTAAGATCTTTCGCATCTTCGGAATCGACATACGCAAGGTCATCACATCCTCGAGTTTTCATGAAACAAAAAGAGATGAGAGAAATTCTTCCACTTCTTCTCGTGTTTTCCGATCCTTATTTACAAGCCGCCCGATTTCTTTACCATTATGATATACAACGAAACTGGGAATGCCAAAGATATCCAGTTCCTGGCACAAATCGATGAATCGATCGCGATCGACGGATACAAAGGTAAAATCAGGGAAATTCTTTTCAATATCCGGTAAATACGGATCGAGGAAACGGCAATCCGGGCACCAGTCCGCTGTGAACAAAAAGACGTGTAAACCGTTATTTTTTAATTGCGCGAATTCCTCTTTAGATTGCAAAGGCTTCATAAAACTCCTCCTCGTAAATAGGAAATTAAAGGCGATTCTTTTATTTTAGCAAAAAATACCGGGGACGTTTGCTTAAAAAGAAAGTTTTTGACCGAAATTCAGTATGTTTCACATTTTTATGGTAACAGACTATCATTATTTTTCCAGCGGTACGAACTCCATGAAAAGGGATATTTTCCCCGGGAAATCCCGTTTTTGTGAATAAGAATCAAAGGGTTATTCAGTTTTTAAGGTAATGGATGAAACGATTTTCATCATCATTTCTGCTTCTTTCGGCAGGTTATTTGCATCTGTTTCCGTTGTTATTTTGATCCCGCCGATCCCGACGGTCAGACTATACCGATCCCGGTCGACATCTTGTATGATGATGAACCCGAATTTTCCCTCATCCGTAAATTGTTCTTGAATGCGGAGGTCTTGTGCGGCTTGAATCGTTGTTTCGTAAATGACCTGGCTATCTAGAGACTCATGGGGATTAATAAAGAGAATATAGGAATTATCCCCTTTTGTTAACAAGATGTTGTACGGATTTGTAGCATCGATTTCCATGCCAAAAGGTAAGTATAAAGAGAGCGCATCCATTTCATGATTCGGTTCGGTTTTTCCCGCAAAAAAAACATTTTGCGCCCTTGCGATCGCCTCTTCCTGATTTTTTTCAATATTACCATTACAGGCGGTCAACAAAAATATGCTTAAAAAAACGATGAACAAAGAATAGCGTTTTTTCTGCACAAACGTACCTCCTTTTCTAATGGATCTAATGCGCAAGTCGCATGTGGGGGATTCGTTTTTGTTTTATTTTAAGCGTAAAAAATTGGCGCCTGGTCAATTTTAGTTTTTCAACTTGTCCTCGCGATATTCGAGCTGTCCTCTTAATATTTGTACAATATGAACAAACATCGCTGTTCGGTTGATCCGACCATTGGTAAATATGCCGATCGCTCCTTCATGGGAACGAACATCTTTTTTTCGGCTGAATTCATCCATGATCGGTCCCAATTCTTCTCCATTATACAGTCGCTTTCGAATTTCGTAAGGAAGAAGAATACGTGCTCCGCCTGCAATGATCGGATTTTGTGGATCATCTTTTTTAATTAAAGCCCCCCAGCTTGTCAACAAAAGACCATAAGGGGATTCAGCGACGCCTCCCTCCAGGCCGATGGCTAGATCCGCATCTTGCCGGCTTATGGCATTTCTAGCTCGATTTACCGCACCGTGAATCGTTTCATCGTCAGAAAACGGTTGGTCACTGACTCCAGAAGGTACGGCGATACTTTCAATTTCTGCATCTTTAAAAACTTCTTTTACAGCATTTACTTTTGCAAGATTGGTTGAACCGACGACTATTTTCATGTTTACACCTTCCTCTACTATACAGCAAAAAAATGGTTTATCGAGATCTTTTAAATGAATGTTAGTAAATTGTAAAAAAGTGGCTGTCCAAAAAGTTATTTATATAATTATGAGTTAATCAAGAATGTTGGTTTATTAAGGTTATTTAACACGAAAAGGGGCATCCAAAAGTCGAAAATATGACTTGTTGGACAGCCCCTTTTTTGCTTAATATCTACGGATCGTTTCCACTGTGGATTTGTCACAATTTTTTACGAGTTGAACGAGTAGTTCTTTTGCTGCGTCAATATCGTCGGTATGAACGATCGATGCTGAAGTATGGATATAGCGTGCACATACGCCGATTACAGCACTTGGGATGCCTTCATTGGCAATATGGACTTGACCGGCATCGGTTCCGCCTTTGGAGACAAAATATTGATAGGGAATCTTGTGCGTTTCGGCGATATCTAAAATAAAATCACGCATCCGCGGTAATGTGACCATCGTTGGATCGTAAATACGCAAGAGAACCCCTTTTCCTAACTGTCCAAATTCATTTTTATCACCGCTCATATCATTGGCAGCACTTGCATCAAGGGCAAAATAAATGTCCGGTTGAATCATATAGGCGCTCGTTCTTGCTCCGCGCAATCCCACTTCTTCTTGTACGGTCGCACCTGAATATAAAGTATTCGGTAATCGTTCATCCTGTAACTCTTTTAACAATTCGATCGCAAGACCACAGCCATAGCGATTATCCCAGGCTTTGGCCATGATTTTTTTCGGATTGGCAAGAGGGGTAAAAGGACATACGGGAACGATTTGTTGACCCGGCTTTATCCCGATTCGCTCTGCTTCGGCTCGGTCATCGGCGCCAATATCAATTTGCATGTGTTTGATCTCATAAGGTTTTTTCCGGGTGTTTTCATCTAGCAAATGGGGAGGAATGGAGCCGATTACACCGTCTACCGGTCCGTGATCGGTAATAATTTGCACTCGTTGGGCGAGCATGACTTGACTCCACCAACCACCGATCGTTTGAAAGCGAATCATACCGTTATCCGTGATGGATGTGACCAAAAAACCAACTTCATCCATGTGGCCTGCGACCATGACAACCGGTCCGTTTTCATCGCCACGTTTTACCCCGAAAATACTACCTAAACCATCTTGAACGATTTCATCTGCATATTTTGCTAGCTCCGTTCGCATGAATTTCCGGACTAAATGTTCATGACCGGAAATTCCTGGCAGCTCGGTCAAAGTTTTAAATAATTCCAAGGTTTCTTTCTTCATGTTTGGACTCCTTTCCCTCGGGAAAAAATAAAGAAGTAAATTGTTGATAGAAAACAACATTAAATACAACCATAATTTTACTGTACTTTGGTCCTGTTAGCAAAAATATTAATGAAATTATTGCCCGCATATGTCTTCTTTTAGTAAAATTTTCATAACAAGTGTTTCATTTGCAAGGGCAGGATCTCTTCTTTGCAGAAAAATGTTGCAATGAAAGAGGGACTAGAAGAGGAAAGGAGCCTTTACATAAATGGAATGGATTATATCCGTCAGTGTCGCAATTATAGCGATCGCCTTTTGTGTTCTCGTCTACTATGTTGTTACTACATTAAAGACGTTTGCGAAATCGCTAGAACGATTAACCGCAACCGTCGATCGCCTGGAAGGGAAAGTGGATGAAATAACGACGGAAACAACAGGATTAATAAAAAAAGTCAATACTCTTACAGATGATGTACAGGAAAAGACGGCCAAGTTTAACAAAATTTTTGATTCCGGTGAAGAAATAGCGAAAACGATTGATAAGTTCAATGAGTCTTTAGCTGATCTATCCGCTGGTATCCTTAAGCAAGCAAGAGAGAATCAGGACAAAATTGTCCAGGTGATCCAGTGGGGCAATATCATCTTGGAATTAAAGGAAAAATGGTCGGAAATGAAAAAACGAAAAAGAAGCGAGCCGATTTCACAAACAACAATAAAGGAGGCGGAATAATCGTGGAAGAAAAGAAGGAAAGGAACAGCACTGTTGACTTTTTATGGGGAGCGTTCATCGGAGCCTTGACGGGCTCGGTCGTTGCCTTATTACTCGCACCGAAAAAAGGGGCGGAATTGCGGAAAGATTTGTCAAAACAATTAACGACGATTCGGGAAAAAGGTGAACGGTTAAAGCAAACGCTGATCGATGAAGGACAGATCAAAGAATATGCGCAAGAAGCAAAACAAAAAATATCGCGCACGATCGATTATAAGTTTGCCGATCGTGATGAAATCGCCGAAAAGGCCCGGAAAACTATTACGGATATTTCTAATGAAATTGATGAGCAAATGGAACAGTTAAAAGAACAGTAATGGATGAGGATCGCGTCTGGATGGACCAGGCGTGATTTTTTTATATTTTAAATGCTTATCTTCGTCATTATGACCGAAAAGTGTTGACGCCGGTAGGGAACTTTTTTGTTGAGGGATATTCGCGAGAGAAAGGGGGGTTATGAGCAGCGGGTGAGTCTTTTGGTCGTTCAATGCTGTAAAGGAATAGTGTATTAGTGACTTTACCGCTTAAATCTTTTATAATTAAAATGAACACATTTTAATATATCAAACGTATTATATTTAGAAAAATAATAAAGTTAGAATGGTAAGGTCCTTTTCATTTCGTCAATATTTGTTCTCATTTTCTTATTTTGATAAAACTTTTGCCGATAATAGATTTAAGAATGATATGGCTGGCAATGAAATTCACGAACCCGTGGATTTCAACTTTTGTGAATCTTTTATTCGGAACGGTAAAATATAAGAATAAAATACGGTAAAGGAGATGTCGGAAAAGTGAATAATGTTACAATTTATGATGTCGCAAGAGAAGCGAATGTATCTATGGCCACGGTTTCTCGGGTCGTAAACGGTAATCCGAATGTTAAACCTTCAACAAGAAAAAAAGTTCAAGAAGTTATCGAACGTCTTGGTTATCGGCCGAATGCTGTTGCTAGAGGTCTGGCAAGCAAAAAAACGACAACCGTTGGTGTCATTATCCCTGATATTTCCAATACTTACTTTGCTGAATTGGCACGGGGCATTGAAGACATCGCAACAATGTACAAATATAATATCCTTTTATCGAACTCTGACCAAATCAAGGAAAAGGAATTTCATCTATTGAATACCATGCTCGCCAAACAGGTTGATGGGATTGTTTTCATGGGAGGAAATATTACCGAGGAGCATGTAAAGGAGTTTGAAAAATCTCAAGTGCCGATTGTTCTGGCAGGTTCCATTGATAAAACCGGTAAAATTCCGTCCGTTAATATTGATTATGAGCAAGCAAGCTATGAAGCCACCAAGTTTTTCATTGACAATGGTCATAAACGTATCGCTTTCGTCACCGGTCCATTACAAGAACCGATCAATTATTTGAAAAAATTAGCAGGTTATAAAAAGGCTCTGGAGGAAGCAGGAATTCCTTACGATGAAAATTACGTCGTTGAAGGGGATTATACGTACGAATCCGGTTTAGAATGCGTTGAGAAATTATTAGAACTTGCAGAAAAGCCTACAGCGATTGCCGTTGGAACTGACGAAATGGCGATTGGAGTTGTCCATGGTTTACAAGATAATGGTTTCCGCATTCCGGAAGATGTAGAAATTATCTCCACCGATAATACACGACTATCGCTCATGGTACGACCCCAGCTTACATCAATAGTACAACCACTCTATGATATCGGTGCGGTTGCCATGCGTTTATTGACAAAATATATGAATAAAGAGGAAGTAACCGATCACGTTGTCATTCTTCCGCACAGAATGGAAATTCGGAACTCAACAAAATAGAAGTTGTTCCGATATAAAGATAGAGAAAGATATTTTCTTTTATAGTGCGGGAGAGGTATCATGAGAAAACGTTCAACAGACATATTAACCACTATAGGACTTCTGGGCGGCTTCCTTGCGTTTGCTTACGGGGTCATCAGCGGCCATGGAATCGAAGGTTTTTTACAATTCATAGATATACCTGCTGTCTTTATCACGATGGGTGGAACATTAGCTACCGTATTAATCAGCGTTCCTCCGGAAATTTTCAAGAAAATCTTTACGATAGTAAGACAGGCTTTTTACCAAACCGATGAAGATGTGGGAGAATTAATTCAGCTTTTTGTTCGTCTTTCGGATAAAGCACGCAGAGAAGGATTGCTATCCCTTGAAGCGGAAGTCGAAGAGATTGATGACCCTTTTATTCAACGTGGTATATTATTAGCCGTGGATGGGGTGGAAACGGAAGTCATCATCGATATTTTGACTGCGGATATTGCCGCGATGGAAGAACGGCATCGTAGTAACCGTAGTATATTCGAACGTGCAGGGCAGTTTGCCCCTGCCTGGGGAATGCTTGGTACTTTGATTGGCCTGATTTTAATGCTTAATGAGTTACACGATGTTGAGACCCTTGGACCTAAAATGGCTACCGCACTGATCACGACTTTATACGGGGTAATGCTTGCTAACTGGATCTTTCTGCCGACAGCTGCAAAATTGGAAGCAAAAACGGAACAAGAAGTCTTTTTAAAGCAAGTGAAAATTGAAGGAATTATCGGAGTACAGACGGGGCAAAATCCCAAATTGCTGGAAGAGAAACTAACGGTATTTTTATCGGAAAGGGAAAAGATAGAATACGAGAACCGTATTAAAGATGAGGAGGTTTGATTGATGAAATATCGCAAATCAACGCCTCCTCAAAAAAAGGAAAACAAACAAGCCTGGCTCACCACCTATGGGGATATAATGACGAACATCGTAGTTTTTTTTGTTTTAATATTTTCCGCATCTACCGTAGATGTAGAGAAATTCCGCGCTATAACGGAATCCTTTCAAAATCGCAATATTTTCGAATTCTATCCCTCGATGATCCCCTTCGATGAAGGACCGGGAAATTCTTCCGATGAGATGGAAGGAAACCTGGATGAAGGGACAGCGACCGAAGGGAATTTGGATTATGTTCATGCTGAACTGAATAAATTTTTACGAGAAGAAGGTTTGGAAGGTGTAGTCGGTACTAAGCGGACCGAGGAAGGATTGATTCTTGTCCTTCCGGAACAGATCCTTTTTAATACTGGCGAAGCGATCATTTTGTCTGAAGCGATCCCGATACTGGATCGTGTCAGTGATTTTCTCAAAGAAATCCCCAATATGGTACGTGTTGAAGGGCATACGGATAGCCGTCCGATAAATACTTATGTTTATCCTTCAAATTGGGAGCTTTCGGGAGCCCGTGCTAGTAGTGTGATCCGCTACTTCATTGAGCAGAACGGCTTAGCCCCTGATCGTTTTATGGCGGTCGGTTTTGGGGAAACACGTCCAGTGGCACCGAATGATGGTCCGGAAAATTGGGCGAAAAATCGCCGTGTGGAAATAATTATTCTGGATGAGGCACGCGGTCAGGCTGAAAGTACAAATGAATCTGGAGAATAGAAAAAACAGGCATCGCGGGATGCCTGTTTTTTGCTGTCTTATATGATTTTGTCGTGCATAGTTATGGCCTGTATATTGATAGATGTTTAGGTATAATTTGTTTGAGTATTTATAAATCTTGTTTCTTATGAATGAAATTTAATACTTTGTCAACGGTCTGCCTGTTTTTTTCTTCAATTTCCTTTTTTCTCGGAATTGGTGGATAAATATTGGCTGGGTCATCCCAGGTTTCTGGCAACTTAACATCCGCTTCTTTTTGCCATTTTACTAGCCATTTTTTTGGGAGCTCATCCGTTTGTAATTGGAAGCCAGTCATAACGATCCAGATCATCGCCCATGCTCGGGGGACGACCCGCCAAATATCGTAACCACCGCCACCAAGCGCGATCCAGCGTCCCTCGCAATATGTTTCGGCGATTTGCTTGGCGACTTGCGGAATCTTCCGATAAATTTTCATGGTCGTTGAC
Organism: uncultured Bacillaceae bacterium; assembly: GCA_937983015.1. GTDB lineage: Bacteria > Bacillota > Bacilli > Bacillales > Caldibacillaceae > CALGAD01. The sequence goes on along the minus strand of CALKAK010000046.1, from coordinate 337 downwards.
AAATGAGTTAAAGGGTCATAATAATGGGCATCGGCACCGTTTTGTGTGATCAGGATATCCGGTTTAAAGTAATCAGCGATTTCCCACACCGCTGTTTCATAGGCTTCCAACCAGGAATCATCCTCAGTAAAAGCTTCTAACGGTATGTTAAAAGAATACCCGTACCCTTTTCCATATCCTCGTTCATAAATGTTTCCCGTTCCCGGGAACAAGTATTTGCCGGTTTCATGAATGGAAACGGTACAAACATTGGGATTATCATAAAAAGCCCACTGTACTCCATCTCCATGATGGGCGTCTGTATCGATATAAAGCACTTTCGCATCGTAGCGATCGA
>CALKAK010000045.1 GCA_937983015.1 uncultured Bacillaceae bacterium | reverse complement strand
TGAGCGGGAGATGTATTTTTGGAAAGTGGGATCGTTTAATATGCGTTCTAACGTTACACGGCGTATCATGTTCCCTCCTTAGCAAAAAATGTATATTGTACAATACAATAACACGTTTTTATGTTGCTAGCAATAGTTAACAACCTTTTTATACAGTCATCTTGATCGATATTTTGGAGAATACTTCCCCGTTTTGTATATAGGAGGGTAGAGTTGCAAACGAAACGTGGTACAGGCTGACCGCCGTTTCAATCACCGTTTGCAAATACGGTATCTTCGCTCCGTGAAATGGCAAATTCCTTCCAGATGATTAATGAGTCATTCGCCAATATTTTTGCTAATGTGGAAGAAGAAAGAGCGGTCTCCCAGGAACAGACAGGGAAATAGTTGACATTACAGGAACAGACGGAAAAATTACACGCATATTGTATGGAAACCGGCCGCGGTATCTACTCGTTCAGTCACATGCTGGAAGAATGTCGGCAAACTGCTTTACCTTATTATAAAGATTTTCAAGGAAATGAAGTTTTAATACCGGTATTATCCGAACATCTCTTGTTAAAGTGGAAAGCGTACAATGCGTATTGCGGCTTCGTTGAACTGAACCCCGATGATATAATTGGTCATCAAGAATGCACGTTGGGGCAATTTCTTGCTCGTCCCGGTCACGATGCCGCAACAAAAGCATTGATTGAACCGCATAAAAAATTACATAACTTAGCAAAAGAGGCGATCCGTGCCATCAATAATGGTGAAAAAGACCGTGCGGAACGATATTTAGAGGAATTAAATCAAGTAACATTAGAATTCGCGGAAAAAATCCAGAAGGTGAATTTAAATTAGGATTTCTTTCTGAAGTTAAGGAAGAAATTTTTGTTGGAAAACAGATTCCCTTTGGTGCTGTTCTTCACTTATCCACAACACTCGAGCCGTACGGTTTACAAGATTATAAGAGGTAAGACCGTAAAGAAACGATTTGAAACGCAGACTTCTTGACAAAGCTTCGCTTTTCAGTGGAAAATATTGGCCAAAGATAATGATTTTTTCAGAAAAAAGAGTATGATTATATATTATCTTTCTTTACATGGTGAGGTGGGTTCACTTTACCGTTATGTCTGATGGATCATTGATAGAAGGAGTTGACGAAGATGAAATATGTTGACACTTGGGATCTAGATTCCATTTTTCCCGGGGGCACGAAATCGCCACAATTACAAGAAAAATTAGATACTGTTAAAAAAGAGTTGGCCGAATTTAAAGAGCGACTCGCATCCTGGGATTATCCAGCCGAGCGTTCTCCGGAACCCTTCAAAGATTTGTTAGCGCACATGGAGAAGGTCGAAAGAGGCCTTGGCCAGGCCCGAACATTCGTGCAAATGTGGCATGACGCTTATATGGATGATGAATATGCCAATGTGGTTATGGGACAAATTATCGATTTCTACAGCGAGTTCGAAAAAGCCTGGAAAGTATTGACGAAGAAACTGGGGAAAATCGCCGATGCGGATTGGCAAGAATTACTGAAAGATGATAAACTCCAGGAAGTTTCTTTTGTCCTCAATGAGATTCGTGATGAAGGAAAGCGTTTGTTATCAGATGCCGAGGAAACGATCATCACGGAATTGAACAAAGACGGCCAGACTGCCTGGAGCAGGCTCTATGATACCGTTGTCAGTATCATGACGATTCCTTTTACTGATAAAAATGGAAAAACGACGGAGTTATCCGTCGGACAGGCGATGAATCGGATGTATTCCGATCCGGACCCGGAAGTTCGTAAGCAACTATTTACGAACTGGGAGAAAGCCTGGGCACATTACGCGCCAATTTTTGCCGACACACTTAACCATCTCGATGGTTTTCGCCTTTCAGTGCAAAAATTCCATAAGTATAAAGACTTTTTGGAAGAGCCTTTAGAATATAACCGTATGAGCCGGGAAACTCTCGATGCGATGTGGGATGCGGTAGCTCGAAATAAACAACCGTTCATCGCACTGTTAAACCAAAAAGCGAAAATACTCGGCATGGATCGATTAGGCTGGCAGGATGTTGACGCTCCGATTTCCCTGGGGGATCACAAACCACCGCAGTTTTCATATGATGAAGCTTGTGATTTTGTCATCGAAAACTTTGCATCCTTCGGACCGAAATTGGCCGAATTCGCTAAACATGCGTTGACAAATCGTTGGGTGGAGGCCGAAGATCGTCCGAATAAACGGCCGGGTGGATATTGCACCGAATTGCCCGAGTTCAATGAATCCCGGATCTTCATGACTTTCACCGGTTCTGCCAGTGACGTGAGCACCCTGGCTCATGAGCTTGGGCACGCCTTTCATAGTCATGTGATGAATGATTTGCCGCGGCTCAATCAAAATTACGCGATGAACGTGGCGGAAACCGCCAGTACGTTCGCAGAGACGATCATCTGGAACGCCACGGTCGTCAATGCCCGAACGAAAGAAGAAAAACTGATCTTGTTGAATGCGAAACTGGAAAATGCAACCGCGATGTTTTTAAACATCCATGCGCGCTTCTTGTTTGAAAAGGCCTTTTACGAAGAGCGGCAAAAGGGATTTGTACCGGCCCAGCGGCTCAATGAACTGATGCTTAAGGCCCAAAAAGAAGCGTATTGTGATGCGCTGGCCAGCTATCATCCGCACTTCTGGTGCAGTAAGTTGCATTTCTTTATTGATAAAGTACCGTTTTATAACTTCCCTTACACGTTCGGCTATTTGTTCAGCCTCGGGATTTATGCGGAATACTTGAAGAATCCGGAAGGCTTTGAAGATCGCTACATCGCTTTATTGAAAGATACCGGCTCTATGAAGGTGGAAGATCTGGCGCAAAAACACCTCGGAGTCGATTTGACGAAGCCGGACTTCTGGGAAGCGGGGATCCAGATTGCGGCAAAAGATGCCGAAGAATTTATTCGTCTTTCCAATGAACTGTTACAAAAATAATGTGAGTAAAAGCCCTTCTTCAGCGATACTGGGGAAGGGCTGCTTTTGCTATACGAAAGTTGTTCCCTATAACAGGGCGGCGGATAACTCTTGCGAGAACAAGAAAGTGCCCTCATAGTTGTTAAATATAACTTTGATCTGCCCGTATTTTAAAAATCTTAATGAAAACAAAAAAGATATTAGGTGAAATTCGAAAAAGAAGCGGATGAAAAGCGAGATTGGCGGAATGAATGGGTAGTTACAAGAATTGCGGGTTGCTATAACTCTTGTTACTACTTAAACAAATCAAAAATTGATTTCGTCGTCTTTCGGTAGACTTTATTGTAAGCTGCTTTTTTCGGATTCTTGATCCAGCCCATACCTTTCTTGCCATATCCTGGAACGAGGGCTTTTTTAATGTTCCGTTTCATTTTGCCGGTCGTTCTCGCCTTAAGCGACTTTTTTAAACTAGGTTTCCTGAGACCAAATTTCATAGCGCGGCACCTCCCCGGGTTCATTTTTTAATGAAACAGCAATCCTTACAATATAACACCTATATTTATCATAACAGGAGCAAGGATTTATTTTAAGGATGGGCCGATGGGAATCTATTATTCTTTTAAAAAACTTCGAGACGTTCCCATTTTTGCAAAAGATGACCGTTTCTGGGAAATTTTGTAGAATAATAATTGAACTTATCACCTAAAGGAGCAGGAGAATGAAACCGAAACTCGTTTTTACCGATGTTGATGGAACGTTGTTGTTACCGGATGGCACCTTATCAGAACGAACGAAGCAGGTTGTTCGACGACTGCATGAAGAGAAAATCCCATTTATATTAGTATCTGCCCGTTCGCCACAGGAGATGTTCGCACTGTATCGAGAACTCGAATTAGTTTCTCCGGTTGTCGGTTATAACGGGGGAATTATTTATAAGATGGGGCGGGATGGGTCATTAGACATTTTAGTTGAATATGTACTCGAACGAGAAGAATTGGTCCGCATGTATGATGTGATCAAAGAGGAATTTCCTGAATTGAATATCAATCTATATTCTGGTACGAATTGGTTCGCTGAAAGACAGGATCAATGGTTGCAAATGGAAATCGATTTAGTCAAAATAACCCCAGAATATCGGGAACTCGATGAAGTGATTGAAAGTAATATACCGATTCATAAAATCATGTTAATCGGTGAAATCGAAACGATTCTCAAGGCAGAAAATACTTTAAAATCGTTAGATAGAATCACCTCGAGCATTCATCGTTCGAATCCGAATTATTTAGAAATCACCAATCAACAGGCGACGAAATTGAATGGTTTAAAAACCGTTTTAAAACATTTTTTCCCAGATATAAAACCGGAAGAAGTTATGGCCCTTGGTGATGGGCCTAATGATTGGGATATGTTATCATACGTCGGGTTTGGTGTGGTCATGGGAAATGCTCCCGAGGAGATGAAAGTCTCTGCAAAATATGTCACGGGCACAAATGCGGAAGACGGATTTGCCCAAGCTGTGGAAAAGTTTATTTTGGAAGAGTGAGGAAAAGTAAGGTCACCAAATACTTTTGGCGAATCTTTTGCCGAGCATTGATTTTGAGTCCTTTACCATTCGAACGTTGGTGAGCCAGGATATTAAATTGGATTTATAGGCCGATAATGATGAAAACGATACGGGAAGTTCAATTTCGTGCCGTGTTTCAAGCCGGGCTTTACGCTTGCAGTCCCATGGGGAAGGAGCAGGAAGTTCGCTTTGATTTCCTCACTTTGGAAGAACTTTCTGATAAACCTAACGAGGCGTATTTGTAGTTGAGGATGATCATATTTTACAGCTTAGAAAAGCGTAATTCATCATGTGAACATGGAAATATAGAACGGGGGCTGTTAATTGTCGTCACAGCCCCCGAAATACTTTAGACGATCTTACAAAGATCAAACAGATCAACCAATCGAAGTAGCAAGCATGGTTTTACTGTTTTAAAAGCACATCCACGTTATTTTTGTTGATCACGAATGTTCCAAGTAGTTCTGTTTCTTCTATATTTTTTCCAGCTTCTAGATCGAAAATTTTCTTAACAGCGCGTTCGGCGAAAAGCCGTTGGCGTTGAGCCACTACGGCATCCAGTACGCCTTTTTTAATAGCCTCCAGGTTAGCCGGGTTATCGTCAAAACCTATGAACTGTTTTCCGGTAATATCATGTTTCTTGGCATAAAGGGTCATGACGGAACCAAAATCACTGTCCACGCCGGCGGCTAGGTCAAAATCACCGGCTTTTTGTACGACTCTTTCGAAATCTTTAGCCCGTTCGTTATGATCGTAATAGCCGATCTGTTCTCCTACGATTTGAATGTCAGGATGTTTGGCCAGCACGTCACGAATTCCCTGGATCCGTTCTTGTAAATTTTCCTGTTCAAAATTAAAGGAGCTGAGAATGACTCGGCCTTTACCATTGAGTTGCTTGGCGATCAACTCTCCCATTTGGACACCGGCATCGTAGTTATCCGTGCCGATAAAACTGATACGTTGACTTTCTGGAATATCAACATCGACACAAATCGTTGGAATTCCTTCCTCGTACAGATCGTTGATTACCGGTACGATTCTTTCCTGACCATAAGGAATCAAGATCAAATAGTCAAGCCCTTCTTCTTTCAACTCTTCGATATTCTGAATTTGTTCATCTGGTTCGAAACGTTCCATGTATTTTACCGTAAAATGAAACCCGTATTTACGTGCCGCATTTTCGCCATTCTTGATCATCAATTCGGTAAAAGGATGTCCCATTTGTAAATTGCTGACAAAGGCGATTTTTTTAGCGCTTTTCTCCTTGCGATCTACTTTATAAATATCGATCGACCGTTCAACTTGGGTGACGAGCTTTTGCAATTGTTCGGAGAGATCGAGTAAAATATCATTTGATTGTTTCTGCTGCATGCTCAAAGTTGCAGCTTCCTGGGTTGAAGCGGCGGTTTGTTGGGCGATCATCGTGATATTTTCAATGGCGCCGATAATTTTATTTTTCGCATCATCAAGATGGGCCATCTGGTTGCGAATATTCTTTTGCTCATCGGATATGGCTTGAACATTAGCCTTGAATTCTTCAAACAGCTGATTGACTTTTTCGACGGATTCTTGTTGAACGGAAAATTTCTCACTCGTCGATTCGACGGAAGCGATCATCGCGTTGATCTTTTCCGTCAAATTCTTCAATATTTGACTGATTTCAGACGCTGATTCATGACTTTGGTCCGCCAATTTACGGATCTCGGTTGCGACCACAGAAAAGCCCCTACCCGCTTCGCCGGCCCGGGCCGCTTCGATTTGGGCATTTAACGAGAGTAAATTTGTTTGCGAAGCAATTTCGGTAATTACATCGGTTATGGTATGAATTTGGGAGAGACTGTGGTTTAGTAGTTCGATCGTTTCAAAAACTCGATTCAGTTCCTCTTTAGTGCTTTCACTGGAAGCGAGCGTTGCTGACAGTCGTTGATTTCCTTGTGTCATTAATTCCTGGAAACTATTAATCGATTCCTGCATTGCTGTCACAGCATCTAAAACGTTTTGAAATCGTTGGGCGAGTTCGTCGGTATTTTTACTCATTTGTTCAGCATCTTCTGCTTGCAGTTGTGCTCCTCGTGAAACTGTCAGATTCACATCGGACATGAGATTCGCTTTCTCTGTTGATTCATTCGCGGTTTCGATCACGATTTTTGTCAGTTTTTGAATTTCGTCGATGGATTCCTGGAAATCCTTTACAGTTTGTGTAAAAACATTTAATATGTATTCAAGTGCTGGATGTTCGGCCAGGTCATCTTTTTTCAAGTCTTGTAGATTTCCCGTTTTGATCGTTTCTGCTAGAACGTCGGCCGGATCCTGTTTTCGTTTTTCTCTAAGATAGATGGAAAAGATTCCAGCGATTCCTATCAATAACAGTAAATTCCCTATCAAAGTGAAAAACTGACTGATGACCCATGCAAGCAGTAACCCAACGGATAATCCCAACAACTGCTTTTGAACACTCATTTTTTTCAGCTCCTGGACACGTGATATAGTTTCGTAATTTTGGAGAAATGAGTACAATATTATATTGTAAAGCAATTCGTTTGATAGGGAAAGCGTTTCCAATTAAGAATATATATGTTATTATTATAATAAACTTAGTTTGTTTGCCGGTCAAACTAATTTATATAAAAGGGGGTTATTTAGTAATAACATTTAGATAACAATCTTAAGAAATACCGTATGTTTAGATTTGTCAAAAACATATTCTCACGAAATATAATGATTAAGAATGATAGTTTTGCAAAACTGTTCTAGTTTTTGGATGATGCGAATCGTATTTTGTACTCATGCGTAAACTTCTTGAAAAAATCTGAAGGGTAGGTGGTCGTGCATGCGAATTCACGTTGAAAAAAAAGGACAGATTGAAGGGAAGGATGTTTTTTTATACACGTTGGAAAATGACCGTGGAATTAGTTTGAGCTGCACGAATTTAGGCTGTACTGTAACCGAAATCAAAACACCTGATCGAGACGGTAATTTGGCGAATATTGTGCTCGGGTTTGAACGAATCGAAGACTATTTGAAAAAAGAACAACCGTATTTTGGCTCGATCATTGGCAGGGTTGCCGGTCGAATTGGGAACTCGGAATTTACTCTGGATGGCAATGTGTACAAACTACCGGCAAATGAGGGCAAACACCATTTACACGGAGGACCGGAAGGATTTAATAAAAAAGTTTGGCGGGCAGAAACGGTAGAAGAAAAAAATAAAGTCGGAGTTCGCTTTACTTATACGAGTGAAGATGGGGAAGAAGGCTATCCGGGAAATCTTCAAGTCACCGTTACTTATTTCCTCACAAATGATAATCGATGGGAGTTTTTCTGTACAGCGACAACCGATAAAAAAACATTGGTCAATTTAACGAACCATACCTATTTTAATTTAACCGGCAATTTGCAAAAGGATGTTCTTGCGCATGAATTGAAAATGAAAAGTAGCCGTTTTCTCGAATTGGATGACGAATTAATTCCGACAGGTAAACTGGTTGATGTTTCGGATACGCCATTTGATTTTCGAGGAGGCCAGAAGTTAATTACGGGTAAGAATTCTGACCATGAACAGAATAAGCTTGTAGGAAATGGCTACGATCATCCCTTCGTTCTCGATGAACACTTTTCCCGGGAAATTGAGCTGGTCGATCACGAATCCGGCCGGAAGTTGATCGTGGAAACTGACCAACCTTGTGTCATTCTTTACACCGGAAACACGATACCGGAAACATTGGAATTGAAAGAGGGTGTGATGTCCCGTCCGTATCTAGGAGTTTGTCTGGAAACACAAGGCTATTCCGATGCGATTCACCATCCGCATTTTCAGCAAGTGATCCTCGAGCCGGGGGATACTTATGAAGCAAAAACGGTGTACACGTTTACGGTAGAGGAATAAACGATTACCGGGAAAAATGATGAAATTAAGAAGTTTTTGGATTTTATCGATTTAAAAATAAGAAATCATAACCGCATTGGTAGTACGGACCTGGGCAAGGGTTTGTACTACTATTTTTTAATTAGAAGTGAGGATGGGTCAAATCGCCTCTGGAACCAAATTGAATTTGTAATAAATAACCGTATGACTAAAAAAGTAGTTTGATATAAATCGGTATAAAGTGATCGTAGATGCTTCGCCTACCTGATTTGTACGCGATAGTTCCCAAAGGGATCATATCAGAAAGAAAAATTAATGATTTTCAAATGGTCCCGTGAACGAGATAATGAGCATATGTGATATTCCTGTGAAACTCTCAAACCATTAATTTGTTATGGTATATTACCGATAACTACATTAATAATAATTGGCAAAAATAAAAACCGATACATTGAACAATGGAGTGAAAATGCCCGTTTTGGGGTATGGCGTTTTTCAAATCAATGATCCTTTAGAATGTGAGCGCTGTGTACTGGATGCGATCCGAGTCGGGTATCGCCTAATCGATACCGCTGCTTCGTACTTAAATGAAGAAGCGGTTGGCAAAGCCATTAAGCGAAGTGAAGTCCCTCGCGATGAATGATTTATTACGACCAAAGTTTGGATTCAAGATGCTGGATATGAAAAAAACGGGCTTTTGAAAAATCTTTAAAACGATTACAACTGGAATACATCGATCTGTATTTGATCCATCATCCATTTGGCGATATATACGGCTTATGGAGGGCGATGGAAGAGTTGTATCGTGAAGGAAAGGTCAGAGCCATTGGAGTCAGCAATTTCTACGATGAACATCTCATCGATTTTATCATCCACCATGAGGTGACTCCAGCGGTGAACCAGGTGGAAACGCATCCATTTGATCAACAAATCGAAAGTCAAAAATTGATGGAAGAGCACGATGTACAGATTCAGGCGTGGGCCCCTCTGGCCAAGTGTGAAAACAACGTTTTTCGAAATGAAACATTAGTTTCGATCGCAAAAATATAATAAAACCGTTGCTCAGATCATTTTGCGCTGGTTAACGCAAAGAGGAATTATCGCTATTCCAAAAACGACAAGTAAGGGTCGAATGATCGAGAACTTAAAATATTTTTGATTATGAATTGTACCAAGAGGATATGGAAAGGATCAAAACCTTAGATACCGGGAAAAGTCTTTGCTATTCACAGAGAGACCCGGAAACGATTAAAGGATTCTGTTCCATTAAATTGAATATATAGATTTGAGAGAAAAAATGACAAAACTCTCCCTCATTGTGCTGATAACAGTGGCGGAGAGTTTTGTGTTAATTCCAGCCGTGTGGAAATGAGCATTTGTACGAACAAGATGGTGGTGATCGCCTAGCGATCGGTTTGAATGTAGATAAATCGAAACGGGAGAAGGATTCACTTCTTTAAAAAACCTTATATAACCAGGAAATTTTATGGTTTACTGGACAACTAACGGCTGGTCATCTTATCGATTAAAATAGTATTTTTGATTTTAAGAAATGTTCAATCGATAGTGCAGAAACTCCTACGGGAACAGAGTGTTTTTTTAATGCCGAGAACTCTACCGATAAATCTTCTTGCAAAAATTGTTTACAATGTTTTTGGATAAACTCTTGAATCGGCACCTCAATCCATTTTTGTAACATCGCCAGTCGGTTCCCGATGATAACCTGTTGGGGATTAAAGGTTTTTATAATGTTGTTGATGCCCACACTGAGATATTTACCGATCTCTTTAAAAACTTCAATTATCGCATCGTTCCCAGCTTCCGCCTCTTCGATGAGCATCTCGATGGTCAGGCACTCGCTATTTATAATATGTTTTTCTTTTACATGTTCTAATAATGCTTTTTCCGATGCATATAGCTCCCAGCAGCCTACACTACCACAAGAGCATTTCTTACCATCGACCATGATGATCGTGTGCCCCATTTCTCCGGAATAACCATTGTTACCGGTGTATAGTTCTCCATCGATAATAATACCAACACCGATCCCGATTCCGGCACTGACATAAATCATATTGTTAAAATCCTTACCGGCACCAAAAAGTTTTTCCCCATACGCACCGGCATTCGCTTCATTTTCAATGACCACCGGTAAATTAAAAGTCTTTTCTATTTGCTCTTTTAATTGAACGTTTTCCCAGTGTAAGTTAGGCGCGATCAGGATTTCCCCTTGATTGTTAACGATACCGGGGACACCGATCCCGATTCCGATAATTCCATACGGACTATCGGGAGCGGATTCGATCAAGTCATTTATAGATTTCTTTATGATACTAAAGACATGTTCATACTCGGTATTCGTTATATGTTGATAGATTTCTCTGACCACGTTCCCCTTTAAATCCGTCAATATACTTAAAATATAATTGACACCGAGATCGACACCGATTGCATAACCCGCATCTTTATTGAACGTAAGCATAACCGGTCTACGACCACCGCTAGATTCACCGGGACCAGTTTCAAAAACAAGGTGTTCATCGATCAATTCGCTTACGAGAGAGGAAACGGTCCCTTTATTCAGCCCCAATTGCTTGGCGATATATGCGCGGGAGATTGGCGCCTCATTCATCACTTTTTCCAGGACAAGAGTTTTATTAATTTGTTTTACGAGTTGCTGATTTCCAGTGACAGTAGACATTTGTGAATTAACTCCTTTAAGATATTTTCAAGATAGTTCTGATAAGAATTGTCAACGTATTTAAGGGCAGAAAAAAGGTTTTTGCTCACATGTATAAATTACACCATATTTTCAAGCATAGTAGCTAATTTTTCCACTTTGAAAAATTTTCGGTACCATGTTCATATGTTATAGATCGAGAATGTACTTGTCAAAAACGTTATACTATATACTATGCACGAAAAACTTTTATGGCCGTATACGTTTGTACATTTATCAGATGATGAATTAGACGGGGTTTGCGGCGAAAGTAAACAGTACCAAACATTAATTTAGCAGAAAAAAATTCCATTTTCTTCTTAATTTAGAGATAACACGTTACTTGAACCAAATGAAAAAAATTCTAAAGGATTCTTTCCGGAAAAAGCAAAATTAACATACATCTTACTCAACATGTGGTCATGGTTTTATGAACCGACAAAAGGTTGTGGAAAATTTGTATCGGGATCTCAAAGAATCGCGATCAATTACCGTAAAAAGGTACCTTAATTACTTTTAGAATATATGAAAAAGTAGACAAATTCACCTAAAATTTTAATAAAATCATATATGTATATGAGTTTTTTGTTTGATAGTTCGTTTAACGAACAAACTATTGTCATTATTTTACCATATTTCCTTTTAAAATAAAATGAATTAAACAAGATAAATCGTTAAGCGAAGAAAGTTTTCCGTCAAAATAGTCCATCCGGGTCAAAAAAAACTCATTTTTCATGCGATAATTTTTAAAAAAAGGGTT
>CALKAK010000044.1 GCA_937983015.1 uncultured Bacillaceae bacterium | reverse complement strand
CCAGGAAAATCTCCTCACTCATGAAGATAAAATTTTATCCACGCTCGTAGAAATCGTCTACCAGTTTTTCTTAAACCGTTCCAGTTCCTCAAGGCCTTTTTCCGTGATGTAATAATATTTGCGTCGCGGTCCACCGGAAGGGATGGGCTTAGTTTTCACTTCGACGAGTTTTTCCTTTCGCATCCGTAAAAGAAGGGGATAAATGCTACCTTCTTTAACCATTGTCAATCCATACTGTTCGAGTTTTTCAATCATCTCATAACCATACGTTTCCCCTTTTGCGATAATGCTTAACAAGCATCCCTCTAAAATTCCTTTTAAGAGTTGGCTTGTATCCAGTACGGTCACCTCCTATATGGGTCATATATAACTTGCAAAACAAGATAGTTAGGTAAAAATAAAAAAGGGAGTCTTCTGGCTTGCATTGCAAAATAGTAACACAAAAAAATAAAAGTATGCATCTCGCATTGCAAACTAGTTTGATTTTATGAATCCGTTTTATCTTTCTCAAGAAGAATTTTTGTGCAGGGCGATTACCGGTGGGTTCCGGCATGTATATTTTTCGAAAGTTACGGGGCAGTGTCGCAAAAGACATATTGTTTTAAAAAATGATCGATCGCCGCTTCGTATTCGCTTCGATTCTCATTTAATGATTGGGCGTGGGCACCGTTTTCGGCGAGAAAGAGCATCTTCGGTCCTTTTTTCCGTTGATACAATTCTTCCGTCATATACGGGAGGATATAATCATCTTTTTTACTATGAATAAACAAGATCGGTTCTTCGATTTGCTCGATTACCGCAAGCGGCGAAACATCTTCCATCCCGTACTTGTCCCTAAGTTTTAAAAACAAATTTCCGATGGGAAGGATCAGTTTGGCTGGTATCCATTTCATTTCACATTCGATTCGATATGTAAGAAGTTCTTTTAAATCAGAAAACGGGCAGTCCACGATATAAAAATCAGCACCGTTCTTATTTTCCGCCGCATACAGTAGGGTTGTCGCCGCCCCCATTGACTCACCATGGATTCCTAGGAAGACTTCTCCCTTTGTTTTTCGCAACCACTGGACGATCGCTCGAAGATCATCTTTTTCGTAAAAACCGTAACTCGTACTGTTACCGCCTGTATTTCCGTGGCGTCTTTGATCGTAAATGACGGTATTAAACCCCCGTTTTAAAAAGAGATTGGCATATTTCATTGAACTTAATTTGTTTTCTGTTACTCCATGGGAAAAAATCATATACTTGTTCGTTTCATGAGGAGTAATCGCCAGGGCGGAGATCATATAGCCGTGCGGGGAGGGGATCCGGAGCTCTTCTTTCGGTAATGCCTGTAAAGTTTGTTCGTCGATGTGTCCAAGTTGTTTTTCCCGGTTATAGATCTCTTCAGATGATTTTTTCCGGATCCGGCTGACCCGTTCCGTAAAATAAACACCGAACATTGTCGTGCTCCCGAAAAGTAAGAGGCTGGAAAAGAGCAGTCCTTTTTTAATTTTTTCTTGCAAGGTATCACCTCCAAAAAAATTACAAGGAAAAAGGCTGCCGGGGCAGCCTTGATTGTCCTGTCATTGTTCGCCGTTTTGCCGATTCGTCGGATGGATTGCCTGGTCTAATGTTTCTCTGGCGATAATCTTTTTGACGCTATCGGCCTGGGGTTTTCCTTTCTGGCTGTAGCCTCGATCCCGTTTTCTTGACAAATTGCTTTTCTCCTTTCCGCTATGGTTCGCCATTATCTTGTGGAGAAAAGCGGTGATTATTCATTTCCGTACGTTAGAAACAAATCGTATTCTTTTAATTGTTATTGTAAATGAGTGCGGTTTCATAAGCAATGTTTAAAAGAAATAAAAGACCAAAAATGACTTTCTCATGATTTTCTCATCAGGAGTATTAAAGTAGGGGATGCGGAACATTTTTTATATAGATGTTCCATCGTATCAATCCAATCGGCGACATATGCAAATTGTTGCTGGTATTGTCTTAATAAATGTCTTACTTCCCATGCTTTTCCGTTTAAAATGATTTTTCTCATCATCATTACCCCGCATTCCTTTTTTCTTGAAAATTTAGTATGGTAAACTATATGACGTAGTGGAAAAAATGAGAACTGGAGTGGTTTTAATGCGTTCACTGGAAGAAAAAACGCTCAAACGAGAAACCATTTTTCAAGGCAGGATGATCGATGTTTATCTGGATGAAGTTGAGTTACCTAACGGAAAGACGAGTACACGGGAAATAGTCGTACATCCCGGAGCGGTGGCAGTTCTAGCGATTACCGACGAAGAAAAAATCGTTTTGGTCGAGCAATTTCGCAAACCATTGGAGAAGACGCTCATTGAAATTCCGGCGGGAAAACTCGATGCGGGAGAGGAACCTGCGGTATGCGCACGCAGAGAACTTGAGGAAGAGACGGGTTATAGCTGTGAGGAACTGATCCCGATCAATTCATTTTATACTTCGCCCGGATTCTCCAACGAAATTTTATATTTTTATCTAGCAAAAGGTTTAACGCGCACGAATAACCGCACGCTTGATGAAGATGAATTCGTGGAAGTGCTGGAAGTGACCTTATCCGAAGCACAGCAACTAATTAATGAACAGAAGATTCACGATGCGAAAACATTGATCGCGATCCAATACTGGCAACTTTTGCAAGAAATGGGGAAATAAAGGATGGATGAATTCTTTGCTGACTTCCACATTCATATCGGGAGAACAAAATCAGGTAAACCTGTGAAGATCACCGCCTCCCGTGATTTAACTTTAACGAATATTCTTGAACACGCGAAAAACCGCAAAGGAATCGATATCGTCGGAGTGATCGATAGTCATTCCCCCGAAGTCCAGGATGAGATCGAGGCTTTACGCAGAGCTGGAAGGCTTGAAGAACTTGCCGGTGGTGGTCTTCTGTTCGAAAAAAGGACCACGCTTCTTTTAGGGAGCGAATTGGAAATATACGATGCCCATTGTCAGGGATCGATTCATGTACTCGTCTTCATGCCGACATTAAAAAGGATGCGAGAATTCGCCCAATGGCTCGCCACTTGTATGAAGAACATACAATTAAGTTCCCAGCGCATTTACGTGACCGGGCGAGATCTACAGAAAAAGGTTAAGGAGTTAGAAGGACTCTTTATACCGGCTCATGTTTTCACGCCCTTCAAAAGCTTATACGGTAAAGGCGTACGTTATTCGCTGGAAGAAGTATTCGCACCGGAGTTGATCGATGCCATTGAACTGGGACTTAGTTCCGATACATACATGGTGGAAAACATTCCGGAACTTTACCGATATCCTTTTCTTACAAATTCCGATGCCCATTCAGTTGGTAAAATCGCCCGGGAATATCAAAAATTACGCCTTACGACACCGGATTTTTCGGAAATAAAAAAAGCATTGACCGAAGAAGAGGGGAGGAAAATCGTCGCCAATTATGGACTGGATCCAAAACTCGGAAAATATCACGACACCACTTGTCAGAATTGCTTTATGCATTTCCCAAAGTTTTGCGATCCATGTCCGAATTGTGGCTCAAAGCGGATGGTAAAGGGCGTGGCGGAACGGATTGCGGAATTATCGGTAGACGGTCCGTCCACACCGCCTCGACGTCCACCGTATATCCATCAAGTACCGCTCGATTTTTTACCTGGAGTCGGTCCGAAAACGGTGAAGAAATTGTTAGATCATTTCGAAACGGAAATGAATATTTTGCATCGGACAAGTTTCAACGACCTCGTTCAAGTTGTTCATGAGAAAATCGCCCGGATGATCATAAAGATGCGAACGGGTGAGTTAAAAGTGGCCGCAGGCGGCGGTGGTCGCTACGGCACGGTCTCATCCGGGGAAGACTAAAAATGCCGATCATCCTCCCTATTCTCGCAAAATTATATGATTCCGGACATACTTCCTCTCTTTCCTTCATAACTATCTAGTAATCGGTACAGGGAGGAAGAAGAGAATGAAGCACCGGACGGGCACGAATCTAGTCATGGATCATATACAGGAGCACTCTTCGCTTTATATTTTTCATGCGGTACTTTTTTTAATGGGGGTTGTCTTCGGGGCGATTCTCGTGAATAGTCTCAGTCTTACGCAAAAAGAAGATTTATTTTATTTTTTACAGCAATTTTTCGGGCAAATCGAACATGGGGACATCCTTAAAGCCCGGGATGTATTTATTCACTCTTTTCAATATAACAGCAAGTTCATCGGCCTCATGTGGATCTTGGGAATATCTATGATCGGTCTGCCGATCATCATGCTTTTATTGTTCGTAAAAGGGATGGTTGTTGGTTTTTCCGTCGGTTTTTTAGTCCAGCAGATGGGTTGGCATGGCTTTTTCATGTCGCTCGTTTCGGTATTGCCGCAGAATATGATCATCATACCTCTATTTATCGCCAGCGCCGTGATCACGGTTTCCTTCTCCATGCAAATGATCAAAAAACTGTTTGTCAAATCCATGTTTCAACCGTTTGCACCGCTTTTTATCCGTTACTGCTTACTGTTCGGGATCATGCTTTTATTTCTTGCGATCGCCGCATTCATCGAAGGATATATCACCCCTTATTTTATGCGCGGATTTTTGCAATTGCTTAATTGAGAATTTTACTTTATAATGATTTTAAATTGAAAATAATTATCAATTGTAAATGAGAATGGCTTCAGTTTTCAAGCTTTCCAGATTTTGTTATAATGAATGTACTTCGCAAGAGAGGGGCTTTTTCATGGAAAATCGCCTTGAGAGAATAAAAAAACAACTGCATTCTTCCAGTTATAAGTTGACACCCCAGCGGGAAGCGACGGTAAGGGTTCTCCTCGAACATGCTTCGGATCATTTGAGTGCTGAAGATGTTTACCTGCTCGTTAAAGAAAAATATCCGGAAATCGGTCTTGCGACGGTTTACCGGACCTTAGATCTGTTAACGGAGTTGAAAATCGTCGACCGGGTCAATTTCGGTGATGGGGTGTCCCGCTATGATTTACGGATAGAAGGATCACAGCATTTCCATCACCATCTCGTTTGTATCGAATGCGGTTCAGTGGAAGAAATCCAGGAAGATCTCCTTGAAGACGTGGAGATGATCGTTGAAAGACGGTGGCATTTCCAGATCACAGATCATCGCCTGACGTTTCACGGCATATGTAAACATTGTCAAGAAAAACAAAAACGGCAAAAAAAGAAGAACTCGAACACAGCATCCGTATAGTGGATTCATTTTCCTTTAAACGACCTACTGCAATCTATCGAACTTGTAAATCATTTTCGCCAAGAAGCATGTATAAATCGCTTCGTTACTGGCATAAGTTGTAATAGATTGGATGAAATCGAAGAGCGAAGGATGCTGGTAACGATGCGAAAACCATTCCACCTTATCTGGCAAATTGTAAAAGTCTTTATCCTCTTTACAGGTTGTACCTTACTATTTTATTACGCACTGCTCTGGGTTAGTGAAGAATACCGGAAATATGATCGTTATGATGAGCCGGAAGGAAATGCGGTAAAAGTGATGAGCGATTATGGGGATGAAAGTTTTTACTGGTACCAGCGATTACTATTGTTTTATTTAAATGGGGAGTAGATCACGTGAACGATCATATCGAAGATTTTTTACATTATTTAATGGTGGAACGGGGGTTAGCCGATAACACGATCACCTCCTATCGGCGCGATCTAATCGGGTATGCCCGATTTTTAGCGGAAAACTATCAAATTCAAGATCCCGGTGCGATTGAGCGGAAACACATTTTGCAATTTTTAGCCCATTTGAAAGCAGAAGGGAAATCGACTCGCACCATCGCCCGTCATATCGCCTCATTACGTTCATTTCATCATTTTTTATTACGTGATCGCGTGGTGGAGCATGATCCGACCGAACATATTGAAAACCCCCAGGTGGAGCAAACATTACCTAAAGTACTCAGTTTACTAGAGGTAGAGGCTCTTCTAGAAGCACCGGATGTAACCAAGCCTTTAGGACTAAGAGATAAAGCGATGTTGGAACTGATGTATGCGACCGGGATGCGGGTGAGCGAATTAATCCAGCTTCAGCTCGGTGACCTCCATCTGGAAATGGGATTTGTCCGGATTCTCGGGAAGGGAAATAAGGAACGGATCGTGCCACTAGGATTACCGGCGATTCGGGCGATAGAACAATATTTACGCGAGGCCAGACCGAAACTGGTACGTCCTCAATACCGGAACAATGCGCTCTTTTTAAACCATCACGGTCGACCATTATCAAGGCAGGGGTTCTGGAAGATTTTAAAAAATAATGCCAAAAAAGCGGGTATACAAAAGGAACTCACCCCGCACACATTGCGGCATTCTTTTGCCACACATCTTTTGGAGAATGGGGCCGATTTAAGGGCGGTCCAGGAAATGCTGGGACATGCGGATATTTCCACCACACAAATTTACACCCATGTTACGAAAACCCGTTTAAAAGATGTGTATGAACGGTTCCATCCCCGGTCGTGAAATCACGATCATCAATCTACCCGTTAATGTTATTGATTTCACAAAGGAGTTGTCGCTGCTTTTATTTTTATATACAATTATAGTACACTTATGGTAGAATTCTGGAATTGCACTTTAAATCCAGCGAAATAGGAGGAATCTTGATGTCGAAATACAAATATCGTCGTGTTTTTCTCATCGTTATGGATTCTGTCGGGATCGGTGAAGCCCCCGATGCGGAGTTGTTCGGCGATAAAGGTGCAGATACGTTGGGACATATCGCCGAGTACATGGGCGGATTGAAGATGCCCAATATGATGAAACTCGGTCTCGGCAATATCCGTGAATTGAAAGGGATTCCAGCGGTTGAAAAACCCATGGCCTGTTACGGGAAAATGCAGGAAGCATCGAAGGGTAAGGATACGATGACGGGCCATTGGGAAATCATGGGACTCCGTGTTGATAAACCGTTCCAGACATTCCCGGACGGTTTCCCGGCGGAATTGATCGAGGAAATTGAAAAAAGAACCGGACGGAAAGTTATCGGTAACAAGCCGGCGAGCGGAACGGCGATCATCGAAGAACTCGGAGAAGAACATATGCAAACCGGAGCAATCATCGTATATACTTCTGCCGATCCCGTTCTACAGATCGCTGCTCATGAAGAAGTCGTTCCTCTAGAAGAATTATATCGCATTTGCGAGATCTGCCGCGAACTGACCTTGGACGATCGCTATAAAGTTGGCCGTGTCATCGCCCGACCCTTTGTCGGAGAACCGGGGAATTTTACGCGAACGGCAAATCGTCGAGACTATGCTTTAAAACCTTTTGCTAGGACCGTGATGAACGAGTTGAAAGATAGCGGTTTTGATTGTATCGCTCTCGGGAAAATCTCTGACATCTATGCCGGTGAAGGTGTGACGAAAGCGATCAAGACCGCCAATAATATGGACGGGATGGATAAACTGATCGATTCCTTAAAGATGGATTTCACCGGTTTAAGTTTTCTAAATCTCGTAGATTTCGATGCGGTTTACGGTCACCGGCGGAATCCGGAAGGGTACGGCCGCGCACTAGAAGAATTTGACGGGCGCCTACCTGAAGTAATCGACTCGCTCGGTGATGACGATTTACTCATCATCACCGCTGATCATGGTAATGATCCGACCCATCACGGTACGGATCATACACGGGAATATGTGCCATTACTTGTGTATTCCAAACGGATGGAAAAAGGTGTATCGCTCGGTTTACGAGAAACATTCGCCGATGTAGGAGCGACGATCGCGGATAACTTCCAGGTAAAGATGCCTCAATATGGTACGAGTTTCTTAGCCGAATTATCCAATGCGTAAGTTTTTGCGGCCGGTTTCCATTCTCATCAAAAAAAGCATGTAGTTATTTTTACTAATCCACAAATTGATTCTTTATAGACCGTTGGTATGTTTGGACTTAACAGGGAATGTAAATCTTCCAATAAAGAAAAGAGGCGGTGATAATTATGCGCATGATCGATATCATTGAGAAAAAACGTGATGGGAGAGCATTGACCCGGGAAGAAATCCAGTATTTTGTAAAAGGTTATGTTGACGGGACGATTCCCGATTATCAAGTAAGCGCTTTATTGATGGCGGTCTATTTTAACGGGATGACAAAGGAAGAAACGGCGGCATTAACGATGGCCATGGTCGAATCAGGCGAACAAATTGATCTTTCGGCCATCCAAGGAATCAAGGTGGACAAGCATAGCACGGGCGGAGTGGGAGATACCGTTACTCTAATCATAGGCCCGCTTGTTGCATCTTGCGATGTCCCAGTGGCGAAGATGAGTGGTCGTGGTCTGGGGCATACCGGTGGCACCATCGATAAACTAGAATCGATTCCCGGGTTCAACGTGGAAATAACAACGGATGAATTCATCCGCCTTGTCAATCAAAATAAAATTGCCGTTGTCGGGCAAACGGGAAATTTAACACCCGCGGATAAAAAATTATATGCCTTAAGAGATGTTACGGGAACGGTTGAAAGCGTTCCATTGATCGCCAGTTCGATCATGAGTAAAAAAATAGCTGCCGGTGCTGACTGTATCGTCCTCGATGTTAAGGCGGGAGATGGGGCATTTATGAAAACGGTTGACGATGCGAAAAAACTCGCTCGGGCGATGGTCGATATCGGTAGTGAGGTAGGACGGAAAACGATCGCGATCATCTCTAACATGAACCAACCCCTTGGCTACGCTATCGGCAATGCATTGGAAGTAGAGGAAGCCATCGCCACATTAAAAGGCGAAGGTCCGGAAGATTTGACGGAATTGTCCCTCACCATTGCTAGTTACATGGTACGGCTCGCCGGAAAAGCCGACACGATCGAAGAAGCCCGGGAGATGTTAGAAGCGGCCTTGCGTTCCGGGAAAGCACTGGAAAAAATGCGTACGTTTATCGTTGCCCAGGGCGGCGATGGTTCCGTGATCGAGGAAACGGACAAATTGCCTCGAGCTAGATACCAAATCGAATTCCGGGCCGAGAAAGAGGGTTGGATCAAATGTTTGCATGCGGAGAACTTCGGTCATGCTGCCGGTCTTTTAGGAGCAGGCCGGACCACGAAAGAGTCAGAAATTAATTTAGCCGTCGGCCTTGTGTTACATAAAAAAGTGGGAGATTTTGTCCAAAAAGGGGAACCGCTTGTAACGATCCATACCGACGAGGAAAATATTGCAGAAGTGGAACAAATCCTTGCCGAAAGTATCGAGATCTCCCCTGAAAAAGTGGAAAAAGAACCGTTGATCTTTGACGTTATTCAATAATCCTTATCAGGGCTGTCCGAAAAGTTATCTTCCTTGACTTTTTGGGCAGCCTTGTTTCTTTATGGCCTGATCTTTAGCAAGCATGATCTGTAACGAAATTTGACGCATCTAGTCAAACATCAATAAGTTCGTTGAAGAATTTCGGTCTGCGAAACATTTGTGAGACATTCCTTACAACTTTGGAAGGAATACCATTTTCCAGAAAAAAGATGCGATTGACGAAGCCCGCGATCAAGGGAAGCCTGGAGAAAGGGCTTCTTTTTTTATACGAACCTTTTGTAGAAAAATTCATAAAAAAAGATTGCCGATAATGGAGGAAATTACAAAAATTTTTTACGTAAACTTTTTTCTGCGCTGAACATTAAACGTTGTTTTTACATGCAAGCATGCCTTCTAAAAAAAGATGCATAAAGATAATATCTTTTGGCAATAATAGGTAAAGCACGAGAAACCTGGAAATCATTTCCTCATATTGAAAAATATACAAATGGATACGTACTTGGAGGGAATAGGATGAAACGTAGCACGATTATGGTCATTTTGCTCGCGGTGTTCTTTTTTACAGCCTTCCCCGGAATAAGTTTTGCGGTTGAGAATGATGAACCATTCAAGTTAGCAGAAAATGTGAAAGCGGCCATTCTCATGGAACAAGATACAGGTACGATTTTGTATGAAGAAAATGGTGATGAACCACTTCCCCCGGCCAGTATGACGAAAATCATGACGATGTTGTTGGTTATGGAGGCACTTGATGCCGGCAAAATACGACTTGACGATACCGTAAGAACGAGTACCCACGCAGCTTCCATGGGTGGTTCCCAGATCTTTCTTGAAGAAGGCGAGGAGATGACCGTTGAAGAACTACTATTGGCCGTGGCGATCGCCTCGGCGAATGATGCTTCCGTTGCGCTGGCTGAACATATTGCAGGGTCAGAAGAAGTTTTTGTCGAGATGATGAATAAACGGGCCGAAGAACTCGGACTAAAAAATACCCGTTTTCAAAACGCCACCGGGCTGCCGGCCGAAAATCACTTTAGTTCCGCTCGCGATATCGCCATAATGTCGCGGGAATTGTTGAAACATGAAGAAATCACGAAGTACACAGGTCGATATGAAAGTTATCTTAGGGAAAATACAGATGATAAATTCTGGCTTGTCAATACAAACCGTCTCGTCAAATTTTATCCCGGTGTCGACGGGTTGAAAACGGGATTTACCAATGAAGCACGTTATTGTTTGTCCGCGACAGCAGAAAAAAATGGGATGCGGGTAATCGCGGTTGTTTTTGGTGCACCGACCGCAAAAGAGAGGAATAAACAGATTACGCGCATGCTCGATTTTGCCTTCAGCCAGTATGAGACGGTTCCAGTATATGAGAAGGGTGCTACAGTCGGCGAAGTAGTTGTGCAAAAAGGAGAAATGGAACGGGTCCCGGTACAAACGAAAGATAAGGTTAGTTTCTTGAAGAAAAAGGGTGAAAAGACAGAAGATGTACAACCGGTTCTGCGATTTGATGAAAATCTTCAAGCACCTGTGAAAAGGGGAGATGTTGTCGGTCAGATCGTTTTACAAAAAGATGGGAAGGAATTAGGCAAAACGGATCTTATCGCAAGTAAAGATGTGGCACCGGCTGCCTGGTGGACCTTATACAAGCGGACTTTTGGTCAATTTACTAAGGTTGACTAGGTAGCGAAATGCGACGAGTTTTGTCGCTTAGAAGGATTTTCCAGGTCCTCTGACGAAATGACTCACTGTACATTGAAAGGAGGACATGTATGGTGGGTTTGGATGTGGATCTGGAAATGATTAAGAACGTCTTGATCGTTCGGTTAAACGGTGAGCTGGATGACCATACCGCCGATTATGTGCGGGAACGGGTTTCCCGGATGATCGAGCGTAATCATGTAAAATTCCTCGTTATGAATTTTGAACATGTAAGCTTCATGGACAGTTCAGGAATTGGTGTCGTGCTCGGCCGTTACAAACAGATCAAACAGCGCGATGGCAAAATGGTTCTTTGTAGAGTCCCCCCAACGATCATGCGCCTATTTTCCATGTCAGGTATCTTCAAATTGGTGGAAATTGTGGAAACGGAAGAAGAAGCACTGGATAAGATGGGGGGGAAATTACATGAAAAATGAGATGCACTTAAAATTTCGCGCACTTAGTCAGAATGAATCATTCGCCCGTGTAACCGTTGCCGCTTTTGTAGCCCAGCTTGACCCGACGATGGATGAATTGACCGAAATTAAAACCGTCGTTTCCGAAGCGGTAACAAATGCGATCATTCATGGATATGAGAATGATCCCGAAGGTGTAATCGAAATAACCGTGAAAATTGATGGTGATCTCGTTGAAATGACGATTACCGATTACGGTGTCGGAATTGAAAATATTGAAGAAGCGAAACAACCCTTGTTCACAACAAAGCCTGAATTGGAACGTTCCGGGATGGGGTTTACGATCATGGAAAATTTCACGGATGAAATGGTGGTTGAATCCGCCCCCGGAAAAGGAACGACTGTCCGGCTAAAGAAACAGCTGTCCACTACGAAAGCATTGAGTAATTAAGGGGTATGGCTTATGGATGTTGAGGTCAGGAAGTCGAAAAAGCAATCGTATCTTTCCGATGAGGAATTACGCAATTTGATCAAACGTTCCCAGGCCGGTGACCAGGAGGCCCGTGATTTGATCGTTGAAAAAAATATGCGCCTCGTCTGGTCTGTCGTACAGCGTTTTTTAAATCGCGGTTATGATCCAGAAGACTTGTTCCAAATCGGTTGCATTGGCCTGTTAAAATCGGTGGATAAATTCGATCTCTCTTATGATGTTAAGTTTTCCACTTACGCTGTTCCGATGATCATCGGGGAGATTCAGCGCTTCATTCGCGATGACGGGACCGTCAAAGTGAGCCGATCTTTGAAAGAGATCGGGAACAAGATCCGCCGCGCTAAAGATGAACTCACGAAAGAATACGGACGGTCACCAACGATTCAGGAGTTGAGCGATTATCTACAGATCCCCCAGGAAGAATTATTACTCGCCCAGGAGGCCGTGTTAACTCCGACTTCCATCCATGAAACGGTTTATGAAAATGACGGAGATCCGATCACTTTGATGGACCAAATTTCTGATCAAGATCAGGACAACTGGTTTGAAAAAATCGCCCTGAAGGATGCCATTGCAAGCCTGGACGAGCGAGAACGGCTGATCGTTTATTTACGGTACTACAAGGATCAAACCCAGTCTGAAGTAGCCAACCGCCTGGGAATTTCTCAAGTGCAAGTATCCCGTCTCGAAAAGAAAATTTTAAAACAAATTCGCAAGCTGCTTACCCCTTAATGAATAAACAAAAGAAGAATTGGCAAAATGCCCATAAACGAACGCAAGTGGTAGGACATTCGATCGCTTGCGTTTTTTTATATCCACCAGATGCTCGATATTGGTTGTTTAAAAATCTTTGTCGGAAAACGACAAACAGCGAAAAGAATCACGTTCCCTCTTAAAACCGGATGGATTTTCCTAACCAAAATGTTTATCATCGTTAGTATATTTCAGACCATTCAAAAAATAAAAACCTCGAAAGAAATGATCTTCCATGAGAATTTTACCTGAGCCATCATGGGTGTATCTTTTCACTTTCATTTACGGAGCTATGCCCGATCCCCAATTAAAGCGGTGACAATTTTAAAAATAAAGCATGATCAGCATGAAAGTTCTTTTTTCACGCGGAAAAGTTTTAAGAATTATGACTTTTCTTGTTAGTTATCGTCATGAGGAATTTCACCGCCACTTAAAAGGAGGGTGGCGTTGATATCAAGTGCCTGGCTCATATTTTGATGCTTTCTTTCCATGATAATATCACCATGTTGACAAGATGAAAGGATGGAAAATATCCTTAATGTCGAAACGATCGATCTCTTGAGCAAGATTCTCTCGGCATTAGCTTTAATAATATCATTAAGCTTTTATAAAAAAGGTAAAAAAAAGAAGTACAAAGCCAATCCGCTTTACATGAAAAGGTATTGGTTACTAGTTGTTCTAATCGCTTTTACAACTTTGCTTATTTGGTTTTTCTAGCGTTAATATTTCATTGAAATATCGTTTTCCTTCCCAAAACCTTTTTATTTTTTATAAAATTCACAGTGAAAACAGGCTGTCCAAAAGTCCAACAAATAACTTCTTCAACAGCCCCTTATTTGTTTTTATTGATCATGCTGATTTAGTTTAACTATCCATCGTGAGTAGATTTCCTCTAATAAATGATTTCCCCATAGTTGAAATATCCTTGCGACCCTTCAATTAAAAAATCCCCCATCAGACAAAAATTTCTTCCACAGATTTCAATGAGGTTAAAAATGAGTGCCCTGGCATGATTTTGTAAATATTTGGTCATAATGAAGGGACCGGGACAGCTCATAATAAAAATGAAAAACATGTTAGGAGAAGAAAGGCATGGAAAAAACGATTTATCTACGCCTACGACATCGGATTGTTGTGGAACCTCAAGCTAAGGTCCGGCTTCCACAAATTGCCATTATTATCGCTCCCGAAAGGATTAAAGCTGAATTACACGATTTTTCTATTTATCAAATTAAAAAAGAGGATAAAAATACCGTAGTCCTGGATGCCATCACCGTTATTCGCAAAATCCTTGAAAGATTCCCCGACCACGAGATTCAAATCGTCGGACCCAATCATACCATCATTGAAGTGCAACTGGAAAAAAAGAAGATCCCTCTCATCTTCTTTTTATGTGTTTGGCTTTTACTATTTATCGGATCGGGAATTTCCATCATGCATTTTCATGAAGATGTGAGCATGCCTTTCGTCCAACAAAAACTGTTTCACGCTTTGACCGGTAGACATGTCGAAAAATCACTACTCTTCCACATTCCATATTCGATCGGGATCGGCCTCGGCATGATCTTATTTTTTAATCATGTATTTAAAAAGAAGATTAATGAGGAACCGAGCCCGATGGAGGTGGAAATGTTTCAATATCAACAAGGGATCGATCAATATTTACTCATGCATGAAAATGAAGAAACAACAGGTGCTGATTCCAGTGATTAAAAATCTGGCGGTGATTATGGTTGCACTGGCGGCAGGTGGAGCCGTCGGAACGGGTTTTGTCGCATTTATTGCCGTGCTCGGAATCATCCCTCGCCTCGTACAACTAACAAAAACTGTTCATCTCCTCATATTTTATGAATGGGCCACGATTCTAGGCGTACTCTGTGGTTCCTGGCTCGGGTCGTACGGTTTTCCTTTACACCTTCATCCTTATCTTTTAGGACTTATCGGTCTCTTTTACGGGGTTTTTGTCGGCATGTTGGCGGCAGCTCTGTACGAGGTTTTGAATGTGTTCCCGATCATCGCCCGGAGGATCAACATGGAAGGGCGGTTGCGCTCTTTGATGACGGCGATCATTTTCGGCAAAATATTCGGCTCGATTTATTACTGGGTTATCTTTTTTTGAAAGATCAATCGCTGAGAGAAGGTGGCGGGTTATGAATAAACAGAAGGATTTTAAACCAATTCCCTCCTTATCCGAACTGGAAACTTATTTAGAGGAACGAATTGGACTTGGTGTTAGTTTCGATCTCGGGGTAAGGAAGATAAAAGTACTGGAAAAGGACGTTCATTTTTATTACGTGAACGGTCTTTGCGATACATACGTATTACAGAAAATTTTTCAGCTCGTGATGGAAATGAATGATGCCGATGGCAAGGGGCTAAAAGAACGAATCGGGAAAAAGATCGCCCGGTCGATCGAAAATCGCCTCGACCATCAATCCGTGGAAACGGTGGAGACGATCGATGAAATGATCGATCAAGTCCTATCCGGACTTCTTGCTTGTGTTGTTGAAGGCGAGAAAAAAGCGTTTATCATCGACACCAGGAGCTATCCGGGCAGACAGCCGGAAGAGCCGGATACGGAAAAAGTGGTGCGCGGCTCCAGGGATGGTTATGTAGAAAACATTATCGTCAATACCGCGTTAACGAGAAGGCGAATCCGGGACGAACGCTTGAGGTTCGAGATGATCAAAGTCGGTGAACGTTCGAAAACCGATGTGGCGATCGGTTATTTAAAAGACGTGGCCAACCCCAAGCTGATCGATATCATTCGTAAAGAATTAGAAGGAATCGAAATTGACGGTTTGACGATGGCGGATAAGGCGATCGAGGAATTCATCGTTAAACAAGGGTACAATCCTTATCCACTCGTTCGATATACCGAAAGGGCGGATGTAGCAGCGACCCATATTCTTGAGGGGCATGTGGTTATTTTTGCAGATACATCACCAAGTGTCATCATTACGCCAACGACTTACTTCCACCACGTCCAGCATGCAGAGGATTTCCGTCAATCGGCGGCAGTGGGTACCTTTATCCGCTGGGTCCGTTTTGCGGGTATTCTCATCTCGATTTTTTTACTCCCGCTTTGGCTTTTGTTCACAATGCAACCGGAATTATTGCCCAAAGCGATCGATTATATCGGACCGAATAAGGAATCGAACATCCCCATCGTCCTACAAATTTTCATAGCCGATTTAGGAATCGAATTCATGCGAATGGCCGCCATCCACACACCAACCCCCCTTTCCACGGCGATGGGATTGATCGCTGCTGTTTTGATTGGCCAGATCGCCATCGATGTGGGTCTTTTTGTCTCGGAAGTGATTTTATACGTCTCCGTTGCCTCCGTCGGTACGTTCGTCACCCCGAGTTACGAGCTAAGTGTAGCGAATAAATTAGCCCGGATGTTTTTACTCATCGCCGTTAGTCTTTTCAAAATACCGGGACTGGTAATCGGTTCAACATTGCTCTTACTTTTTTTGTCCAGCATCCGTACTTTGAACACCCCATATCTCTGGCCGTTCATACCTTTCGATGCCCATGCATTTTTGCAAATTCTCGTGCGCCGCTCGACTCCGGGTGCGAAGATCCGTCCCAGTATCGTGCAACCCCGCAATCGTTTTAAACAACCGGTATAACTTTGGAAATAGATGAATGTTCCTCCAGCTCTTTTTCTGCACAATGTTAATGCCCCAAACGCTTTGAACAAAATAATTCGCTTACCTGAAACGATATCGAGAGGATATGAAAACTTGGAACATTTGCTTTCGCTTCGTTTATTGTATTAAAGTAATAAATATGGTAAATTCGTTACCACTAAGCATATGGTTGGAGTGAGGTCATTGTATTTACCAGGCACGATGCGGATCAATGAACAAGGTCATTTAGAGATCGGCGGTTGTGATACGGTCGAATTGGCGCGGGAATTCGGTACGCCACTTTTCATATACGATGTCGCTCTTATTCGCGAGCGGGCACGGGCATTTTTACGAACCTTTGCCGAAGAAAATGTCAAGGGGCAAGTGGCTTATGCTAGTAAAGCTTTTTCTTCAATCGCAATGGTTCAACTAGTAGAAGAAGAAGGACTGGCCCTTGATGTAGTATCGGGCGGGGAATTATATACGGCCTTAAAGGCCAAATTTCCTCCCGAGCGAATCCATTTTCACGGAAATAACAAAAGTCTAGAAGAATTAAATATGGCGCTCGACCATCATGTTGGCTGTATTGTCGTCGATAACTTTTATGAATTGTCCCTTTTGGAACAACTCGCCAGGGAGAAAGAAAAGAACATTAATGTGCTGATCCGGGTGACACCGGGTGTGGAAGCCCACACGCATGATTATATTTTGACCGGTCAGGAAGATTCGAAATTCGGTTTCGATTTGGCAAATGGGCAGGCCCGGGAAGCGTTGATGCGAGCGTTACGATCTAAACACTTTCGCGTCCGCGGAATTCATTGTCACATCGGGTCGCAAATTTTCGAATCAGCAGGTTTTATCCTTGCGATCCGAAAAATTTTTGACTACTTGCAAGACTGGGAAGAAGAGCTGGACTTTGCGCCGGAGATTCTGAATCTTGGTGGTGGTTTCGGAATTCGCTATGTGACAGGAGATCATCCTTTGCCACCCGAGCGCTTCGTTCGTGATATCATCTCTGAGGTAAAACGCCAGGTTCAACTAACCGGTCTGACCATGCCCGAGATCTGGATTGAACCGGGACGCTCGATTGTGGGGGATGCCGGTACGACGTTATATACGCTTGGATCCTATAAAGTGTTACCCGGGATCCGTAAATATGTGGCGGTCGATGGCGGAATGACGGATAATATCCGTCCGGCGCTATATCAAGCGAAATATGAGGC
>CALKAK010000043.1 GCA_937983015.1 uncultured Bacillaceae bacterium | reverse complement strand
CAACCGGCTCGAACCCGTCCATGACCCCGGCATTGTTAACGAGAATATCGAGGGTACCGAATTTTTCCACGGTTGTATCAATCATCTTCTCGATGTCCTCTAATTTTGCTAAATCCACCTTTAGAGCGAGTGCGGTACCACCTTCTTTCTCGATTCCGGCGACAACTTCTTTTACTCCGTCTTCATTAATATCGGCGGCAACTACTTTAGCTCCTTCTTTGGCGAAAGTTTCTGCGATTGCTTTTCCCATACCAGAAGCAGCACCTGTTACGATCGCGACTTGATCTTTCAACTTCATCTCAATCACCCCCATATTTTTGAACCGCTTTCACCAATAAGTTTATCAAATCGACAAATAGATAACCACATATAAATGTTAATTTTTTTTTACAACAATGTGGGAAAAATACCTCCAAGTTGAT
Source organism: uncultured Bacillaceae bacterium (assembly GCA_937983015.1). GTDB lineage: Bacteria > Bacillota > Bacilli > Bacillales > Caldibacillaceae > CALGAD01. The sequence continues at coordinate 3,631 of CALKAK010000043.1, read as the reverse complement.
GAACGTTTTTTTTGTAAAAAGGGACGATTCCGACGCATTTTCTCCGTCATCAACAATTTTTCTTGTCGAACTTAATCCATATCATCGGTTTTCCCTTTTCCAGATAAAATAACCTGCACCCACCACGCCGACGGCTGCGACGCTTACAACGATCCAAAACGCGACTTTCATCCATCCCGCTAGTCCGCTTCCACCGGTTAAGGTCAATTCACCGAAGAAAGAAGGATCATTTTGACCCCGGCCGGTCTCATCATTCCAGATTGCGACACTCTGACGGACCCCTCCTTTTGCATCGTTAATCTGGACATCAAAACCGATCGTTTGTTCATTTCGAGGAGTGATCATCCTCCAGGGGATCTTCATTTCCACGATATAGCCACCATCGATAACTTGCGTGCTGGACGTAAATCCAGTGCCGGCACTTTCGGGAATAATCGTGGTTTCATTTTGAATATTTACCTGGTAAATGGCATCATCATCCTCATACTCGGTGGTTTTATCATTTCTTTCATCGATATACACTACGATGGAATCTTGTTCAGCGGGATCCGTATTGCTGTGATCCAGCTCGGTATCATTTACGCAGACAAGAATATACAGATGTTCCCGATCCCAAAGGGCCCGCGCCACCCCATTGGCCCCCTGCCAGGCGCCCTGGTACCGATTGATAAGAAATTCCGGAGCATCCTGCCAAATTTCAGCCATCTCCCCGTCAATAACCGGTGTTCAAAAAATCGCTTCACCCTGTCGCGCCCTTCTCTCGTCCGTATCATCATCGGTTAGAAAACGATCAGGATCGACAACTGCATGAAAGGCGAGTTTCGGTTCAAGATCGGCCGTGAATAAAAGGGATTTTGATCGGAACGCCAGCTCGATCCATCGTCCATCCCCCAGAATGTCACGCGGGAAATATGTTCGGCATTTTCTTTATAAATCGCAAACAGCTGGGCGTACAATTGAGCTTGGCGTTGAGCATCTTCTTCAGAAAGATTCCCGTCGCTTCCAGCGGTAACATCGAGCTCTGTCACTCCGATTTCTACACCGAGGGAAGCGAACTTCTCCAGCGACAGTCTGACATTTTCCGGATCAGTGTTTAAGTTGTAATGCCCCTGCATCCCGATCCCGTCAATGAGAAGTTCGCCATCGTTCTCCGCCGCGTACTTTTCATTCAGTTCTTTTACCATTTGATAAATGGCTTCTGCTTTCCCTTGATAGTCCTCATTATAGTCGTTATAGTAAAGTTTAATATGATCCCAGCCATTTTCTTTCAATACTTCTTTAGCCGTCCGGAACGCTATCTCCACGTAATCCGGTCCGATCGTCCGCAACCAGCTGGTTAATCGTAGCGATGCCCGACAATCGGACGGATTCGGAGGATTATCCATTATCGCTTCATTCACCACATCCCAGGAAATAACGCGATCTCCGTAATGTTCGATCGCGGTACGGATATGGCGACGCAAATTAGCCACGGCTTCTTCTTCACTTAAATAGTTCCCGTTTTCATCTTTAAATAGACGCTCATTCGTTTGCTGGTGCCAAACCAGCACGTGGCCGTGTAAGGCGAGCCCTTCCTTTTCGATTTTCGCAACAAGTTCATCTTCTTCCACAAAATCGAAATTTTCCCCGCTCCGATCATAAGCGTATTCCGGTTTCATCGCGTTTTCTGCGGTTACGAGATTAAAATGTTGTTTTAAAAGCTCCAAGCGCGAACCGGAAAAATCCCTTTCCGAGACGGCCGTACCGATGAGAAAATAATCAGCACAAACATCGTTTAATCCCTGGATAGTCTCATCCCCTGAATTAGCGGCCAAAGCGATCGTTCCACTAACATCCCCATTTCGCTCTGGAAAACCTATCAATCCCTTTACTCCCCAAACCGGAAAGAACCCGAGCACAAACAGCACCAAAATCTTGCGCAGGTTTTTTGCTATTACATCGCCTCCACCATTCAAAATTTTTCTGACCAATTGATGCCCGTTCAAAAACGATCCCACTGTCAAGCTAAAAAAATCGAAGACCCTTTCCTCCTAATCGCCGTTAGACTGCGATCATCTTCGCGATCTCATCTACACTTTGTTCCGTAATATAATGACGTCCCATCGCATAGCGGTCTTCATCAGGGTAACCTACTTTAAAAGCGAATTCGATCCCGTTTTCCCGGTTAACTTCTTTGACGATCTCGTTATAACTTCCATAAGGATACGCCATTAAAAGCGGACGTCTGCCGGTGATCTTTTCAATATATTCATTCGCTTTCGTAATCTGTTCTTCCGCCTGTTCTCGGGTGATCGGGCTCCGTCCGTTACCATTTAGACCCCATATCTTCTCATCGTGATTAAAGGAATGATTTTCCACACTGATATTTTCTTTGTCACAAATCCCTTTTAAATGCTCTTCGGAAAAACTGATCGGTCCGTCAATCCAATCGGTTACAACAAACAAGATGGCATTCATACCGAATTCATCGAGGTTCGGTACAACAGTCTCCATAAAATCAGGTGTCGCATCATCGAAGGTTAACAGAATTGGTTTTTCAGGTGGCTGGATCTTCCCATTCATAATGGCGACATATTGTTTAGAAGTTAGTGTCGTGTATCCTTCTTTCTGCAAGAATTCAAGTGTGGCCCGGAAATTGCGAATGCTCGTATCTGTTACTTTATTCACGGGTTTTTCGACAATCCGATGATAGAGTAAAACGGGAATCTTTACTTTTAATTCATTTTTACGAACTCGTTGTCTGGTTTGTCCTGTCATGTTAGTGCCTCCATAGGTAAGCGCTTTAGTAATAGTAAACATTTATCCATTCATAACTATTGTAATGCAAGGCAGATTAGTTTGTCTATTGGATATACTAACTGTATTAAAAAAAGAGTTTGTCCCTGTACCAGGAGGTGACAAACTCACTAGCATGATTAAAAAATCTTGCCGGGATTTAGTATCCCATTTGGATCGAGAACTTCTTTCAGTTTTTTCATTATTTCGAGGGCCGCTCCATGCTCTAGCTCTTGAAACTTTTTCTTACCGATTCCGACACCGTGTTCGCCCGTACAAGTCCCTTCCCGGGCGATGGCGTACTCGACGATTTTGGAATTTAGCCGATTGGCCTTTGCGATTTCTTCCGGATCGTTCACATCCACCATTAAATTAATATGGTAGTTCCCGTCACCGACGTGGCCGACGATGCCTCCGGGCAATCCGCTGGCCAGTACTTCATCGCGGGCAAACAAGATGGCATCTGCTAGTTCGGAAATCGGCAGGCACACATCGGTAACCATTAATTTTCGATTCCGATAATTATGGCTGAAAGCATAAGCAACATGATGACGAGCTTCCCACAATTGATTTCTTTTACCTTGGTCTGTTTCATAAACGAATTCCCGGCAGCCATGGTCGTTCACGATCTCCTCGGTTAATAACCGGTCTTCATCCAGCCCGGCACGATTCCCGTGAAACTCAAAAAAGATCGTCGGTTTTTCCGCGTAATCCGTCCCTTTATAGCGATTGATTTCTTTCAAGGCGAGTTCATCGACGAACTCGATCCGCGCAACAGGAATCCCGGCCTGCCGCACATCAAAAACCGCATTCACGGCATCCTTTACTGTATCGAACACGGCCCTCGCCGCGAGGA
>CALKAK010000042.1 GCA_937983015.1 uncultured Bacillaceae bacterium | reverse complement strand
CGTTTTCAAATTTAAGGTGTTAAAAAAACTGCCTATAAATACTTGACTCAAACCGGTACCGAGAAAAGATTGACACAAACGTTATAGAATTTGTAAAATATAATTTTGTCATACAAATTGTCGGTGTTCCTTGATTTTGATGATGTAGAAGGTAGCGTATTAAAGGAAGAGGGGAAGAATACGAGATGGCAAAAGTTTCATTAGTGCCACACCATAAACGCTATGCAAAAAGAATGTCACAATTAACATCAGCACCACAGGTAAAAGATGCTTTGGGACTTACTGATGACCAAACTTCACTGGAGGGTACCCTTAAATTTATTGAGTTTATTCTTGAACAAGAAAGGTTAGGCAAGCAGTATTCAAGAGCCATACTAAATGAAAATGATGATTTAATAGGGGTAATCACGCTTAAAGATATAAATCGTATCCATAAAACGTGCCATATCGGAACTTGGATCGGCTATCCATATTGGGGACGGGGATATAATGACTTGGCTAAAGAAAAAATACTTTATACAGCGTTTACCGATCTAGGTTTAAAATATGTATTTGCTGGTGCAAAATTGTCAAATGTCCGATCACGAAAAGCTCAAGAAAAGCTGCCATATTTTAGAATCGGTGTCGAATCGGAATTTCCAGAGGAACATAAAAAATTGGAGTTACAATTAAATGAGCCGTGTATTTTGAATGTAGTGGAACGGGAAACGTTTCTCGACTGGAAATATAAGCATAAGTGATTGTTACGATTGGAAAGAAAGAGGATAAAGTCGAAGTTCGAAGATTTTTTCAATCATGTCACCTAGATTTTAAAAATGGAAACTTCAGTTGTTTCAAGAGGGTCTTAAACCACAGGCCCTTTTCTGTTTGTACGTTTCGGCTAATTTCATTCTGGGGAAAGTTTCTTTTTTTGGAGAACGTCTTTTAAGATCTTTTCTGTTTCCACGAACGATTTTATACTCTCTGTTTCTAGATATTTGCATTTTCGATGACAGTGAAAGATGATCCAAATTTCTATGACGAAATTAAAAAGGCCTTTTCTCCTCTCTATGGGGAGAAAAGGCCTTCACGCATGCATCAATCGCATCAAATATTCGTTAGAAGAAACGTTGACTAAACCGCTTTCCGAAATCTTTCATTTCCATATAATGGTCAATTTGAAATAACGAAGCATTTGATCGGAAAAACGGCAGGCGGATAGAAATTGATTTGGGGATGACTCATAAATGGCGCCTTTTATGCTACGGCCAGCTACAAGATTTATGTGAGTCATGTTTTATCGATCAAAATCGCGAAAGAACCTTAAAACGATTACACCTACAAGCTTTTTCCGTTGACGATTGGTGCTAATCTGTATGCTGAAAACTTTCCGGTTATTCATGATATTTGTGCGTACACAAGAGACATGCCTGCCGTTTTTTGTCAAACCAGTACCCAATGATTCGGTCGCTTTTCCACGAATTCGTTTTTTTCAAACGTATATGTTTCCAATGTTATTTTATGTTCGAGGATTTTTTTCGCCTCGATCTTCGGATCGGGGACCGGGACCGATTCCAACAACGATTTCGTATACGGATGAAGCAGATGGGAATAAAGTTCCTCGCTTTCCGCAAGTTCGATGATTTTTCCGTTGTACATGACGGCCACGCGATTGCATATATGTTTCACCATCGCCAAATCGTGGGCGATGAATAAATAGGTTAAACCAAATTTTTGTTGCAAGTCTTGCAAGAGATCGACGATTTGCGCTTGAATGGAAACGTCAAGCGCGGAAAGCGGTTCGTCACAGACGATGAACTTCGGTTCCACCGCAAGTGCCCGTGCAATACCGATCCGTTGTTGTTGCCCGCCGGAAAATTCATGCGGATAACGGTTTGCATGTTCTTTCTTCAATCCGACAAGTTCGAGCAATGCTTCTACCCGCTTTCTTCGTTCTTTCCTCGTTTTGTACATTTTATGAATATCGAGCGGCTGGCCGATGATATCTAGGACTTTCATTCTCGGGTTTAGCGATGCTTGGGGGTCTTGGAAAATGATTTGAACATCACGTCGTAAAGCTTTTAATTCCTTCCGTTTGAAATGGTTGATCCCCATTCCTTTAAAAATAATTTCCCCGCTCGTTGCATCTTGCAACTGTAGAATTAATCTCCCTGTCGTCGATTTGCCGGAGCCGGATTCCCCGACCAAACCTAACGTCTCCCCTTTGCGGATCGTAAAACTGATGTTGTCTACAGCACGGACCGTTCCACCCAATTTTAGGTGGAACACTTTTTCTAATTGTTCCACTTCAACGAGCGGTTCATCGCTTAAAAAGGATTTCTTTTCCTGTCTTTTCGGCGCATCGATCCGCGGCAGTGCGTTCAACAATCGTCTCGTATACGGATGTTTCGGTCCTTTGGCGGTAAAAATGCCGCGAAGCCTTGTGTGCCAAGGGATTGGAGGCTTTGGAGGGGCTAAAG
>CALKAK010000041.1 GCA_937983015.1 uncultured Bacillaceae bacterium | reverse complement strand
AATCTTCTTCAATTCGCAGTTCACTGTCGATATATTCAGGGATGGTAAGTAAACGGGAAGTTGTTCCCGAACCCGCGCAGGATGAACGGCCATCAGTTGCACCATTTGCCGTATCCCCCGCTCCCTGCGCTCCTTTTCCATTACCTGTAGAAGCACTATTTCCGGTTCCAGCATCCGTTTCATTTGCCTGTTGTATAGATCCTGTGGATGATGGTCTCTTGTTCTCACCTTTTGTGGTATTGGTGGTTGGTGCGGTTGACCGTTTTCCGCTTTTCGTTCGCCTTTTGCACTATGCCGTGAAAAGTTATCGAGTTCTAGGGGCAGAACCGTATGCGCCAGTTCATTTTTCTCGACCATTTCATTAAAGGAAGTGGCTAAACGATTCAGGGTATTTTTTGTCCGTTCGTCGCTACTTTGATTCAGTAAATCCATTACAAGAGAATGAACATCCTTTTCTTCCAGTTCCAAAAAATTATTGCCGAAGGCTCGTGACAAGATTTTGTGCGAGTCCGAACCGAGACGTGAATGATCTTTTTGTAATTGAGTTAATTCCTTTGCGTATGTTACATGGTCTCCTTCTTCCCGCGCCGCAGACAGTTCTGGCAAATCTAAAGAAGCAATATCTCGTTACAATTCCTGTCGTTTTTCCCGCTTCTTCTGTTCGGCTAATGCCAGTTCCCGATAGGCTTTTTCAATGATGTCCCTCATTTCTTCTAGCGATTCTGCCCTTTCCAGATTTTCTCGAAGTTGCGGGGAATTGTCCCCTTACAATTTGGCAACAACATCTTCTTTAAACCCACGGACAATTCGTTTTTCCTCGCGGTCCTGCCGGTTCCATTCCAGCATCTCATTTGGGAAACAGATACGGTAAAAAGCCCCCGCTTATAAAGAGTAATGAAGCCTCAAGTTGCGGAAATGAAACGCAACGCTTTTTCCTTTTTAATGCTTGTTCAAGATAACGCAGGATGGTTCTATTTGCCGCGCGAGCGATGAGGCGTTCCAACTCCCCTTCTTTTGTAAGGACAGAATATGCCGTAAGCACGAGATCGTCCGGTATAAACTCATTCATTATAAGCACCGTTTGATACCAGGAAGGTTTATCCCGGAAAAAACAAATGGCACAATAAACGAATGCGAGAAAAAAGAGTACGGGCAACCAGATTTTTAGATGAACAATAAAAAACGACCGGCCGAGCATCCTCCAAATAAACCAGATTCCGGAACAGAGTAAGAAGAATATTTGCCCATATTTAAGAATCGTTTCCCATAATAACCGACGGCGAAGCGGTTTTAATAACTGAAAAAACTTCTGTTCATCCCGCATCCTTTGCGGCTCCTTTCTGTCCAGATTCACCTTACTTTTCCTTCCGCAGCTTCAGCGTACTCATCCAGGTACAGAAAATAAAAACGAGGGTATAAACAATCACGTACATCATCCATACCGGTAAAGAAGGCCAGTTATCGAAAGCGCCGGTAACATCAATGTTCAGGGCAGTTAAAAGTGCGAAAACGGGATTTAACGTCGTTAAAAAATAAGAGATAAGCGGTATTCCACCGGGATTGAGACCGCGGCTGATTCCGATCGATATGAAGAATAAAATAACGGTTCCTATGGTCAAAAATAAAGTGAGAACATAACTGGAGATTACCGCCGCAATTGTTCGCTTTAATAAAGTGGAAAAGAAGATTCCGATTGCACCGAAGGTTAAAACGGTAATCAAGTTCATGAAAAAGACGAGCAAGATCTCCTCGGGGGCAACACCACCGAATAAAAAAACAAAACTAAAAAGAGGGAGTGATGCCAAAAGTAACAGGAGTAAATAAGCCACGGATGAGAGTAATTTTCCGACGATAATTTGAAACGAACTAAGTGTAGTTGTCAGCAAAATATTCAATGTTTGCCGTTCCCGTTCACCACTAACAACACCAGCAGTCAGGCCAGGAGTGATAAAAAGTAGCATCACCAGCTGTATGATCGCTAGATAGGAAAATAGCGCGCGGCTTTCTTCGGGTTGAAAAAACAGATACGTCTGGTTTAAGGTGAGTACGTAAATAAAACCGAGGGCCAGAATCCCGAAGATCAGTAAATACATGAACAGGCCAACAAAACTTTTCACCGTACGAAAACGCAATTTAAATTCTTTTTGTAAAACGGGATTATTGAAGCGATTCCGCACCGTCATCCACCTCCTGCAATAATTCCATAAAGACATCTTCCATTTTTGTTTTTTCTTCCTGAAAACTGATAATTGGTAAATCAGCTAAAATGGCCTTTTTAAGCAAGGCAACCTGCGCATCCACATCACCGCGGAATTGAAAGGTCAAACTGTTATTTTCTGGATTTCTCGCTACGAGGGAGACGTGCGGATCATCTTCAAAAAATCGAATCGTCTCAGCAAAGCGATCTTTTACCCGGACCGCTAAAACTCGTTCCGGTTTGAGTTGATTCAGGATCGCCTGCACGGAATCATGGGTGATCAATTTGCCGCGGTCAATGATACAAAGTTCATCACACATCACGCTTAATTCCGGCAAAATATGGGAGGAGATTAAAATTGTTTTCCCCATATTTTTCAGTTCTTTAATGATCTCTCGCATTTCGATTCGTGCCCGGGGATCAAGCCCCGATGCCGGTTCATCTAAAATTAATACCTCCGGATCGTGAATCAATGAGCGGGCAAGGCATAATCTCTGTTTCATCCCCCGAGAAAGTAAATCGACGTAAGTATCGATTTTATCAGAAAGGCGAACGAGTTCGAGTAGTTGCGGGATCAGGCGTTCCCGCTCGCGGGCGGGGATTCCGTAACTTGCACCATAAAAATCCAGGTACTCCTTTGTTTTAAACTGATCGTATACTCCGAAAAAATCCGGCATATAGCCGATTCGTTGGCGGACCTGTTTCGCATCTCGAACTACACTGAAGCCGTCGATTAGGGCATCGCCAGCGGTGGGCGGGATCAATGTCGCCAGGATGGAAAAGGTTGTAGTTTTCCCCGCACCATTGGGTCCGACGAACCCAAAAACCGTTCCGCGTTCTATCGTAAGCGTTAACGCATCAAGAGCCGTAAAAGTTCCGTATCGTTTCGTTAAATTTTTGATTTCAATCATCTCTGGCGACACTCCCTTCCAATTGTATCATCGGGTAGAAGAGGGTGGGATCATTTCGCGATTGTATGGTGACCCGAATGATGATTTCCCCGTTTTCGGTAACATAATCATCCGCTTCTTTCATGATTTCCATACGCTGTCCATCTTGTGGTGTAATCCCGACAAAAGTTTTCTCTTTCGCATTCCAGATCGAATGTTGCGCGAGCGAACGTAGAGCAATATTGATTTTTGATACCGTCAACCGTTCGCGATCCAATCCCGCGGGTAGTTGAAAAATAAATTCATACTCACCAGGCTCGGCAAATATCTCGAATTCTCCAGTATGTGTAAAATACATTTCATATTTGGTGGAAGAAAGAGAGCGGAAATCTTTTTGTAACTCGTCATGATCGAGAACGATGTCCCCATCATGGGCGATTTGCGGTTGAAATGGAACAAGGATTAGAGATGCACGTTGTCTTTCAGCATCTTCACCGACGAGTTCCGTCGCAATAATTTCATCGGTCGTAATTCCGGCGATCACCGGATGCGAATGGTTGAAAGCCAGTTGATGGATATTCCCCGACAACAAGGCTTTCTGGACAATCTCTTGCCGGTTTTCGTTCCCCTGAATTTCCAGATAAACATCTTTAATCAACGGTGACCGCAAGAACATTCCTTCGATATCAATCTCCACTTCGATGGAATCACCTTGTGCAAGAGGACCGAGTTCATACTGATTTATGCCGGACCAGATAAAAACTTGACTAAAATCATAAGGAAATTCATTCGTAATCGTCCCTGTTAATTTTCGATTGGAAAGAGACAGTTCAGCGGAGAATGAACCGTTTACAGTTTTTGCTGCTTCGCCTATTAATGATCGGATGGACCAGTATTCCATGTCTGGATAAACAATTACTAAATGATCACGTTCATCCTCAATAATAGCCAGCTTGCTTTTTTCATTGAGAAAACTGCTCTGGGTCCCGATGGGCACTGGCAAATACTCGCTTTCTTTCGTTTGGACAACATATTCACCACCGCGATTGGATTGGAACGAAAGGATATGGAACCCTTGTAAGCGACCATTTTCACTAACAAAAATCCCCATCTCATTCATTTTTGCCCGGGCCAGGCGGTCTTTGGCACCGACAAAAAATATCAATCCTGAACAAATGAGGGAAATGACAGGGATGAGCCACCAGGCGTGTTCCCGGTGATCCAACCGTTTTAAAATCCAATAAAGCACCGGGACTAACAAAACTAAATATAGAACCAGGATACCAGTTAATTGGATATGGGTGACTTTAGGACCGGGAAAATATTCATTATAGCGCCCGAAATCCCAATACAACGTGTTGTACAGATTTTCTACAGGATAACGAATGATTCTTTTTTTGAACGGGATAAATGATGCGAACCATTCCGGGAAGCCTTCTTGCGAAATGATCGGTTCACTCCCGATGGAAAAAGCCATCTGGATGATTTGCCCGCTTCCTAACTCTTTTTTTACAACAAGCGGCCTTCCCTCACTTTCCTCGATCATTTCACCATCATGAATCGCTCCGGTCCACACCGGTAAATTCGTAACGGTCAATTCTTCACCAAGTGAAACAATCTCGAGTGTTTCGCGATCCTGTTCTTGAAGTGGTAATTCATTAAAAAGAATTCCGTACTTTTGCCGTGCATTCTCCGTCGCACCAACGATCAACGTACCACCGGCTTGAACCCAGGTAAGGAGCGCCTCTTGCTGTTCTTGCGAAAGGGCTGCGAGCGGATATTCATCGATGATCATATAATCAAAATACTCCAGACCGCGGGCATCTTCAGGAAGGACATCCTCCTGTAAATAATGCCACCTGTAATTTTCTTCGGAGATTCTTTTCAATCTGGCCACCCGGTCCGGTTCTTCACTCAGGATTCCTACGGTCACCGTCTCCTGTGAAATTAAAGTAAAATTCATCTGGGAATTGCCACTGAATGCAATCTTCTTCCCTTTCTGCCAAGCGCCTTCATATAACACAAAAGACTCATCCAACTGAGGACTGAAATAATCGGTTTCGCTAGATGCTGGGAGGATGGTCGTGTAACGTCTACTCTCACCCCCATCAAGATAAATGGACATAACACGAGCACCCGTAAATTCGCCGGAAAAATGAATCAAGAGATCCCCGCTAAACGGTTCGGTTCCCCCATTTGTCACCGTAACAAAAAGCGGGTAACTACGACCGGTCTTTACCTGTCCTTCGAAACCAGCCTCATGGGTAATGTGAATTTCAACCTGGGCCTTGCTTGCGTTCGGCCACAAGAAAAAAATGATCGCTAAGGTAAAGAAAAATTTGAGGCATTTTTTCACGGTTCATCCTCCTTTTTGTGAACGCTACCTATTTAGACGGAAGTACGTTCAGGCCGTTACACGTAATATTTCCTGAATGTTTCGAAAGAACATAGAAAAAAAGGGCAGCCCGTAATTTCGGGCTAGCCGTCACGCTTCTTGGAAACCGGCGAACAAACCGTACAAATATTGGTCGAGATCGAATTCTTGCAGATCGTCCAATCGTTCACCGAGTCCCACGAACTTCACGGGAATATTTAATTCTCGACGGATGGCGATCACAATCCCACCTTTCGCCGTACCATCTAACTTCGTCAAGACGATGCCGGTCACATCCGTCGCTTCTTTAAACTGTTTAGCCTGCACGAGCGCATTCTGCCCGGTTGTGGCATCGAGAACAAGCAGAACTTCATGGGGAGCACCGGGTATTTCCCGGCTGATGACCCGTTTAATTTTTTCCAGTTCTTTCATTAAATTGACTTTGTTTTGCAGGCGACCAGCCGTATCACAAAGCAAGATATCGGCTTTGCGGGAGCGGGCTGCCTGAATCGCATCATAAATTACCGCAGCAGGGTCCGTACCAGCTTCTTGTTTAATCACATCACAGCCCACTCGCTCGCCCCAAACTTCGAGCTGTTCGATCGCACCGGCGCGGAATGTATCCCCTGCAGCAAGGAGAACCTTTTTCCCTTCTTTCATAAATTTATGAGCCAACTTTCCGATCGTGGTTGTTTTCCCCACCCCGTTAACTCCGACGAACAAAATCACCGTCAGGTCATCTTCCCGTATATTTAACCGTGTTAGTTCTTCCTCATCACCCGCATAGATCTCCGCCAATTTTTCGACGATCACTTCCCGCATCATTTCCGGTTCTTGAATTTTGCGGCGTTTGACTTCCATCTTCAATTCATCCACAAGCTCCAGTGTCGTATCAAAGCCGACATCCGCGGCGATTAAAATTTCTTCTAATTCCATGAAAAAATCTTCATCGACTTTCCGGTAACGGGCAAGCAGATCATTCACTTTACTGGAAAAGTTTTGGCGAGTTTTCGCGAGACCCTCGCGGAATTTTTCTGTTGCCCGATCAGTCTTGCCAGACCATTTTTCTTTCAGCCGTTCAAAAAAACTCATGATCCTTCAACTCCTCATGCTTTCATTTGTACATGTTCTTCAACTTCTTCCAGTCGAACCGAAACCAATTTAGAAACACCGGACTCCTGCATCGTGATTCCGTACAGAACATCCGCCTCTTCCATCGTACCCTTACGGTGGGTGATGACGATAAACTGGGTTTCTTCACTAAAAGCTTTCACGTACTGGCTGAAGCGATATACATTCGCTTCATCAAGCGCTGCTTCTACCTCGTCAAGGACGCAAAACGGCACCGGTCGTGCCCGCAAGATCGAAAACAGTAAGGCGATGGCGGTTAAAGCCCGTTCTCCACCCGATAGGAGTCCAAGCGTTTGTAATTTTTTCCCCGGCGGCTGGGCGATGATTTCAATGCCAGTATTTAACAAATCGTCTGGATGGGTTAATTGTAATTGCGCCTGGCCCCCGCCGAATAGGTTCCGAAACACCGCGGTAAATTCACGGCTAATCTCTTGGAAAGTTGTGCCGAAACGATCGATCATCACTTCATCCATTTCATGGATCACCTGATATAACTGGTCTTTTGCCGTTTCTAAATCCTCTTTTTGTGTCGTTAAAAATTCATAACGCTCACGGATCCGCTCATACTCATCGATCGCCCCGAGATTGACGACACCGAGACGGTCGAGAGCCGTTTTTAGGGCATCCGCTTTCTGCCTGGCTTCTTCATAGGGAATGGTTAAGGAATATTTTTCCTTCGCCCCTTCATATGTGATCTGATGATCGACATACAATGTTTGCAGACGATTCTCCAGTTCGACATCGAGGCGGTTCATCTGGACTTCCGCTTTTTTCAATTGGTCGACAATCTCTTTATGTTGACGCTCCAGTTCTTTCCCTTCCCGTTCCATGTCTTCTTGCTTTAGCTGAAGGGCCATTCTTTCTTTGCGACGATGGGCAATTTCTTGTACGATCGCTTCTTTTTGTGCGGTTTGTTTATCGCTTAAGGTGTGCATTTCTTGTTCTTCGATTTCTGCATCGCGTAGGATCTTTTCATAACTTCGCATACGGGATTCATTCTCGGAAATTGCTCGTTCCAGTTCACGATATTGGTTTGTGATCTGTTCCAGTTCTGTTCGGGCATGACGGAACTGTTCTTCGGTTTTCGCTATCGCGATTCTTAGTGATTGGATATCGGCTTTAATATTTTCTTTAACCGTTTGATGTTTTTGGAGCTTTTCTGTTAAGGTGGCGATTTCTTCTTCGACTTTAGCGATTTTTTCCTCTAATTCCTTTTTAATGTTGGCATTTTCCGCCTGTTTGTTTCGTAAGGTCCTAATTTCTTCGGTGAAAGTAGCTTCCTCGCGGACCGAGGCATCCAGTTTTTCTTTAATAGTCTGTTCCTGCCAGGAAATACTTTGCAGACGTTCTTTCAATCCTTGTAACTGCTCATTGTATTTTTCTTTCTGTTCATGGAGCGCGAATATTTTTTTCGTTGCTAGTGTGATGGTCGCATTTTTTTCCCGGAGTTTCTGTTTCTGTTTTTCCTTATATTCTCGTGTTCTATGTAGTTCCTTTTTCAAACGTTCCAGTTCATTTTTCCGCGCTAAAAGAGAGCCGGAATCGTTCTTCGTAGCTCCACCGGTCATCGCTCCCCCCGGGTTGACAACATCCCCATCGAGGGTGACGATGCGATAGCGGTGGTTGAGCATACGTGCCATTTCGTTTGCACCGGCGAGCGTTTTACTGATGAGCACATTTCCTAAGAGGTGATGTATGATATTCGAATATTTCGGATCGTGTTCCACAAGGTCGCTCGCCAGGCCCACATAGGATGCATGGTTTGTGACCAGTTGTAATACCGTATGCGGAATCTTTTTTCCGCGCATTGTTTCAAGAGGCAAGAATGTCGCTCGCCCGGCGCGGGTTTGTTTTAAAAATTGAATGGCATTCCGGGCGTCCGCTTCCGTTTTTACGACGATATGTTGCAAGCTGGCCCCCAGAGCGATTTCCAGTGCTTTCTCATAAGTTCGATCGACACGAATGAGTTCAGCAACCGCTCCCTCAATCCCGGAAAGTCGCTTCCGATTTTTTAAAATGACTTTAACCCCTTGATAAAAACCGGAATAATCTTCGGTCATTTCTTCAAGCAAATCAATTCGGGATTGAAGTTGCTGCTCCGTTTGCACGGTGCGGTGATATGCTTTTTCATCCGTTTCGTATTCGCGTTTTAAATCGGAAAGTTCTTTTTCCTGATGCTCGATCTCTTTCAATAATCGTTCGAGTTGTTCTTTGATCGTCTGTAACTCTTTTGCGACTTTATTTTTGGCCGAAACAACGCTTGCGTGTTCTTCCGCCAATGTTTTTGCAGACTGTTTTTTCTCCTTGCGGATGTTCTTGAGGCGTTCTAATTGCCGCCCCAGGTGCTCGCTTTCATTTTTTGCCGTGGCGAGTTTATTCATGAATTCAATATAGTCGGCTTTCAACGATTCGATCCGCTCCTGGATGTTTTCTGAATACGTAGCGAGTTCCTCTTCTTTTTCCGCCAGTTTCTTCCGTTCCGCCTCAAGTTTTGCAGCGAGGCGTTCGTGTTCGCGAGCGGCTTCGGTTTTCTTTTGTGCTAACTCCTCATAAAGACGTTTTTCGTCAGCGATTAATTGCTGTAAAGATTCGATTTGCGCAAGTGTATTTTTCTTTCGTTCTTGTAAAACCTCTTTTTTTCCCTCATTTTTCTCTAAAGCTTCGGTCATACCGAGTAATTGTGTCTGGAGCTTGTCCACCTGATCATCGAGACTGGCCATTTCTTCCCGGATTTGCGCCAAACTTGCCTCAACTTTTGCTTTTTCAGTCGCCAGTTCTAGTTCTTGATCTCTTAATCGTTCAACTTTTTGACGGGCTTCTTCCCAACGGGCGTGCAAATCTTCTATCTCATAAACAATCAAGCCAACCGCATATTTTTCCAGTTCTTCTTTCTTCGCCATATATTCACGGGCGGTGGCGGCCTGTTTTTTTAGCGGATCCAGTTGTTGCTCAAGTTCATGGAGAATATCGCGCACCCGGTTTAAGTTTTCTTCGGTTTCCTCAAGATTGGCTTCCGCCTTTATTTTTCGTTTTTTATATTTCAATACACCGGCCGCCTCTTCGAAAATGGCGCGCCGTTCTTCCGGTTTACTGTTTAAAATCTCATCGACCCGTCCTTGACTGATGATGGAAAAACCATCTTTTCCCAGACCGGAGTCCATAAATAAATCGACGATATCCTTTAGTCGGCATGATTGTTTATTGATAAAAAATTCGCTTTCGCCAGAACGATAAACCCGTCGTGTCACGGAAATTTCTTCATAATCAAGGGGTAAAAAATGATCGCTATTATCAAGCGTTAAAGTCACTTCGGCAAAATTCAATGGCTTACGGGTGTCACTTCCCGCGAAAATGATATCTTCCATTTTTCCACCACGTAAGGTTTTAGCAGACTGTTCACCTAAAACCCAGCGGATCGCATCAGTAATATTGCTTTTACCGCTACCATTTGGACCGACGACAGCGGTGAACCCCCGGTCGAATTCAATCGTTACCCGATCGGCGAAAGATTTAAATCCGTAAATTTCTAATCGTTTGAGAAACATCTTGTTCCCCCTAAACCATGTTCCTATTACCCATTAATTTCTTCAGTGCCATGTGGGCTGCTTGTTGTTCTGCTTCTTTTTTCGATTTTCCTGAGCCCTGGCCATACGTTTTCCCATTCAAGCGAACTTCCGCGAAGAATTCTTTTTCATGAGCCGGGCCCCGTTCGGCGATAATTTCATACTCGACTTTCCCCAAACCTTCGTGCTGTACATATTCCTGCAATTGGCTTTTGTAATCCATCAAAGCGGTAAAAGCCCCGGCTTTCACTTTCGGGAACACATATTGCTGTAAAAAGGAAAATACTTGTTCGAGTCCTAGATCAAGATAAATCGCGCCGATGAATGCCTCGAATGCATCCGCGAGTAACGCCGGACGTTTTCTCCCTCCGGTTAATTCTTCCCCTTTACCAAGACGCATTAACCGGCCGAATCCTAGTTCTTCCGCGAAAGATACAAGGGAAGGTTCGCAGACGATCGCCGCACGCAATTTCGTCATCTCGCCCTCTTCCATATCCGGATAGGTTTGAAATAAATAATGAGAGACGGCCAACTCCAGTACAGCATCACCGAGGAATTCGAGTCGCTCGTTATCCTCTTCTCCGCTTTCCCGCTGCTCGTTAACGTAAGATGAATGGGTGAAAGCTTGTTTCAACAGGTTTATATTAGAAAATTTCAGGCCAATTTTTTCCTGAAAACCGTAAAATACTTGATCTTCTTCGTGTAGATTATTGTTGAGATGATTTTTATCCATCCATCACACCTCTTATACCATTCAGTTTAAACGAAAATCAATCTTACGTATAGGTTTTTCATGAAGAAAAAAACACTTCACTTATCTCAACAGTATAAGTGAAGTGTAGCAAAAAATACAGGTCATGACAAAAGCCGATTAACGATCATTCATTTAATTTGCTTTTTATGTATTCCACTGCATCTCCGACAGTTTGGATTTTTTCTGCATCCTCATCGGGAAATTGCAGACCGAATTCATCTTCCAATTCCATGACGAGTTCGACCACATCGAGGGAATCGGCATCCAGGTCATCTCTGAATGTTGCTTCTAGAGTTACTTTTTCCTCATCGACCCCAAGACGGTCAACGATGATATCTTTCACTTTTGCAAAAATATCTTCCGCCATTTTTTATCACCTCCCCTCAAGTTATTTCAAGTTATTATAGAGGAATCGCCCACCCGTTCAAGGTTTGGGCAAATTTTATGACTATTTTCTTACATATACATGCCTCCATTGACATGGAAGACTTGACCGGTAATGTAACTTGCAGCGTCCGATGCAAGAAACGTTACAAGGGCACTGACATCCTCAGGTTTACCGAGGCGTCCCAGTGGAATTTGTTTAAATAATTCGTTTTTGATCTCATCCGAAAGCTGATCGGTCATATCACTTTCAATATAACCCGGAGCGACCGCATTAACGGTGATGTTTCTTGCCGCTAGTTCCCGGGCCGCCGTTTTCGTCAGGCCGATTAGGCCGGCTTTGGATGCGCTATAGTTGATCTGACCGGCATTTCCCGCCACACCGACAACGGAGGAAATATTAATGATCCGGCCTTCCCGCTGTTTCATCATCTGCCTGGTGACCGCTTTGATCGTATGGAAAGCCCCTTTTAAATTCGTATCGAGCACCCGATCCCAGTCTTCTTCTTTCATTCGTAATATGAGTTGGTCCCGGGTGATCCCGGCATTGTTTACTAAAATATGCAGGGCACCGAATTCTTTAATGGTAGTCGCAATCATCGCTTCCACTTGTTCCCGATTGGCCACATCGGCCTGGATGGCCATGCTTTTCCGGTCCTTTTCCTGGATCATGCCGACCACTTCTTCGGCAAGCGCAGCATTGCCAGCGTAGTTTATGACCACATCCGCCCCTTTGCGCGCCAAATCCAGCGCGATAGCGCGACCGATCCCCCGGGAGGCCCCGGTTACGAGGGCAACTTTTCCCGTCAAGTTCATCCTTCATCCCCCTTTAATTGCGTCACCGCTTTTTCTAGCGTCTCTTCATCATGAACCGAGAAGGTCCGCACGGAACGATCGATCTTCCGCACGAGCCCGCTCAAGACACTTCCCGGTCCGATTTCAATGAAAGTATCGACACCGTTGGCAATCATCGTACGTATCGAATCTTCCCAGAGGACTGGTGAATATAATTGTTTGATCAGCAATTTTTTGATCTCGTTTCTATCAGTGACCGGTGCTGCTGTTACGTTGGCGACCACGGGGGGCCGGGCATCGTGAAACTCCACATCACTAAGCAATGTTCGCAGCTCTTCCGCTGCCGGTTTCATGAACTCGGAATGGAAGGGACCACTCACATTAAGCGGAATCACGCGACGTGCGCCTGCTTGCCGTGCCAGTTCCCCAGCCTGTTTGACACCGCTTTTCGTTCCGGAGATGACGATTTGCCCGGGACAGTTTAAATTGGCAAGCTGGACATGCTCCCCGGTAGCGGTTATGGTTTGGCAAATATGTGCAAGAACTTCGCGATCCAGTCCTAATACGGCAGCCATCGCTCCTTTTCCTTGTGGATAGGCGGCTTCCATGAATCGACCCCGTTTTTCGACGATCCGGACGGCATCTTCAAAAGGTAGAACCCCTGCGGCAACGAGGGCGCTGTACTCCCCGAGACTATGGCCGGCAACATAATCCGGTTCGATCCCGAAATCATCGAATCGCTCCAGTATAGCGATCGATGTTGTTACTAATGCCGGTTGAGTATTCACAGTCCAAGATAATTCTTCCTGGGGTCCGTTGAAAATCAAGGTGGAAAGCGAACGACCGAGCACGGAATCCGCCCGGGAAAAAATCTCCTTAACCTTTTCATACTTTTCTGCCAGCTCTTTTCCCATGCCAACCGTCTGGGAACCTTGGCCAGGGAATAAAAATGCAATTTTCCCCATTTGTTTGACCGCCCCCTATTCTTCCTGGGTACCTGCTTCTAAAGCAGCAACTTGTTCTTGAATGATTTCGGTTACTTCATTTTTCACCATATCTCGCGCCTGACGGATCGCATTTACGATCGCCTTGGCATCCGAAGAACCGTGTGCTTTAATCACGGGACGTTTAATGCCGGCCAGTAAAGCCCCACCATGTTCGGTATAATCCATCATCTTTTTGATGCCTTTAAGTTGCGGTAAAATCAACGCCGCACCGACTTTCGCTTTCAAAGAAGCAGTTAAGGCGGTTTTCATCATTCGCATGACAGATGCGGCGGTTCCTTCCATCGTTTTCAATACCATATTGCCGGTAAAGCCATCGGTGACAACGACATCCGCAACCCCCTCAAGTAAATCACGAGCTTCCACATTACCGATAAAATTGAGATCGGAATCTTTTAACAACTCATACGCCTTTTTCGTGAGAAGATTGCCTTTTTCTTCTTCGGTACCGATATTCAACAGGCCGACCCTGGGACGGGTAATTCCCCGTACCTTTTCGCTGTAAATTGCACCCATATAGGCGTTGTGCAGAAGATGCTCTGGTTTGGCATCGCTATTGGCACCGACATCAAGGAGTAAAAATCCTTTTCCATCTACCGTTGGAATCGTCGGCGCTAAAGCGGGGCGGGCGATTCCGGGAATCCTGCCGATGACGAATAACCCGGTTGCGACCAGGGCACCGGTATTCCCCGCGGAAATGATCGCATCAGCCCGGCCTTCTTTTACTTCGTTTGCCGCCACTACCATCGATGCTCCTTTTTTCCTGCGTACCGCGCGCACCGGCTCATCCTCGCTGGTGATGACTTCATCCGCATGCAGAATGGTGATCCGTTCTTCATATTGCAAGTATTCCCGAATCGCTTTTTCTTTACCAACAAGAACAAGTTCTAAATCGGAAAATTTTTGGATGGCCGCTTCCGCACCTTTTACAACCACTTCCGGTGCATGATCGCCACCCATTGCATCAATCGCGAGTTTTATCCGTGCCATCTTTTTCTCTCCTTGTTGAACGATACATCTCGAACTGTCCTTTAAAGACTAACTCCTGATTAACAAAGCTTTCCACTTCGACGATGGACCGTCCCCTTTCATTCTCTTTTTCCACCACTTTCGCTTTGGCGACGACCCGCTCGCCCATCTTAACTTGCCGGATGAAACGAACTTCCGCCCGCGCCGTCAGAGCGAGTTCATCATTGATAACGGCCACCGCAAGGGAATTGGCCTGGGCGAATAAATGGTGACCCCGGGCGATTTTATTCCGCCGGAATACATGATCTTTCTTGATATCCAAAATTGAGATCGCGTGGTCATCGAGTTCAATATCGATGATCTCCCCGATCACTTCCTCTATCGGCAAGGCTCGTACCGTTTCCGAAAAGTTTCTTTGCGCCACATTTTTAATCCGTTCCCGTAATTCGGGAATCCCCAGTTCGAGTCGATCAAGACGGATCGTCTGGATGCTCACAGAAAATTTTTCTGCCAATTCTTCATCCGTGATAAAAGGATCTTCGCGAATCGTCTCTTGCAAAAGGCGTTGTCGTTCTTTTTTCTTCGGTCTCATCTATATCACTACTCTTTTTTATTACTAGGTACTAATAGTAGTATAAATAAGCTACCAAAATATTGCAAGGGTAAATCCGACTTTCAGAATGATCAGTTTTATCCGGTGGCGAAAATTCGAGTTGGGTTGCAAAGGGACTAATCGAATTTTTCCCCATCCATAACTCCCGATGCTAGCAACTGGTCCCGCAACACTTGATATTCAGGATCGTGCCAAAATTTTTGTGAGTTGATTAAGTAAACCGCATCCTTGCGGGCCGTTTCCAGGGCACGGTAATCATGGACCATGTCCGCGATTTTAAATTCCGGTAGACCGCTCTGCTTCGTCCCAAAGAAATCGCCCGGACCGCGCAGTTCGAGGTCCTTTTCGCTCAATACAAAACCATCCGTCGTCTCCGTCATAATTTTCATGCGTTCCCTTCCAACATCGGACTTCGGGTCCGCAAGCAGAATACAGTACGACTGATGTTCACCTCTCCCAACCCGGCCGCGCAATTGGTGTAACTGGGCGAGCCCGAATCGTTCGGCATCATAAATCACCATAACCGTGGCATTCGGCACGTTGACCCCAACCTCAACGACCGTCGTAGCGACAAGGACCTGTATTTCATTAGCGGCAAAACGGCGCATCACCGATTCCTTTTCTTCGGCGTTGAGTCTGCCATGCATCAAACCGACATGAAATCTTCCTGCGAAATAATCGACGAGACTTTCATATACATCGATAGCATTTTGCACATCGAGCTTGTCCGATTCTTCAATTAACGGACAGATGACATATGCCTGCCGTCCTTTTCGCAATTCTTTTTCCATGAAATTCAAAACTTGGCCAAGGCTATGCGGTTTCGTCCAGATCGTTTTTATCGGTTTGCGCCCAGCCGGCAATTCATCGATCGTCGATACATCCATCTCACCGAAAGCGGTGATCGCCAACGTCCGCGGGATCGGTGTCGCGGTCATAAAAAGCGCGTTCGGATTCACGCCTTTTTCCCGAAGCGCGCGCCGTTGTTCGACGCCGAACCGGTGCTGTTCATCGGTGATGACAAGGCCCAAATTGGCAAAATGAACCTCATCCTGAATCAATGCGTGCGTACCAACAACGATGTCAACCGTGCCATCTTGAAGTCCTGCAAGAATTTCCCGTCTTTGCCCCCCTTTGACCGAACTCGTTAGGCAAGCGATGCGAACGGGAAACGACGAAAACATATTTTTCAACGATGCATGGTGCTGTTCGGCGAGAATTTCTGTCGGCACCATGAACGCCCCTTGAAATCCAGCGGTGACGGCGGCATAAAGACTGATCGCAGCGACAACGGTCTTTCCGGATCCGACATCACCTTGCAGGAGCCGATTCATCCGGTACGGTGATTTCAAGTCGTTGAGAATTTCTTTCAAAACACGTTTTTGCGCCTTAGTCAAAGGAAAGGGCAGGTTCTTGATAAAGACCCGCAATCTTTCTGTGTCGTATCGAATTGCCACACCGGATGCATTTTCCCGGGAAAATTTTCGTAAAGCTTGCATTTTTAATTGAAATTGTAAAAATTCTTCGTAGACGAGGCGGCGCCGCGCTTGCTTGATATCGAGAGCGTTCCTGGGAAAATGGATCGCCCGGATCGCATTTTTGAGCGAATACAGTTTGTAACTCGTCCGAATTTCTTGCGGCAGACTTTCCGGGATAAGATGGCCGTATTGTTCAAAAGCAAGCCGGATCCAGCGTCGTAATTGTTTGACCGTAATTCCTTCTTTCACCGAATAAACCGGTGCAAATTCACCCGAAACCTCCTGGCCCGAAAAGCGGACATCACTCACGACGATCTGCTGGCGGTAGCGATTCCATTTACCACTGATCGTTATTTTTGTATTAAATGCCAATTTGTTTTTTAAATAAGATCGGTTAAAAAACACCGCGAGAACGACATAACGGTCTACCTGCACCCGCACCGTAAGCCGGGATTTTTTCCTGCCATAATAGCTAAGGGACGGTTCACTGACGACAACGCCTTGAACCGTCACCTTTTCTCCATGTTGGGCCTCATTGAGGTCCCGGAGACGAAAATCCTCAAACCGGAAAGGAAAATAGAACAGCAGGTCTCGAATGGTGAAAATATTCAACTCCGCGAGTGTTTTCGCTGTTTCTTCGCCGATTCCGCGGATATTCGTTACCGGTTGTTCTAGTTCAGCTTGCACATCGATCATCCTTCGCCAAAGATCTCCCTTGCCAGTCTTCTTCCAGTCGGTGTTGCGGCCAACCCTCCTTGTGCCGTTTCTTTTAAAGCCGTTGGCATCATCTGACCGACTCGGTACATGGCTTCGATCACTTCATCACAGGGGATGCGGCTTTCGATTCCGGCAAGAGCCATATCGGCACCTAGTAAAGCATTGGCCGCCCCCATCGCATTCCGCTTAACACAGGGAACTTCTACAAGGCCAGCCACAGGGTCACAGACGAGGCCGAGCATGTTTTTTAGCGTGATCGCCATCGCGTGTGCCGACTGACGCGGCGTACCTCCACACAACTCGACGAGGGCCGCTGCCGCCATACCGCTTGCCGAGCCGATCTCTGCCTGACAACCACCGGTAGCTCCAGCGATAAAGGCGTTGTTGGCGATTACGTATCCGAAGGCGCCAGCGGTAAATAGATATTCGATCATCTGCATCCGTGTCGGATTCAATTTATTTTTCACAGCGAAAAGCGTCCCGGGCACAACACCGGCACTACCCGCTGTAGGTGTCGCACAAATCCTCCCCATGGCCGCATTCACTTCATTTGTGGCCATCGCTTTGCTAACCGCATCTAACAGTAAAGTTCCGGACAGGGTATCGCCTTTTGCAATGTATTCCTGGAGTCGTACCGCATCGCCACCGGTCAAACCGGTGACAGAGGTTACCCCTTTGAGTCCCTTTGCGACCGCTTCTTCCATTACTTGTAAGTTCTTATCCATCTGCGCGATGACCTCTTCACGACTTTTATTCATCACGAGCATTTCCCGTTCGATCATGATCTCGCTGATTTTTTTATTTTCCTTTTCTGCCAATTCCACTAATTCTTTCACGGTCCGGAATAACATGGCCATTCCCCTTTCTTAATCTATCAAATTATGAAAATCATGACAAAATAAAGTGCAAACCCATGACGTATCCAGCGGTTAATCCACGATTCTCGCCACATGTAAAATATCTGGCAAGCCGGCGATTTCCTGGAGAATTTCTTCGGAAACGTTTTCATCCGTTTCCAAAACCATCAATGCGGTTTTCCCCTTTTCCTTACGGGATACTTCCATATGACCGATGTTAATTTCATGTTCAGCCAGAACCCCCGCTACATTGGCGATGCATCCAAATCGGTCATTATTCAAAACGACGATCGCAGGATGTTGTCCGGTCAATTTCAGCCGGAAACCATTGATTTCCGTCACCTCTATTTTTCCGCCACCGATCGATACACCGACGATCTCCACCTGTTCGTCTTTAGATCCGGCGATGATCTTCGCCGTATTCGGATGGTCCGGAATTTCTTTTTCTACGATGAACCGGACGTCCATCCCTGCCTCTTTTGCCAACCGTAAAGATGAGATTATTCGTTCATCGTGGGTGTCGAAACCGAGCAGCCCGCCGACAATCGCAACATCTGTACCATGACCGCGATAGGTTTCGGCAAAGGACCCGTATAGATGAACCTCTGCCCATTCCGGTTCTCTCCCGAGTAAACTCCGGGCAACTTTTCCGATTCGTGCCGCTCCCGCCGTATGAGAGCTGGATGGGCCGATCATGACCGGACCGATAATATCGAATACACTCCGGAACTTCATCCCTGGTTCTCCCTTTCCAACTATATTAGAACTCTAGCAAACTTTTCCACGGTGCAATTGCTTTTATTATATCTTATTCATCCGGGAATTTTAAGATACGAAACGGTGTGGATGACAAACCCAAAAGAAAAAAGAAGGGATTTCCCTTCTTTTCCTGGATCATCGATCTTATTCAACTGCCAAAATGAATGGATAGAGCGGTTGATTGCCCTCATGAATTTCGATTTCCACATCAGGGAACTGTTCCTCGACAAACGTTTCGATTGTATCGACAACATCCTGTTCCACATTTTCACCGACGATGACCGTTAAAATTTCGCTATCCTCATCGAGCATGTGACGGATGAGCTCTTTGCTCGCTTCAAGTAGATCGGGATGGGCGGTAATGATATCGCCATCCAAAATACCAATGAAATCATCTTTTTTGATCGTAAGCCCATCGATTTTTGTATCGCGAACCGCAAACGTTACTTGACCGGATTTCACATGTTCCAAAGCTTCGATCATTGCTTCCGTGTTTGTTTCGATATCCGCACTCGGATTGAAAGCGAGAATGGCGCTAATTCCTTGCGGCACCGACTTTGTCGGGATGACGATGACTTCTTTTTCCGTCATATCCCGTGCCTGTTCCGCGGCGAGAATGATATTCTTATTATTGGGTAGCACGAAGATCTTGCGAGCATTAACTTCTTCGATGGCTTTAACGATGTCTTCGGTGCTCGGATTCATCGTCTGGCCGCCTTCGATGACCTGGTCGACTCCGATGCTTGTAAATAATTTTTTAATACCGCTTCCCATGGAAACCGTGACGAAACCGTATTCCTTTTCTTTAGCTGGAGCCTGGATACGGACCGATTCGGAAGCAGGCTGTTGATCTGCCTCGAGAATAGCGGTATGTTGTTGGCGCATATTTTCGATTTTTAAATTGATCAATTCCCCGAATTGTTGGCCGAAATTCAGGACATCACCCGGACGTTCCGTATGAATATGTACCTTGACGATCTCATCATCGGAAATTACGAGTAAAGAATCACCGAAACGACTGATATCATTGCGGAATTTTTCCTCTGAAAATGGTTTCCCTAATTTTTCGTGATCGAGTTTAACCATGAATTCGGTACAATAGCCGAATTCGATATCTTCCGTGCTCAAATAACTTTGCACACTTTTATGATGTTCCTGTTTCACGAGCTGTTCCATCGACACTTCTTTTTCCGGGATTTCCGTCAACTGGATGCCCTTTAATTCGGCAAGAAAACCTTCCAGTACGAACACGAGTCCTTGACCGCCACTATCAACAACACCGACTTCTTTTAACACCGGAAGTAAGTCGGGTGTGCGTTCCAATGAGGCTTTTGCTTCTTTGACCGTCTCTTCCATAACCGTGATGATATCATCCGTTTTTGCCGCGGTCTCCACCGCTTTCTGTGCAGACTCTCTGGCAACCGTTAGAATCGTTCCTTCTACCGGTTTCATCACCGCTTTATAAGCCGTTTCTACACCGGCTTGAAAAGCTGCCGCCAGATCTTGAGCATTCAATGTTTCTTTATTTTCAATGGCCTTTCCGAAGCCACGAAAGAGCTGAGATAAAATAACTCCGGAGTTTCCTCGCGCTCCCATGAGTAAACCTTTGGAGAAGGCTTTGCCTAATTCGCCCACGTGTTCGCTGAAGTTTTGGCGAACTTCCTTCGCTCCGGAAGACATCGACAAATTCATATTCGTTCCCGTATCCCCATCAGGTACCGGGAATACATTCAGGGAATCAACGTACTTTGCATTCGCAGCTAAATGGTTCGCTCCTTGTTGAATCATTCTCGCAAAGAGTTTCCCATCGATAACCGTTGTTGCCACAATTTTTCCTCCTAACTTACGGGTTGATTACCCGGACTCCTTGCACGATAATGTTAACCGAATCCGCCACAATTCCTAGGGTCTTTTCTAGTACGTATTTCACTTTGGTTTGTACATTATGTGCCACTTCAGAAATTTTAGTTCCATAACCAACGATGATGTATAAATCGATATGAATTTCATCGTTCTCTTGACGGACAACGACACCTTTTGAAAAATTTTCTCTGCCTAGTATTTCACTAATTCCATCACGAATTTGTTTTCTCGAAGCCATACCAACAATTCCATATACATCAACGGCCGCTCCACCGCAAATCTGGGCGATGGTATCGTTGGATACTTCAATATGTCCGTATTTCGTCTTGAGTTCAATGGACATCAACAGTTCCCCCTTTACGGTAGTGAGACAAACTACGTTTATTTTACTATAAGGAAATAAAATTTAAAAGGTTCGCTTACATTATTAATACGAACATAACTTGTTTTGTCAAGAATTAACTTGAAAAAATTATCTATTCGTTAAAAATTTCACAAAAATTTTCGGGGTACCCATCGTCGGTTAGCTTTCCGAGATTTATGAAAATCGGGTTTGGTCCAATTTTTTTATTCTTGATAAGATATTCATAATGACGAAAAAATATCCATTATTGCATATTATAATATTGTATGGTAAGCTAATTTAGTAAATTTGTTCGTTTTTTGTACGATTGATAGAATGAGGAGGGATCAGAATGGCAAAAAAATGTGTAATTACCGGTAAAAAGGCATCCTTCGGCAACCGACGCTCCCATGCGATGAACGCTACACGGAGAAAATGGGGTGCCAACCTGCAAAAAGTTCGCATTTTAGTGGACGGAAAACCGAAAAAAGTTTGGGTATCTGCCCGGGCATTAAAATCTGGTAAAGTTACTCGTGTATAATAAATAAGAGGCACTATCCTTCGGGGAAAGATGCCTCTTTTTTCGTTTTTTTAAGCATTTATCATATGGTGAAAAAAGATAAAATCCCCCGGATCCTGCCCAACCGAGGGAGATCGTTGGTGACGAGTCCATGTTGTCAATTCTTTTTAAAAGCCGAAAGTATGATCCGAATAAAGCCACCAAGAAATCGCGGTAGTTTTATCGTATAAAATTTCATCCAGCAATCCCTCCTCGGTTCATTAGCCAAACTTCTCCTTATCTAGACTATTCAAAAGCAATTCCCCGAATCTCTTCTGTATGGAAATAGACACGCTTCAGCTATCCTTACTCCTTATCACTAATAATATGCCCGCCGAGAATAAAAAAGTACCGGAGTCGGCAATTAATTCATTGCTGATACATAAGGTTGAACCGAAGGGGATCGTGGCATTTTCAAGTGGGTATTTAAAACCTTGTAAAGTTAAATTTTCTATGACCGGCGTCAGTGGGATAAAAGAGACGAAGGAGAATTTCGTATCTTTTTCCAGTGTGTAAGTACCCGGTTTTTTTACTTCTAAAATATTGCTTTTATCGATCAAGCGTAAATGTCTCACTTTCTCTATAAATCGGGGAGAACTCAACAATTGGATATTTGCCAGCAGGTGATCAAGCCGGCCTCCCGTGGCTCCGAAGATTCTGATCTCATCCGGTTTATATTCTAGCGCTGCTTCAAGAGCCAGTTCCATATCGGTTTGATCCTTTTCCGCGGGGAATTTCCGGACCGGAAACGGGGCCCGGTCCAGTATTTTTGCTATCTCTTGTGGGATGGAATCAAAATCTCCGAGCGCCAGATCCGGCGTAATCCCTGCCGCGAATAAATATTGAACGCCGCGGTCGACGCCGATCCAAAACTCCTCCTCCATTCGTTCCCGATACAGTGATAAATCCGGTAAATGATTTTTCGGGCCACCTGCTAAAATATTCACAATCCTTGACAAGTTTATTCGCCCCTCAAGATCTGGATCGCCTTTTTCCGATCGCTTTCTTTGAAAATCGCCGAACCGGCAACTAAAACATTCGCACCCTTTTCAACACATAGCCGGGCTGTTTCTCGATTAATACCGCCATCCACTTCGATCTCAAAATTTAACCCGTGTTCCTCTTTATAATGGGAGATTTGTTCAATTTTATTCAATACCGCCGGAATAAAATCCTGCCCACCAAATCCGGGATTGACCGTCATCAATAAGACAAGATCAATATCAGGAAGAATCTCCCGTACCATCTCCACCGGTGTGGCTGGATTCAAAACAACTCCGGCTTTCACACCGTGTTCCTTTATCTGATAAATTGTCCTATGTAAGTGTCGACAGGCTTCAACGTGAACGGAAATAAGGTCACTACCGACGTTGACAAAGTCGGTAATGTACCGTCCTGGCTCCTCGATCATCAAGTGAACATCGAAGGGGAGACTGGTCAATGGGCGAATCGCCTCAATAACGACCGGACCAAAACTGATATTGGGGACAAAACACCCATCCATCACATCGATATGAATGTAATCCGCTCCACCTTGTTCCACATCCGTTACTTCCTTGGCTAATATAGAAAAATCTGCTGCCAAAATACTAGGTGCAATCTTAACCATCAGTATAACCTCAACTTTCTATCTTGTATTTCACTTAAAAATGTACGGTAATTCTCGTAACGACAGGAAGGAATATCACCAGTATTTACCGCATCTTTCACGGCACAATCCGGTTCATTAACATGAAGGCAGCCACGGAATTTACAATCCCGGTACCTAGCGAGCATTTCCGGAAAAAATCGCGTCAAATCTTCCGGTTCTATATCTGTAAATTCCAGACTGCTAAATCCCGGTGTATCCGCAACCAGGCCTTCACCGATCTCAAGAAGTTCCACATGTCGGGTTGTGTGGCGACCGCGACCTAAATGACGGGAAATTTCTCTCGTTTCAAGATTTAAATCCGGACGCAATCGATTTAATAAAGTCGATTTACCAACGCCGGATTGACCGGCAAAGACAGAGATTTTATCCTTGATCAGATCGATTAGTTCTTGTAGACTGTCACGGTCATCCTTACAAGTTGTGACCACCTGGTAGCCGATCTTCCGATAGTAAGTTAAAATTTCCTGGAGACTCGCGATTTCGGCATCGGTCAATAAATCCACTTTCGTCACAACGATGATCGGTGTTATTCGTTTCGCTTCAATCATCACGAGAAAACGATCGAGCAAAGTAACATTAAGATCGGGATCGGTTGCAGAAAAAGTAACAAACGCTTGGTCAATATTAGCGATTGGAGGGCGTATGAGTGCATTTTTCCTATCTTTAATTTCGAGAATATACCCCTCATCCTCACCTTCAATTTGAAACGTGACGAGATCGCCTACGAGTGGTGTGATATTTCTTTTCCGAAACACGCCTCGGCCACGACATTGATAGATCTTTTCACCGCTTTTCACATAATAAAAACCACTCAAGGCTTTCATGATTCTTCCTTCCGGCATCACTTCACTCCTTAAATATTTTCCGGTTATTTCAATATTCCCTGATAGTGAAAACTTATTCTAACTATTATTTTATACAAATCTTCTTAATCATGCACCGGAGTTTTAAGTATTTTACCTACAAAAAACCCCCATTTTTTAACAGGAATCCGCTGTTATGGCAGCCGGTCTGTTTGCTCGTGAAAATGGGGGATTCTTAGCTATTATGAATACGGGACTACTTCTTCAAAGAAAACCTGTCCGTCAATCGTGATTTTATAACGGGCACTGCCATCCGGTGGAATTAATACTTCAAACTGAACATTGGTATCTTGCGTGATTTCCAGTGTTTGATACGGTTCGTCATAAGTGTGGTTGACATCATCGATATAAATATGGACGATTTGCTTACCATCTTCGGCCTGCTCCGCATCAAAAGGAACTTTCATGACAATTTGCATCGGACGCGGCGGCAAAGGTTCAGGTCCCTTGGAGATGATGACTTTAACCGTGTCTCCTTTCTTCAATTGCGTTCCCGGTGGTGTTTCCTGACTGATGACATTCCCTTCCGTTACGGTATCGTGATATTTTCCATCGGTTACAATTTTAATGCCCATCCGTTTGGCATAGCCCTCGAGAGCTTCCCTGCTGTAATTGGTTAAATCATCGAGGGTGAACGTTTCTTCCCCTTTGCTGATAGTGAATGTGATTACGGTCTCTACCGGAATCACTTCCGTACCAGGTTCAGGATCCTGTTCAAGGATCGTTCCTGGTTCCTCTTCGGCAAACACTTCTTCGAGCTTGATGTCTTTGAAGCCAAGATCCTTAAGTAGACGTAGAACTTCGTCGATTTTACGTCCCGTATAATTGAGAAACTCAAGTTTTTCCCGTCCAAGACTCACATAAATATTCACTTCTGCTCCTTCTTTTACCGTTTTCCCGGCCTTCGGATCGGTCTGGATGACATGGTTTTCGGGGATTTCATCATCATTCAAAAGCATCTGTTCTCCGATCGTAAGACCCGCTTCTTGTAACATTTCGATTGCCTCTTCGATTTCCATCCCCGTCACATCCGGGACGATCACATCTTTCGGGCCGAGCAAACCGGGTATAACAAAAATGAGAAATAGACCTGCAAGCACGAAAAATGTGACGATACCGCCGATAATCCATGGCAGCTTCTTCTTTTTCTTTGCCGGTTTTTCCTCGTTTTCCAAAGGTGGTGTGGATTTTGTTATACTCGTCGTCGCCTCTTCCTGAGTCATGTCTTCCGCTAATTTTTGCTCTTCATTATGTATGACAGGAATGACTTTTGTTTCCTCTTCGTCGACAGGAAATACCACCGGTTCTTCATTCAACCGCTCCGGATCGAGACATGTCTTCAAATCCGCGATCATCGCTTCGACATCGTCATAGCGATAAAAAGGATCTTTAGCCGTCGCCTTGATTACAATATTCGCGACACTTTGCGGAATATCCGGATTATATCGGCGCGGTGAGGGTGTTTCGTCTTGTAAATGTTTTAATGCGATCGAAACAGCCGAATCCCCGGAAAACGGAAGCCTACCCGTCAACATTTCGAACATGACGATCCCCAATGAATAAATATCCGATTTTTTCGTGGCGACTCCACCGCGTGCCTGTTCTGGTGATATGTAATGAACCGAACCGATCACTGAATTGGTGTGCGTGATCGTCGTAGACGTTAAGGCGATGGCGATACCAAAATCTGTGACCTTCACATTCCCATCTTTATCGATCAGAATATTTTGCGGCTTAATATCCCGGTGGATAATATTATTTTGATGGGCGTGGCTGATCCCGGAAGCAATTTGAAGCATGATATCAATGACTTTTTCCAGGGGAATCGGCGCATTTTTTTGTATGTATTGTTTTAATGTTTCCCCGTTCACGTATTCCATTACCAGGTAATAAATATTATCCTCTTCCCCGACATCGTAGATGTTCACGATATTCGGGTGGGCAAGGCTAGTTGCGTTAATCGCTTCACGATGAAAACGGCGGATAAACTCGGGATCATTAGCGTAATCGAGGCGTAACACCTTGACGGCTACATACCGTTCAAGGATAATATCCCTGGCTAGATATACATTCGCCATGCCGCCTCCGCCAATTCGTTCAATGATTTTGTACCGATCATTGATCCTTCTACCGATTAACATGATGTTTCACCTGCTTCTTCCTCTGTCACATGGTAAATCAAAACAAGGGTGATATTGTCCTCACCGCCATTTTGATTGGCCCGATCGACCAATTTCGTCGCTTTTTCTTCGATATCGTCCGGGGAGCCGATGATTTCCTCGATTTCTTCATCCGTTACTTCATTCGTCAATCCATCAGAACAAAGTAATAAATAATCATTCTTTTTAAAAGGTACCGTGATAATATCGATCAACACATCGGGTTCTGTCCCAACAGCACGTAAAAGGACATGTTTTTGTGGATGGTGTTCAGCCGCTTCTTTTGTTATTTGGCCAATTTTGACGAGCTCATTTACGAGAGAATGGTCGTCGGTTACTTGTTGCAACCCCGATTCATTCAAGATATAACAGCGGCTGTCACCGACATAGGCGATGGTCGCGAAACTTTCCGTGCAAATCGCTGCAACGAGCGTCGTCCCCATGCCTCGCAAATGGTCCTGTGACATCGACTGCGTAAAGATCTTCTCATTAATTTCGTGAATTCGCGTACTAAGCCAACTTTCGGCTTCTTCACTGGCGGTGATACCTTCTGTTTCTTTCCAGGCCTGTAGTATGAGTTCACCGGCCATGCGACTCGCCACTTCACCGGCTTGATGCCCCCCCATACCGTCACAGACGACCGCCAATAATGTTCCAGAACGATTCCTGGCGACACCGGCATAATCTTCATTATGAGGGCGGATTTTTCCGGGATTCGTACGAACGACTTTTTTCATTATGTCACCTCGTCTCTTCACTCTGCATGAACGAACCACGCC
>CALKAK010000040.1 GCA_937983015.1 uncultured Bacillaceae bacterium | reverse complement strand
TCTATGAATTTCGTGATGAACTTCCGAAAACAACCGTTGGAAAAATCCTTCGCCGTCAGTTAGTGGAAGAAGAGAAGAAGAAGATGGCGGAAGAACAGGTAAAATCGTAAAAAGAATCAAAAGACCTTTGAACAAGTGCCCGTTTTCGGCTTTATTTTTTTGAAAGGATAATGTTTGACATTTTTTCATTGTTTTATTAAAATAAAAATATGAATGATTATTCATTCATATTCATGATGCTTTTCCTGCCCGATGTGAATACATTGGCGCTTTTGCCAACTTATGAAACTCTTGAATCAGGTTTGGGAAAAGCAAATTGAAACAAAAAATGAAGGTGTAAGTATGAAAAAACAAAAACCGAAGTATAAACAAATTATTGACGCAGCAGTGATCACCATAGCCGAAAACGGGTATCATCAATGCCAGGTCTCTAAAATTGCGAAACAGGCTGGCGTGGCAGACGGAACGATTTATTTATATTTCAAAAATAAAGAGGACATCCTGATTTCCCTCTTCCAAGAAAAATTGGAGCAATTCATCCAATCCGTTATGCCAATCATCCAAGAAAAGTCAACAGCGGAAGAAAAACTACTCATGCTGATAGAAAATCATTATAAAATCTTGGCGAGTGACCACCACCTGGCTGTCGTGACACAACTGGAACTCAGACAAACGAATCGGGACTTGCGTTTCAAAATCAATAATATATTAAAAGAGTATTTGAAACTCGTCGATCAAATCGTCCTCGAGGGAATTGAACAAGGATTGTTCCCAAAAACGCTCGATGTCCGTCTCGCTCGACAGATGATTTTCGGGACCATTGATGAAACCGCCACCACCTGGGTGATGAATGATCATAAATATGATCTCGTTAGCCTGGCACCGAAGGTCCATCAGCTATTGTTATACGGTTTGAAAGGAACAAACTAAAAACCAAGAACAAAAGGGGAGGGAGAAATTTGGCGCATTTAAAAACAGAAGTTGATGAAAAAATTGCCGTGATCACGATCGATCGGCCACCGGCAAACGCCTTGTCTTCGGAACTGTTAAAGCAACTTGATCAAGTATTGGAACAATATCGAAATGATGACGATGTCCGGGTCCTTGTATTAAGAGGAGAAGGTCGCTTTTTCTGTGCTGGAGCTGACATTAAAGAATTTACAACCATTCAGTCAAAAAAAGAAGCGTACTTTCTCGCCCGCAAAGGCCAGCACATCCTGGATAAAATTGAACAGTATCCGAAACCTGTGATCGCCTCGATCCATGGAGTAGCTCTGGGTGGCGGTTTAGAGCTTGCCATGAGTTGTCATATGCGCATCGTTAGTGAAACCGCCAAGCTCGGTCTACCGGAAACATCACTTGGAATCATTCCCGGATTTGCAGGTACCCAGCGACTTCCTCGTCTGGTCGGGCCGAGTAAAGCGGTGGAGATGATTCTCTCCGCAGAACCGATCACCGGTGTGGAAGCGGTTGAATGGGGGTTGGCCAATCAAGCTGTTGTAGAAGAAGAGGTATTCACAAAAACGATGGACCTGGCTAGAAAAATTGCTGAAAAGTCTCCGTCAACTGTATCGGCAGTCTTGTATTTAATCAATCAAATGGAATCAGCAAGTTTTGCCGAACGGGTTGAAAAGGAAGCGGAATTTTTCAGTGAAGTTTTCTCAAGGGAAGATGCCAAAGAAGGAATACAGGCATTCCTGGAAAAACGGAAGCCGAAATTTACCGGAAAATAAAACTCGAAACAAACACGGTCAGGAGGGGATTCATGTGAATATTTTCGTTTTATTAAAAAGTACATTTGATACGGAAGAAAAGATTGTAATTCAAGATGGGCGGATTGATGATGAAGGGGTTGAGTGGATCATCAATCCTTATGATGAATACGCGGTTGAAGAGGCGATCCAAATTCGTGACGAACATGGTGGCGAGGTTACAGTCGTTACCGTCGGGAATGAAGATAGTGAAAAGCAACTTCGCCAAGCACTGGCGATGGGAGCCGATAAAGCGGTATTGATCAATATTGAAGAAGACGTTGAAGAACAGGATCAATATACAACCGCCCGGGTACTGGCAGAATATCTAAAAGACCAGGATTTCGACTTGATACTTGCCGGTAATTTAGCGATCGATAATGCTTCTGGTCAGGTAGGTCCACGTGTTGCCGAGTTGCTTGATATTCCCTATATTACAACGATAACGAAGTTAACGATCGATGGAGATAAGGTAACTGCGGTACGGGATGCAGAAGGTGATGAAGAACATATTGAGGCGAGTTTGCCATTATTGGTTACAGCTCAGCAAGGTCTCAATGAGCCACGTTATCCATCCTTACCGGGGATTATGAAGGCGAAGAAAAAACCGCTGGATGAACTAGAGCTTGATGATCTTGACCTGGATGAAGAAGATGTCGAAGCAAAAACAAAACGCATTGAAGTTTTTCTGCCACCGGAAAAAGAGGCTGGACGTATTTTGCAAGGTGATTTAAAAGAACAAGTACAAGAATTAGTGCAGCTGCTTCATAAAGAAGCGAAAGTCATTTAAATTCATGGTTGAACGAAGGGGGTATTGTGTATGGCTGATAAGATTCTTGTTGTCGGTGAAGTTGCCGAAGGGAAATTACGAAATGTGAGTTTTGAGGCAATAGCTGCAGCGAAGGAAATCGCGCAAGATGGAGAAATCGTAGGCGTTTTGCTCGGTGAACAAGTAGAAAATCTTGCCGGGGATTTGATCACACACGGGGCCGATCGTGTGACCATTGTTGAACATGACAAGTTAAAATATTACACACCCGATGGTTTTACCCAGGCACTTATGGCAGTAATCGAAAAAGAAAATCCGGATGGAATCGTGCTTGGACATACTTCAATAGGTAAAGATTTAGCCCCGCGGATCGCGACGAAATTAGATGCCGGGTTAGTTTCCGATATAACCGCTGTAGAAGTTGTGGGTGAAAATGTTGTGTACACCCGGCCGATCTATTCTGGAAAGGCATTCGAAAAGAAGATTATCACGAGCGAAACATTTATGGTTACTGTCAGACCGAATAATATTCCGGCTTTGGAAAAAGATGAAAGCCGCACGGGGGATGTTGAGCGGCTTGAAGTAGAAATAAAAGATTTGCGAACGATTGTTAAAGAAGTCGTCAAGAAAAAGAGTGAAGGCGTGGACCTATCGGAAGCAAAAGTCGTTGTGGCGGGAGGTCGCGGGGTAAAAAGCGCGGAAGGATTTAAACTTTTACAAGAACTGGCCGATGAGTTAGGTGGTGCTGTCGGTGCATCGCGGGGTGCTTGTGATGCCGGTTATTGCGATTATGCCTTACAAATCGGGCAAACCGGTAAGGTGGTAACCCCTGATTTATATATCGCCTGCGGTATATCCGGTGCCATCCAGCATGTCGCGGGGATGTCGAACTCCAAAGTGATCGTGGCGATCAACAAAGATCCGGAAGCGAATATTTTCAAGATCGCGGACTATGGAATCGTCGGTGATTTGTTTGAAGTCGTGCCTTTGCTAATCGAAGAAATTAAGAAATTGAAAGCATCTGTATCATAAAAACTGTGTAGTGTGATACTATAGGATTTGAGCGATTGACAAAATGTATCCAGCTGGTAGAATGAATAATAATCCACCAGCTGGATACAATTTTTTTTGATTCGATTTATTCGCGATTCATAATAATCGGTGTTATACTGTCAATTGAAGGGTAAAGTATCAAAGGAGGATTTCGAACATGGCAATTATTCACGCTACGGATAACGATTTTAAAGAGCATATAAAAGAAGGTTTGGTTTTAACAGACTTTTGGGCAGCATGGTGCGGACCTTGCCGGATGATCGCTCCTGTCTTAGAAGAAATCGATGCAGAAATGGGCGATCAAGTGCAGATCGTAAAAATAGACGTTGATGAGAACCAGGCTACAGCAGCTGAATATGGAGTGATGAGCATTCCAACATTGATTCTCTTCAAAGATGGCGAAATTGTCGACAAAGTTATCGGCTTCCGTCCGAAAGAAGCGCTAATGGAAGTCATCAATAAACATCTATAATACTTCAAAAGCAGTCCTTATTTGGGACTGTTTTTTTTTTTTTTGCTGTTAGCAAAGGTGTTGAAATAAACTTTTGCGAATGACACGATGAGGTATAGTATAATAGTATAAGATTTCGAACTGGTTGGTGGAGTGATGGATGTGACAAAAAGTAAGTTCATCGATGAAAAATTGTCTTTGCTCCCGGAACAGCCGGGTTGTTATATGATGAAAGACCGCCAGGGAACGGTTATTTATGTAGGAAAAGCAAAAAATTTACGAAACCGGGTTCGTTCATATTTTACAGGAACTCATGATACGAAAACCCAAGCCCTTGTTAATGAAATCGAGGATTTTGAATATATTGTCACTTCTTCGGAAATTGAAGCGTTATTATTAGAGATCAATCTGATCAAGCAATACGATCCGAAATATAATGTGATGTTAAAGGATGATAAAAGTTATCCCTATATTAAAATCACCGCTGAAAAATACCCCCGTTTGATCATCACCCGTAAAGTAAAGAAAAATGACGGGAAATACTTTGGACCGTACCCGAACGTACAGGCGGCAAGGGAGACGAAAAAACTCCTCGACCGCCTGTATCCATTGCGAAAATGTTCGACCTTGCCTAAAAAAGTATGTTTATACTACCATATCGGTCAATGTCTGGCCCCGTGCGTGTACGATATCCCGGAAGACACGTATAAAGAAATGACCGAAGAAATCATCAGGTTTTTAAACGGCGGATATAAAGATGTCAAAAAACAGTTGATCGAAAAGATGAATGAAGCCGCAGAAAATCTTGATTTTGAACGAGCTAGTGAGTACCGGGATAAGATCCAGGCGATCGAGACGACGATGGAAAAACAGACGATGACTTCGACGGATTTTCAAGATCGCGATGTCTTCGGTTATTACGTGGAAAAGGGCTGGATGTGTGTCCAGGTATTCTTCGTCCGCCAGGGTAAGTTGATCGAACGCGATGTTTCCATTTTCCCGCACTACCGTGAACCAGAAGAAGAAATGCTTACCTTTTTAGGCCAATTTTATACAGATGAAAACCATATTAAACCGAAAGAGATTTTACTTCCTAAGGAAATTGATATTGAACTGGCCAGGGAATTATTAGGTGTAAAGGTTTTGCAACCGAAACGGGGACAGAAAAAGGAATTGGTCGAACTCGCTAATAAAAATGCCCGGATCGCATTGAAGGAGAAATTTTACCTATTGGAGCGGGATGAAGAACGAACAACGAAAGCGATCGAGAACCTTGGTAAGATCATGGGCATCTACACCCCTTATCGCATTGAAGCATTCGATAACTCGAATATCCAGGGAACAGATCCGGTATCGGCGATGGTCGTGTTTACAAATGGACGACCGGATAAAAAGGAATACCGAAAATATAAAATTAAAACCGTCGAAGGTCCGGATGATTATAAAACGATGCAAGAAGTTGTCCGGAGACGCTATACCCGTGTTTTAAAAGAAAATCTCCCCCTTCCAGATTTGATCATTATTGATGGGGGGAAAGGACAGATTCAGGCGGCAAAAGATGTGCTAGAAAATGAACTAGGAATTGAAATTCCCGTAGCTGGACTTGTTAAAGATGAAAAGCATAATACGGCAAATTTATTGTTCGGGGATCCACTGGAGATCGTTCCGTTGAAAAGAAATAGTAATGAATTCTACCTCCTGCAAAGGATCCAGGATGAAGTACATCGTTTCGCGATCACTTTCCATAGACAGGTACGTCGGAAAACGATGTTCCAATCGGTACTGGATGAAATTCCCGGCGTTGGTGAAAAACGGAAAAAATTGCTGTTACAGCATTTCGGTTCTGTAAAAAATATGAAAGAGGCCGAACTGGAAGATTTCGTCGCCATCGGTATTCCCCGCAATGTTGCGGAAAATATCATGGATAAACTTCAAGAAGAGCGGTAATCACGGCTAACGTTCTAATAACCTGTAAATTCAAAAAACAACTTTTTAGGATTAAATTTTTTCGAGCTATTTTTATAATCCTCCCCATCTTGAACAATAGGGGATATTCTGCCTCTATTGATCGGGGAAAAATCAAGTTTTATTGCCGGAACGTTTCGTCTGTGTTATAATGATGCACATAAAATTGAACAGGAAAGGTGAAGATAGGGGCGCGGGCAACAAAAGTACATCATCGGAGGAAAATGGCTTCCGCGGATGGTGATGGAAAGGGTTGACCGCCGAAGGGAAAAATATGCCATTATATTTTTCCCTGGTTCTGTAACCGAATAGGTGCAGGACTGTCAAGAGCGAACTCTTGGAGAACTATCTCACTGTCGGTTACATGTCGTTTATGGAACAGGCAATGAGATATTCTCATTGCCTGTTTTTTCAGAATATAAAAAAGGGAAGGTACATAGGGTGGGGATTATCGTACAAAAATTTGGCGGTTCGTCCGTCGCAACTACCGAACATATGAAACGGGTTGCACAAAAAGTAATTCGTGAAGTCGAAGAGGGGCATCAATTAGTTGTAGTGGTTTCCGCAATGGGAAATTCTACCGATGAATTGCTGGCGAAAGCTTTGGAAATTTCACCGCATCCGGCTAAGCGAGAGTTAGATATGCTCCTTTCTACGGGTGAACAAATATCCATTGCTTTATTGACCATGGCCCTTCAGGAGAAAGGCTATGATGCGATCTCTTTTACCGGTTGGCAAGCGGGAATACAGACCGAACATGTTTTTGGGAATGCCAGGATCAATGAAATCCATATCGAGAGGGTAAAAGGGGCGCTAGATGAAGGAAAGATCGTGGTTGTTGCCGGCTTTCAAGGGGTAACGGAAACCGGGGATATCACGACATTAGGTCGAGGTGGTTCGGATACAACCGCCGTTGCTCTGGCGGCCGCCCTAGGGGCGGAACGTTGTGATATTTATACGGACGTCCCGGGAGTCTTCACGGCCGATCCGCGTTTTATCGAAGGAGCAAGAAAGCTGGATGCGTTGACGTATGATGAGATGTTAGAGTTCGCCCATCTGGGGGCAGGGGTTTTACATCCACGGGCTGTAGAATATGCTAAAAACTATCGAATCCAGCTTTATGTTCGTTCGAGTAAAGAGGATGTTCAAGGAACGATTATCGGAGAGGATGTTCGTATGGAGCCGAATTTAATCGTACGCGGTGTTGCCTTTGAAAAAGATATCTCCAGGGTCACGGTATCGAAACTTGAAAAAAATGAAGGGGCTCTGGCATCCATATTTATTCCATTGGCCGAACACCATATCAATGTTGATATTATCGTGCAAAGTTCAACTGCCATTACCCCGGAAAGTGTATCTTTTTCCATTAAAACTGAAGATTTACAGGAGGTCTTGCAAGTTTTAGAGGAAAATAAGGAAGAAATTCAATACGAGCATCTGGAATGGGAATCGGGATTAGCGAAAGTTTCGATTATCGGTTCAGGAATGATTTCCAATCCCGGTGTGGCCGCTGAAATGTTTTCGACCCTTGCTCAGGAAGGAATATTCGTCAAAATGGTAAGTACTTCTGAAATTAAAGTTTCTTGTGTGATCGATGAAGCGCACATGATTAAGGCGGCCAATTTATTGCATAAAACATATAAACTTGATCGAATTGAACAGTTTACAAAAAGTAGCTCCTCATTGTAAAAGGACTGCCGCTTGCGGCAGTCCTTTTTTTAGATGTTTCATTCCCATTTAACGAGAAAATGGATCGTGCTGTTTCTTTTATCGATTTCTTCAGCACATTCGGTATACAC
Organism: uncultured Bacillaceae bacterium; assembly: GCA_937983015.1. GTDB lineage: Bacteria > Bacillota > Bacilli > Bacillales > Caldibacillaceae > CALGAD01. The sequence goes on along the minus strand of CALKAK010000040.1, from coordinate 736 downwards.
TTTTTTCTGTTGTTGAATTTGCTCGGCGAGAAAACCTGCTTCTAAACGAAAATTATAACTCGTTCTCGTCTGTAGGCGGTGATGAATTAAATCACTTGTAAGGGAAAAGGCCATCATTCGTTTTCCATCTTTGATTAACTGTAATTTTCCCCAGCCTGCATTTATGAAAAACTCATAAATTTCTTCCAGACTAAACATCGGATATTTACGCGCTAGTCGTTTTCCTGCCCAGTACAGTATATCGGGTTTATCGTGTCCGAGTATTTCTGTGAGTAAATCTTCACGAATCAGTTCATACCCGAAAGCGGGGATCGATAATTCGGATAAAGGTATGTAGGATGATTCCTTTTTTTTCACCAGATACCCTCCTTCTTCTCTAAAGCTATTATATACGAATTTTGCCGGTGTATTTAAAAAAGATTAAAATATAATTGATTGGGAAAGGACGAATAATTCGAAAAATATTTTAGTGAAATACTTTTCGAGAAACATTTCTATGAATTCGTTTTCTTGACGTTATCTGAAAAAAGAGATAAAATTGAAAATGTCATATAATTGTAATATATTTTACCATATTAAAAGATTCATATTTTTTATAAAGGGGAGGATACAGGGATGGCCAGAATTCGCGAGTTTGGTTGGCGGCGATTGCACTCTTTAACCGGTCTTTTTCCTGTCGGTTTATTTCTGATCGTGCATTTTTCCGTCAACTATTACTCAACCAAAGGGGTAGAAG
>CALKAK010000039.1 GCA_937983015.1 uncultured Bacillaceae bacterium | reverse complement strand
GGAAAGTGTAAAAAGTTATTTATCGAAAACTGTAAAAAATTACTTGACGGTCACACTTTGTGGATAAAATTGTGAAGAAATTCGTTTAACAAGTAGAACGAGGCTCGGGATGGTGCGTTTTTCCCGTTTATGCACAGTTTTTGTGGATAACTAACCTTTTATCTGTGGATAATGGGGATAAATAAGGAAAACTCCCATCAGTGAACTGTGCCCCTTGTGGATAATTATGTGGATATTGTTGATAAACTGATCCAGCGTCAATGCGTGATCGTCAGCAGGACGAATAAAAAAACAGGAAGGTTTTATCCCTTCCTGCTTAGTTTATAAATGAATGGTTCTTTGTGAAATTGTAGAATTATTGATCCTCTTCTATAAGGACACCTGCATTTAGCCTGTTTTCTAATTCTAGCCATTCATCAAGCAAGATGTCGATTTTCCTTTTCGCTTCTTCTATAATGGAGTTAATTTTCCCTGCTTCTTGGTAATCCATATAGACTTCGGGCTGAAGTAAGAGGTTTTGCTTTTCTTCAATCATACTTTCCAATTTTTCTATTTCCTTTTGAATTTCTTCGATCCTTCTTATGTAGCGACGTTTTATACGAGCGATTTCTTTCTGGCGCTCGTAATTAAGTTTTTCGTCAGGAATTGCAGTGTTCTCATGATGCGTACTTTCTTTTTTAGCAAGTTCCATCTCCGCCAATTCCTGCTTTTTTTCTACATAATAATCGTAATCCCCTAAGTACTCGGTCACGCCTTCTTTCGACAGTTCCAGTACTTTTGTAGCGATACGATTGATAAAATAGCGATCGTGAGAGACGAATAGGATCGTCCCCGGGTAATCGATGAGTGCATTTTCCAGAATCTCTTTACTTGGTAGATCAAGATGGTTCGTCGGTTCATCCAGTATCAGGAAATTGGCTTTTTTCAATGTGAGTTTTGCCAGTGCGAGTCTCGCTCTTTCGCCACCGCTTAAGGCAGAGACAGGTTTTAAAACATCGTCCCCACTGAACAAAAAACCGCCGAGGATACTGCGGATCTCCTTTTCGAGCATGTCCGGATACTCATCCCAAATTTCGTCAATCACCCGTTTATTGGAAGTCAGGTCAGCCTGTTCCTGGTCATAATAGGCGACCGTCACATTCGTTCCAAATTGGATGGTACCCGCCAATTTCGGAATCATTCGTGCGATCGTTTTTAATAGAGTGGACTTGCCGATCCCATTAGGACCTAAAAGGGCGATCGCTTCACCACGAGTGATGCGGAAATTAATATCTTTGGCGATCGCATGTTTACCATAGCCGATACAAAGATCGGATACTTTTAATACTTCATTGCCGCTTGTTCTTTCGATTTCGAAGGCGAATCGTGCGGATTTTTGATCGTCTTGCGGTTTTTCGATTCGTTCCATACGTTCCAAAGCCTTCCGTCTACTCCGAGCCCGTCTTGTTGTCGATGCACGAGCGATATTACGCTGGATAAATTCCTGGATGCGGGCGATCTCTTCCTGCTGTCTTTCATATTGCTTTAACTGTCGTTCATAATTTTTCGCTTTTTGTTCGAGATACTGGCTGTAATTTCCCACGTATCTTGTCAATGTATGGTTGGCGCACTCGTATACCTGGGTGACGAGTTTATCAAGAAAATAACGGTCGTGGGAAACGACGACGATCGCCCCGTCATAATTGGCTAAATATTGCTCGAGCCAGGTCAGCGTATCGATGTCAAGATGGTTTGTCGGCTCATCCAGGATTAAAATATCGGGTTTCATCAGAAGTAACTTTCCGAGGGCCAGTCGCGTTTTTTGCCCACCGCTTAATGTGGAGATTTTTGTGGAGTAATCATAATCGGAAAAATTTAGACCATGTAAAACCGAACGGATTTCTGCTTCGTATTGGTATCCTCCACGTTCTTTATATTCCGTTAGCAATTGATCATATTCTTTCATTATCTTTTCAAAACGAGCCTGGTCCTCATGGATCGCCTCATCTGCCATTTGTGATTCCAATTCCCGTAATCGTTTTTCCATTTTTTGCAGATCGTGAAAAACGAGAAGCATTTCATCCCAAATCGACCGTTCTGAATCCAGACCCGTGTGCTGGTCTAAATAACCGAGTGTTACATCTTTAGGCTTATATATTTCGCCGGCATCATAAGAAAGTTCTCCGGCGATAATTTTTAGTAACGTTGATTTTCCGGAACCGTTCCGCCCGACAATGGCGATTCGGTCATTTGACTGTATTTCTAGTTTAATATTCGATAAAATAAGCTCAGCGCCAAAATATTTTGTGATTTGATTCACTTGTAGTAAAATCATTTTAATACACCTCTAATTAATTCAACGGCATATAATTCATAGTACATGATGTTATGGAAGGAAGGCAAATCACAAGAAGTATAAAAACAAGACATTTCACAAAGAATCGTGTATTATAATAAAAAAGTGAAAAATTTGTGAAATCACCAAATACAATCAATAGTTTGTTTTATGCTGTTGCTGTACAGCTGTGGAAGCGTTGACAAAATTCGACATAGCCAAATCGTTTGTTAACAATAATATATTTACATAATACATAGGAGGGTGGATTATGGGCTATGATCAATTAAAAATTCCGAAGGCAACGGCAAGAAGACTTCCACTATATTATCGCTACATTCAAAATTTGTATAATTCGGGGAAACAAAGGGTGTCTTCGGCGGAATTGAGCGAGGCAGTGAAAGTTGATTCGGCAACGATTCGTCGGGATTTTTCCTATTTCGGTGCTTTGGGAAAAAAGGGGTATGGGTATAATGTTCAATACTTATTGAATTTCTTCCGGAAAGCACTCAATCAGGATGAATTGACGAAGGTCGCCCTTGTCGGTGTCGGGAATCTTGGAACAGCACTGCTGAATTATAATTTCACCAAGGGAAATAACACGAAAATCGTGGCCGCTTTTGATACGAACGAAGAGAAAATCGGTAAGAAAATCGGTGAAGTAGTCGTACGGAGCGTTGACGATTTAGAAGAGGTTTTAGAGGAAGAAGGAATCGAGGTTGTTATTTTAACAGTACCTGCCCATGCGGCCCAGGTAGTGACCGACCGGCTCGTGAAGGCCAATGTCAAGGGGATCTTGAATTTCACGCCGACCCGTATTTCAGTACCACCAACCGTTCGTGTTCATCATATTGATCTTGCTGTTGAGTTGCAGTCTTTTGTCTATTTCATCAACAACTTCTCACCTGAGGAAGACCTTACGGATGAGGATGAAGAAGAGTCAACGCAAGATGTGTTAGTGACCAATTCATCGGAATAAAAATGCCGAGGGGAACTGGGAAGGGGTATATGTAACCGATGAAGTATTTGAATCATAAAATAGCACAATCGCACTTAAACAAGCCGGTTTTAGTAAAAAGATTAATTCCCTTGCCAGAATGTGGATCCTTACAAAAAAAGAAATCATTTCACATCGTTTGGGATGACCGCCGATGCCCGACAAAAATATGACGGTTCAGGAACATGTTCTCGAGCTGCGTAAGCGAGTCATCTTCATCCTTATTTTTTTCCTGTTTGCTTTCATCGGAGGAGTCATTTTAGCTAAACCGGCCATCCTTTATTTACAGAATACAAAAGAAGCTGCGCAAATTGATCTGAACGTTTTCCGGGTAACGGATCCGCTCGTCATTTATTTAGAAATGGCCTTTATTATTGCTCTTGTACTGACCTTTCCATTTTTTCTTTACCAACTTTGGGCTTTCGTTTCACCAGGATTATTGGAGAAGGAGCGGAAGGTAACGCTAAGTTACATTCCGCTCGCGATCCTTTTATTTCTAACTGGGATTCTCTTTGCGTATTTTATATTATTTCCGTATATCTTGTTATTTACAGCAAAAATTAGTGAGCAAATCAATGTCACTCAGGTTATCGGGATCAATGAATATTTCCATTTTTTGTACCGGTTGACATTACCGTTCGGTTTTTTGTTTCAATTACCGGTTTTGATTTTGTTTTTGACAAGACTGGAGATTATCACACCACAACTATTGAAGAAGATTCGGAAGTATGCGTATTTTATCTTGTTGATTGTTGCAGCTTTGATCACACCACCGGATGTCGTTTCACAGCTTATCGTCGTACTACCTTTGATTGTTCTCTATGAAATTAGTATTTGGATCGCAAAAATAGGAACGAGAAAGAAAGAGGAAAAAGAAGGGATAAGTTAAAGACTCGCATCGGTCGTTGATTCGATGCGAGTCTTATTATTTTTCTTGTGATTTTTTTCCGCGGTAATAAGCCATTAAGTAACGCAAGCCAGCCCCGGTATCGATGGTAGCCAGAGTTATGAGCAGGAAGACAAAGATCCCCCAACCATAGAGGCGAACTTGCTGAATGGCAAAAACGGTGAAAATGATCCCGAAAAGGAGATAAAGAATCGACGTGGTCAACAAAGTATTCATGTTTTTCATCACCCGTATCGAGGGATCGTGACAAGCTCTTGACACAAACCCCGCTTTATTCAGTTCATTTTTTGATGTTTCGTTCATTTTATCACGAAATTCGTTACAGGAGAAATGATTCCATTACGACAAAAGCGTTCATCAAAATATGTGACATGATTGGTACGATAATTCTTTTCGTTCGGAAATATAAAAATGCAAAAACGAGGCCAATGCCGGTATATAATAGAAAATGTTCCAGTTCCATATGGGCGATTGAAAAGAGACAAGCGCTGATGATCGCCGCAACGAGTGCATTTGAACGTTGATAAAAGTAACCAAAAATTATTTTGCGGAAGACGATTTCTTCTAAAAAAGGTCCTAAAACGATAATGACGATATTAAACAGTGGTATTTGTTCGATGATCAAAAGAAGTTGTTCTGTATTTTTCGAGCCGGGTTCGATACCGAATAATGATTCGATATAAATCATCAACCCCTGTATAATGAGGACTAAAAAAACGCCGAATATTGCCCAAAATACCGAGGGTAAAAAAGCACTGGCCTTCGGATGGCGGGCTGATTTGGCTTTTCTTAATTGAATGATCACGATTAAAGCGGTCACCGAAAAACTTATTATAAGCCAGATGACGCTCGCTAGCATAAAAAGATTTTCCGCATCGATTCCGGCAACTTTCAAAAAAATTGATGTGAGGTATGCCCCGACACTTGAGGTCAATTGCATAATGACATATGCGATCAAAATTATTTTGTATTCCCTTTGCAAAATGTATTCCTCCAAAGTCGCTCGCCAATCGATCACCTATTTTTGTTGAATAGTAGATTCAGGAAGAAAGGAGCAAAACATACTCAGACTGGCGGCTGTAATTGTTCCGAATAGACGCAAGTTTTTTCTGGAAAAATTTATAGGTTGACACTTGCAAAATGAAAATAAATTCATTAATATTATAGATGTGAGCTTAGCACTCAGGTAAGGAGAGTGCTAACAATATTGACAATTGAGGAGGTTGTTCATTATGTTAAAACCACTAGCAGATCGCGTCGTCATTGAAACAGTAGAAACGGAAGAAAAAACAGAAAGCGGCATCGTTTTACCGGATACGGCAAAAGAAAAGCCGCAAGAAGGAATCGTTGTTGCTGTAGGTTCTGGTAAGCTTCTCGACAACGGCGAACGGGTTGCTCCAGAAGTAAAAGTTGGCGATCGTGTAATCTTCTCAAAATATGCTGGAACGGAAGTAAAATATAACGGTAAAGAATATTTAATCTTACGTGAAAGTGACATCATGGCTATTGTTTAATCGATTGTCAATTCAATCATATCAAAAACAATCGGAGAATGAAATTACTAGCAAGGAGGTTTTAACGAATGGCAAAACAGATTAAATATGGTGAAGATGCACGCCAGGCATTATTGCGCGGTGTGGATAACCTCGCAAATACAGTAAAAGTTACATTAGGTCCAAAAGGACGTAATGTTGTCCTCGAAAAGAAATTCGGTGCTCCGTTAATTACCAATGACGGTGTAACGATTGCTAAAGAAATTGAATTTGAAGATCCATATGAAAATATGGGTGCGAAATTAGTTTCTGAAGTAGCCAGCAAAACCAACGATGTAGCTGGTGACGGTACAACGACCGCAACTGTACTCGCCCAGGCGATGATCCGTGAAGGATTGAAAAACGTAGCCGCTGGTGCTAACCCGATGGGCATTCGCAAAGGTATTGAAAAAGCTGTTGCGGTAGCGGTAGAAGAATTGAAGGCTATTTCCAAACCAGTAGAATCCCGTGAAGCCATTGCTCAAGTAGGTGCCATCTCTTCTGGTGAACAAGAAGTCGGTGAACTCATTGCTGAAGCGATGGAACGTGTAGGAAAAGATGGCGTCATCACCACCGAAGAATCCAAAGGCTTCGAAACCGAATTAGAAGTTGTTGAAGGTATGCAATTTGATCGTGGATACGTTTCCGCTTATATGGTAACTGACCAGGATAAGATGGAAGCTGTTTTAGAAGAGCCATACATTCTCATTACTGACAAGAAGATTTCCAACATCCAAGAAGTTCTTCCTATTCTGGAACAAGTCATTCAACAAAGCAAACCGTTATTGATCATTGCTGAAGATATCGAAGGTGAAGCTCTCGCCACCCTCGTTGTTAACAAATTACGCGGTACATTAAATGTAGTCGGTGTAAAAGCACCTGGCTTCGGTGACCGTCGTAAAGCAATGCTCGAAGATATCGCGATCTTGACCGGTGGTGAAGTCATCTCCGAAGATCTCGGCTTAGAGCTCAAAAACACCACCCTCTCGCAATTAGGTCGTGCTGGCAAAGTTGTCGTCACGAAAGATGACACAACGATCGTTGAAGGTGCTGGCGATCCTGATAAGATCGCAGGTCGCGTCAACCAAATTAAAGCTCAAATCGAAGAAACTACATCTGATTTTGACCGCGAAAAATTACAAGAACGTCTTGCTAAACTCGCTGGTGGCGTAGCCGTCATCAAGGTTGGTGCTGCTACAGAAACCGAATTGAAAGAACGGAAATTACGTATTGAAGACGCCTTGAATGCTACTCGTGCAGCCGTTGAAGAAGGCATTGTCGCCGGTGGTGGAACGGCTCTCGTCAACGTTTACAAGAAAGTTGCCGAAATCGAAGCCGATGGCGATGTATTAACAGGTGTTCGCATCGTACTTCGTGCCTTAGAAGAACCGGTACGGCAAATCGCTGAAAACGCCGGGCTTGAGGGTTCTGTCGTTGTCGAACGTCTGAAAAATGAAGAAGTGGGCATCGGCTTCAATGCGGAAACGAACGAATGGGTAAACATGATCGAAGCCGGTATCGTTGACCCGACTAAAGTAACTCGTTCCGCACTGCAAAATGCTGCTAGCGTTGCCGCGATGCTCTTGACAACTGAAGCAGTCATCTCCGACATTCCGGAAAAAAATGAAAATACGGAAAATCCGGACATGGGAATGATGTAATAAAAAGGGAACACCTCCATAACCATAAATAAATCAGGCTCTCTGTAAGAGACCGTCTCTTATAGAGAGCCTCTTTCGTTTTTAAACGATTTTCCGTAAGGATAAAAGTAAGAAGTTTAAATGCCATAATATCATCATTTCTTGTAAAAAATAATCGATGGATTCGTACAGGTAGAATCAAAGAAAAAAAGTAGACTTTGAAAAGTTGCGCGGTTATAAACGTCATACTATACGTTGGAAAGCTACGGGATTGAGCGTGAAATTTCTATCTGGTTCATATTGGTATGAAATAAAACTTGCTTCGGCTTACAATGCAAAATGAAAAAAGTCTCACCAGGAGGTGATGATAAGGAAAACGGGGCCAAATAGCCACATGATCTGACCGGTATTGTAAGTAGGAACATACGTATTCTTATGGGTTTTTTCCTTGACCGCTTCATTTCCCCATATTTGACATCGGTTTACAGGCCCCGATTTCCGCCTGATAATCCAGATCTTTCCCGGAAATCAGAGGAATATTACCAGTTCTTCATTAGAAAACCCATAAATTCTTTATGGATTTCTTCCAACTCCTCCTCCATTCTCCCTTAACTATTACCGAGTGCTTCTCGCATTAGCTGTTTAAAAGATTTCCGTCTCACTTTTTAGATGAGACAATATCTTTGAGGGCGATACCTTTTAGCGATCGTGCCGAAAAGAACTCTTCAGGAACAAGATGGAATTGGAGCGGATTCGTCCGGGTATCAATTTATGCGCATATGGTGCTCCAGATGACCGACGCTCTTTTAAAATTCTCGTTGTATCTACGAACGTTACCTATATTTCCGATATTTAATGTTCGTATTTTTTATTGACAGCTTTTCCAGCAGATGGTAAGTTGCAATAGTAAAAATTAAAAACTGTCTCGTATAATTCTGGGAATATGGCCGAAAGCTTCTACCAAGCTATCGTAAATAGCTCGACTACAAGGTTGAGTGTATTTGGGAAAAGTTAAAAGTTATGCTGTTTCCATTTATTACCTGCCCCGTCAAGCTCCGGTATCACGCGGAGCTTTTTTATTTCCCGCTTTTTTCAAAAAGCTATGGATACACTATCATCAATAAATCATGAAACTTATTGGCACAATAGTTGATGTACGATCGCAACTTTTAACTTTTTACAAAATCCAATCGACTTGACAAACAAGATATTAGAGGGGGATTTTCATGCAAAAAAGATGCAAAAAAATAATTATACTAGTATCCATGATTTTCTTAACATTTATTATTGCAGCCTGCGCGAATAACGCCCAGGATGATCAAGGTGCGGGTAATGAGCAAGAAGGGAAAGACGGTTTGAAAATCGCTATCGTAACAAGCCCATCTGGAGTCGATGATAAAAGCTTTAACCAAAATAACTACGAAGGGATCCTGGCCTTTATTGAGGAACATCCCAACGCAACGGTGAAAGCTGTTCGCGAACCAACAGGTGACCCGGCGGCAAGTGTTCAGGCTGTAGCGGATATTGTTGCCGATTATGATGTGATCGTAACACCTGGATTTCAGTTCGCCGGCATTTCCCAATTAGCAGTAGAAAATCCCGATAAAAAATTTATTTTGGTCGATTCCGAACCTGCTCCTGTTGGCGATCAAACGGAATTCGATAATGTCTATGCGATGAACTTTGCCGAACAAGAATCTGGTTTCTTTGCAGGGGTCGCCGCTGCTTTAGAATCTAAGACGAAAAAAGTAGCCGTTGTAAACGGGATTGCCTATCCCTCTAACGTGAACTATCAATTTGGTTTTGAAACGGGAGTCAATTATGCCAATAAACATTTAGGCACAAATGTGGAAATCATCGAATTACCCGGTTATAGCGGCACAGATGTCAATGGTAATGATGTAGGTGGAAATTATGTCGGAACCTTCTCTGATCCGGCAACAGGAAAAACACTTGGTAACATGTTGATCGATCAAGGAGTCGATATTATCTTCAGTGCGGCTGGCGGTTCTGGTAGTGGTGTCATTACCGCTGCCAAAGAAGCAAAAGGTGATATAAAAATCATCGGTGTTGACGTTGACCAATATGATGAAGGTCAAGTTGGCGATAAAAACGTTATTCTAACGAGTGCAGTCAAAGTTATGGACCTCAACGTGAAAAGACAGTTAGAAGCGATTGTTAACGGCACATTTAAAGGCGGCAACGTAGTACTTTATGCGGATACGGATTCAACAGGTTATGTGAAAAAAGAAGGGCGTCATCAGTTATCTGAAGATACACTAGCCAAACTCGAAGAGGTCTATCAACTTGTAAAAGAAAAGAAAATTGTTCCTGCCTCGAACTTTAACGGTCACACACCGGAAAACTTCCCCGGTCTTTAATCAATGGAACGGATTAGAAGTTTATTATTCCCTGCGTAAAACCGAGGAATAATGAACTTCTATTCTTTTTCTTAAAACGAAAGACCCGTGATCGTGACCGATAAAGTGTCGGGTGAAGCAGTTCAAATTGGAAAGGAAGGAACAGGTGGCGAGAAATGACAGAGTACATTGTTGAAATGAAACATATCACGAAACGGTTCCCAGGGATTGTCGCTAATGATGATGTGTCCCTTTCGATAAAAAAAGCGAAATTTTTGCATTGCTCGGGGAAAACGGTGCAGGAAAATCAACCTTAATGAGTATCTTAAGTGGGCTTTATGAACCGGTTGAAGTGGAAATTTTTATTCGCGGCAAGAAGGTGACCATTCAATCGCCGAACCATGCGGCTAGGCTCAATATCGGCATGGTCCACCAACATTTTAAACTCGTTCCAGAGTATACGATAACGGAAAATATCATCCTCGGAATCGAACCGGTAAGAAAATTAGCCGGTATTTTGCCATATGTGGATGTTAAGAGTGCCGAACGAAAAATCCGCGAGCTTTCCAAACGGTTCGGTTTGGAAGTTGAGCCAACGAGAAAAGTAAGTGATCTATCGATTTCCCTGAAGCAGCGGGTCGAAATATTAAAGGTTTTATATCGCGAAGCTGAAATCCTTATTTTCGATGAGCCCACTGCCGTGTTAACACCGCAGGAGATCGAGTATTTATTAGATATTATTGATGGTTTGCGCAAGCAAGGAAAAACAATTATTTTAATCACCCATAAACTTGAGGAAGTGAAAAAGGTCGCAGATCGCTGTGCCGTCCTGAACAAAGGACGCCTGGTCGATGTCCTTGATGTGAAAACCACTACTACCCAGCATTTATCCCGGTTGATGGTTGGTAGGGAAGTCAATTTACAAGTAGAAAAG
>CALKAK010000038.1 GCA_937983015.1 uncultured Bacillaceae bacterium | reverse complement strand
AACGATCCAAAGCAGGCAAAAAATGTCGTCAAGGTTAGCGGGGATATGTAAGCCATTTGATGATTAACGGTTACCAATAGAATAGAAAAATGCATGAACAATAAAAGGTTAATTTCGCTAAAAAAAGCATATAATATATAAGGAAGAGGGTACAGTAATGTACCCCCTTCCTCCGAATCATGAGAATTAGAAATGGATGGTTGCCCAGCACCAGCAACAACAAGAGCAGCACCAGCCACCCGGAGAAATGGCGCTTGCATGGAAGTCTTTTTGGTCTTCGACTTTCCTGATAATCCGCATCCGAATCACCTCCTTTCAAGTAGGGTTGAAACGAGGCATAACGGATTATTGAGGAAAGCGATTACGGATAAGGTAATATTTCTTTATTGAGTTCTGCCTCTTCAGGCAGATATTTTTTATATTTCGGGTGACCTAATGCCGGAAAACCAGCGATAAAAGCCGGAGCGAACTCTAACATATAAACCTTTAAAATATATATGTGCTTGAATTGCTTGGCCATTTCCAGACGTGAGATAAGCGGGTTTATATTATATAACCGCAAAAATTGCCAGATATCGTATTTCGTTTGTTCCTCCCTGATCTCCGATAAAGTACGGCGCGCATTACCCTCTACATACCAATCCAGTTTATGTCGATTCCTTTCTAGACCGTAGTAAGAAACCGCCTGATAAAAAGTTTTGAAGTTCCGTGGATCATCATCTTCTTCTACATCGAGGAAACCGTTAGAGTAAACCGAGGTTAACCAATCTGGCGCATACACAATTTTCCTTGTATTATTTACCGATTGCGCATACTCTTCCAATGCGGCCAATATCGCCTTTTCGATATCATAAGAGATGCCTCCACCTGTATTAAAAGAATACTTGGTCAGGTCATCATCGAATGACATCGCCGTTACAACGTGGAAATTTTGCTGATCGACATTGTGTCTAAAGAAACGAATCTTCTTTTCCTTGATATAAGATTCATATTTTCGCAGTCTCTTATCTTTTATATCATCGATGATAATTTCTTCCGGTTTGATATGGCAGTACCAGGATAAATTGATCTCGCTTCTTTCAATGATTTCCGTTAATCCATGCTCAATTCCTTTCTCCTCTAAGTAATGGGATGTTAAACCTCCCGATGTAGCATAGCCAACTCTTTGCTCTCCTCTCGTCTCCGGCTGGTAGTACATCAATATAATACTTGCCGGGATGTAAACTTCATTCCCGCTAAATAACTCCTCCATTGTAATCCAGGTTATGGAAGTTTCTTCGTCAAAATCATCAAAAGGAAAATCTTCTTGCGACAAATGTTCTTCTGCAAAAAATCTCAGTTGCGAAGGGTGAACCGCATTCAATCCCAGTTCAAGTAATTCATTGTAGCTTCCTTTTACGAGGTGGTCCTTTTGTAGAAAATATTCAAGACAGGCGATTAACCGTTCAAAAGCCTCACCTAGTGACGAGCAGATCGCCTTATACATGGTGAATCCCTTTCCGCCAGCAAAAATCGATTCATTTAATTTTACGGACATGCTCGTTTGACGCAGTAAGTAATTGAAAAAGTAATTAATATTCATAAACTCGCAGTTTCCGATAAAGAGAGGAAGTTCAGTTGAAGGCGCGAAAACTAGATCCAATTTTTTTATTAAGTTAAAATAACCTAGATAGCTCATCATCTCCTTATAATTGACATAATCCTCGTATTGAAATTGCTGGGGCTCAGAAATTTTTCTTTTATTCAATATGGTTATGGTGACCGGGGCACGACGTTTTTCTAATCCCATCGTATTTTTACACTCCTCAATACAATTAACATGACGATTCCAGCTACTAACAAGTAAATAATGTGGGAAAGATGCTCGTTAACGGACAATTCACTGATCCATAAGTACTGTACAAATTCAATGCTGTGGGACATCGGAAATATTTTGGCGACAAACTGTACGTATTCAGGTAATGAATCTAAAGGCAGTGCAACGCCGGATGTGAAAATCATCGCCAGAAAAAAACCCGATGTCACGATACTGGCTGTACGTGCAGATTTAATAAACAGGGCGAATAAGAAACCGATCGAATAAAAGATCAAAATGATCCAGAAGTATGCGAAAATGAAAAGGATACATTCCCAAAAGTTCATGTAGAATGATGCATTGTAACGGATAAACGCCAAAGCACCGAACAAAAAGGTTGATAGTAGGCTGACTAGCGCAAAGGTAAAGGCCAGAGATAGAAAATAGAAACGAAGGTTGATTGGATACGTACTGTAGCGTTTTAATACTCCCTGCTCCTTTAACTCCAAAATGGTGATCGGAATTCCCATCAATCCCGCATTCGCCAATAAGAATACGATATTGACCGGAACAACCATATCAATTCCCTTCACATTCTCACCGTATGGGGTCATTTCATCACCGAAGGTCCCGCCAAATACGACGGTTAAGATTATGGGAAGAATCACCATGAAGAAGATCGAGACAGGTTCCCTGAGTAATGCTTTTAATTCAATTTTGATGAAGGCAAGTGCTTTTTCCACCTCAAACTTCCTCCACTTCTTTTAACAGTTCTCCGGTATGGTAAAAATAAATATCTTCCAAATTCACGGGATGCAAGCGAAATTTTTGATGGGAAAGCAAGCACTTCACGTCGTCATAGTCTTCACGATTGATAAAATAGTTGTAAACGGAACCCGAGACCTTCAAGTTGCGTAAAATTTCTTTCCTTTTAATCATTTTCAGCAACTCTTCGTGATTTTTCCTTCTCGTTTTGATGACATAATCATGCTGGAATTCTTTTAAGATCTGCTCCGTTTTTCCTTCTAAAACTATTTTTCCTTTATTTATGAGGAAGATATAATCACTATATTGAGCAGCTTGATTCAAATAATGGTCGGAAACGATGACGATATGATTTTCGGCATATTCCCGGATCAAGTTCCAGATTTCATCGCGACTGTAAGTATCCAGCCCGGAAACCGGTTCATCGAGAACGATGATTTCATACCCGGGCATAAACAACATGGCGATTAATAATCTTCTTTTCGTTCCGCCCGATAAATTTTTTGTTTTTTGATTATAGTATTCCTGTAATTTGAATTTTTCCAGATACTGGTATGTATCGATTTTCAATCCAAACAGTTCTTTGACGAGATTTAACTCTTCCTTTACCGTGACATTACGGCGTAACGTATTTTGCTGGGTTAAAAAACCTACCATTTTTTTTATTTTCACACCATCAGATGATACTTGATGAATTCGTACTTGACCCTGATCCATTTTCCTAAGTCCTACCAGTATTTCTAACAGGGTCGTCTTTCCACTCCCATTCGGACCGGCGATTAAATAAACACCTGGTTGATCAATAACGATATTAATATCGTCTAAAACTTTTTTGTCCCCGTATGTTTTCTGCAAATTGCGAATTTCAATCGCCAAGATTGCCAACCTCCATTGAATAAGATTTTTCTTTAGAGGCGAATAAGTTATAAGTAACGTGAAAAACGATCGGGAAGAGAATGTGATCGGTCAATAGAAACAGAATCCCGCAGACAAAACCTAGTACAGTTTTGGAAAATATATCATAAGTTGAGAAGAAAATATGAACGAGACCGAAGCTGAGACTGCTTATGATTAAAAGAAGGATAAGAGGCATCGCTTCGCTCGTTAGCGTATAATAACGAAACAATATTTCTTCAAAGATGGCTATAAAAGACGAAAGGAGAAATACTCGCCACTGTAATTTCCCTTTTAATATATAGAGAAAATCGAGGATCAAGACCTTTTCCTTAATCATATTCAGCACGATAAAATCCACTACAAAAAACACCATTCCAAGAATGACAACGATAAAGAGGGTAACAAAATCCCAAAAGAACCAGGTAAAATCCGGGAGAAAGGAACCGAGATAGAATCGATTGACCAGACATGACAGGATTAATAAAGTGACATAAAGAAACGGATACTGAACTTTTCGCCACTTTAACCATAAAACGGTCATAAGCAGAACCAGGATTTCAATGAAAATAACCATTTAAATCTCCTCTGGTGGATGACCAAAGCTCATGCACAAAATCGGATATTGATTACTATTCAATCCTAATAAATCCTCGATTTTATGCTCCAGATATCCAGCCAAACAACAAGAGCCAAGTCCGTGATATTCAGCCAACAATTGTAAATAGGCGGCCAGAATTCCCGTGTCAATATGAGCAAAACGATAGGCACGTTTATAATACTTCGGTACTACCCTTTCCATATCGGCAACAATCAAGCAGACAAAATTGCTATAAACTGTGAACTCGTTTTGATAATTGATTTCGCTAATTAACGGTCGCATATTCCCCTGATCGATGAGACAAAGTTCATCACGAATAAAATCGTAGTAGTATAAACCTTTTTCCAGTTGTTCAACTTTGTTAACGATGATATATAAATCTAGATAATTCAGGCCACCCTGGCTATTGGTATATTTAAAAGGAAAGCGCTTCTGATTGTAAGCCCCCATTCCCCAATATTTCACGCCGAAACTGTAGTGAATGATGTTGCTGAACACGTCAAAATCAACTTCTTTATTGGCATAATCTCTGAGGGAATGCCGATCGGCGATTATCGAAAAAATATCTTTGTTCTGGATTTTGCCATGATTCACCTTCAAAGGATACTTGCGTAGACTTTTTTCGATAACGTCTTTTCTTTGATGTTCAATGTAATATTCATCATGCATGTATTTCATGAAATTTCTCGTCTTATAAGGAGTATCATCGATAATCTCATGAATCACTTTTAGATGATCGAAATCCGTACGATTCAGGAGAACCTCACGTACGGCTTGAATCTGATCACGGACTTCATTGATCCGGGTCCCTTCCATTTTCACATCCTGCATCATCTTCGCCCCTTTAAACGCTAGTTATTTTGCGACAAAAAAAGCCTGAATGCTTCGTTCGACACCATCGAGACCAAATAGATCGTCCAGTTTATGATTTTCAAAGAGTTCGATCATCGTATAGGCGATGTTTTGTTCATCAAAAAACCCCGCAATTCTTTGCAACAATTTCCCATATTCAATGAGACTACTTTTATAACCGAATTCTCCGAAAAACAACATTTTCCTGATCGGAATAAAGATGGGAAAAATAAGAGTGGGATTTTTCTCTTGCAAAAGGGTCGGTTCTAATTTTTCAATGGTAAAATAATTATGTTCAATCAATTTTTCCATTATGGTAGTGTCCTTGTTTTTCCATTTAAAAAGGAATTCTTTTTTCGGTAAATACTTGTACATTTCTCCCTCCATATAAATTAGTAAATCCGTTATAAAATAATCTCTTTGATCAAATCGATTGAGGAACTCGGTGATCATCCGAACCCGTTCAGGAGCATCTTCAATATCAATATATTTTTCTTTTTTCAACACATATTCTGAGTTTTGTGGATGAACGGTCTGGTTGTGCCATTCAATGGCCCGTTCATAAAGCATGATATTTTTCATCAATTCATCGGTTTTTGTAAGGTACGCGTTTACGTGGAAATATTCAGCCGGTGAAAAATAATACTCACTTGTATGGCGAAAGGCATAATAGGACAAATTTTCCTCGAAAAACTCAAAAGTATTATCCGTATGAACAACATTTTCTTCAATATAACGTTTGAAAAGCGCGATCTCTTCGTTACTAAAACTTCTTTCTTGTTCCGCAAAAAGCATGGCAACGATCGACTTATCCATTTTCCTTCTCCTCGCTTATAAAAATGGATGTACGAGATTTTTATCACCCTGGCAACTTGGACATTTCGGGAACTTTAGTAAACGTGTTTTTGTATAAACCATTCGTTCAAAATCAAGAGAATACGCATAGTAATTAATCGATGTATAACGGGAAAACCGTTCCAACAACAAAATCGTTTGATTCACTAGTAAATTAAAATGAAGCCGGTTCATTTGCTGATCGGTTACGTCTTTTTCACTTAAATGTTCCTTCATCACTTGATAGTCTAATAAATTATAGAAAGATGATTCTCTTAATATTTCAAAATCGTTGTAGCAACCGACCTGTTCAAAATTAAGCAATGGAATAATAATGCCTTCATAACCATCTAAATACGCGATTATTAATTTCGTATTCTGTTCTAAACAAATTTTGTTTAATTGATAATGGGTGCTTGGCGAAAAGTAGTGACTAAAATATAAAACAAAATCATACTTAGCAAAAATTTCCCCTGCTTGTTCCTCATCATAAAGATCTAGATAAGCGATTTCTAAATCCGTGAGATTTTCCAAGCTATAGTAATCAACCGCATAATATTCATTATCCAAAACTTTTTTAATTATATTGATCTGCTCCGCTCCACTGATGACACATAAGGATAGCTTTTCCTCGCCAGCGTACCCTAACTCATATAATATTTCTACATCCTTTAACTGGTTTAAAACTTCCTCGATTTTCTCTAACTCGATCTGGTTCCCTTTCGAAAGAAGCAGCTCTTTTAATTGTTCTTCACTAATCGGGTATTCGACCTCTTCAAAAAGCACCTCAAGAATTCCCGTTTTATCATCATCTTTGATATGAAACGAATAGTTAGAGATGCTTCCCCTTTTTACAAGATATTCATATCGTGAGTTACGGATATATTGTAATGTTTTATTCAACTGAAGCATGGCTTGCTTCCTCCTTGCTTATTTTTTCCATGTGTAGGTCGAAAGCCACGACGTTTCCGTTTAAATCGATTTTTGCGATTTCTATAATGTGGTTTTTTTGTAAATCTAATTTCTCTTGATCGTTTAATTTCGCGTATTCAGTAAATTTTTGTACCGCCTGTTGAAATTGCTCCGGATCATTAGCAATAGAAATTTTTATACTCTCGGGCATTATATATTTTTCTACATATTCGTACTGGGGATATTCCGCGATAAAATCCATAAGATCCTTATCTTTTACAACGGGGACGATAATTTCCAGTTTGATGGTCTTTTTTCGGGAATCCTTTTCAAGTACTCTCGTGATCACCCGATTTGTATGATAATAACCTTTCTTTTTTAAACGTTTGATTAATAGATCCATGTCTTTCTTTATTACTAGTGGATTATCGATTTCTTTCCGAAAGCGAAGGAGATGTTCAAATATGATCGCTCCACACTCTACAACCTCTAATTCACGCCGTATCATATGAATATGCCTCCCTATCATTCAATCGAAAAAAAAGTAAATCCCTCATTAAAAGATGTCGCTATTTTCTTTCTACTCAAATAAGGTATTGGTCATTTCTCGTAGTTATTTCAAAACTAGTATAAATAATCCCAATAATAAGTTAAATAGGACAATTAAATTAAAATTTCATTTCTAACCTTTAGTCATAACATCCCATGTTTTTTTTTAAAACTTTTAAAGAAATGAATGGAGTGATAAAAGAATGTAACTTTTTTTACAGAGCCTGGTAAACTAAAATTTTTTTAACAGTCGATTTCCCGGTCATAATTTCAAGAAAAATGTTTTTATTTCTACAAACACATAGCTGCTGGAGATGACTCTTGCTGTAGATGAATCTTTACCATTTGATTAAAAGCCCACAGGAATTTTAAGATGATGGAACTAACCCGTAATCTACTAGAATAAGAAAGTGGTCCTATTTTAGGACCATTAACAAAAAATGCGAGCGGTTATGGAGGAAATTTACTCCTTGCCACTCGCACTTCTTTTTAATTTATGTTAACCTCTCACAATTTTAAAATCTCTCAAATATCAAATTAACAAAGGATTATTTTCCTGTAATTTTTACAAGATTGTTTATTCCCGATTAATCAGCTTATAATAGAATTCGATAAAATATTTTTTGAGGAGAAACGATGACGGGGAAAACAAAACCTGAGCTCGTTAATATCGCGATCATCATCGCTACTTTCCTAACTGCGATTGAGGGCACGATCGTCAGCACTGCTATGCCGAAAATCGTGCAAGATTTAGGAGGAAACCATCTATATTCCTGGGTGATTTCCGTATATTTATTGGCTACCGTCCTGAGTTCGGCGATCCAGGGTAAATTAGCTGATTTATACGGGCGAAAGCCAATGTTTCAATTAAGCGTTCTTATCTTTTTAATAGGATCCATATCTTGTGGGCTTTCTCAGAACATGCAACAGCTCATTTTCTTCCGGTTGATTCAAGGGATCGGTGCTGGTGGGCTCGTATCCATTCCGATGACCATTATCGGGGATATATTCACTCTCGAAGAAAGAGCGAAAATACAGGGGTGGATTAACACCGTCTGGGGTATTTCCGGTATCCTCGGACCTCTCGCGGGTGGTTTTATCGTTGATACCTTCACCTGGCACTGGATCTTTTTCATGAATCTTCCTTTTGGCGTCACATCCCTAATTATCATGCATAGAGCTTTGCATGAACAGATCACCAAGAAAAAACGGTCCATCGATTTCCCGGGAATTATCGCCTTTACTATATGTATGACCGCTTTTTTATACAGTCTTGAACTCGTGAAAAACAAACAGTTTAATAGTCTTTTAGCAGGATGTCTGATCATTGCGATTTTATTCTTCAGTCTTTTTTTATGGATTGAAACAAAAATGAAGGAACCGATGGTCTCGCTTTCATTATTTAAAAATCGCTTTATTAATGTTTCTTATTTCGCTTCATTTTCCCTTGGCTTTATTCTTGTTGTCGTAACCTTCTTTATACCTTTATGGGTCCAGGGTGTTAATCATCGATCAGCTACTCTTTCCGGAATCGCGGTCTTCCCATTATCTTTAACATGGATTTTCGGATCCTTTCTCACCAATCGATTGCTAAGAAAAACTTCGATTGCTTTTATTGCCATATTAGGAACCTTGATCGTGGTGCTGGGTTGTATTGGACTGTTATTTTTACAAATAGATACCGTTGTTTTCTGGATCATGGTTATAACGGGGATTTTGGGTGTTGGATTCGGGCTTACTTTTACATTATTTACCGTTGTTGTCCAGTCTGCCGTTGTCTGGAAACGCCGGGGAAGTGCCATGGGAGTGCTCGGTTTGATGCGCAGTCTCGGGCAAGCGATCGGAATCAGTGTATCTGGAGTATGGCTCACCGATAACCTTTCAGGTGCGATGCTGGCGGCAAGTTTACACAATATTTTCTGGATTTTAGCGATTGTCGGCTTTCTCGCCCTTGCCGACTCGGGCTTGTTGATCGGAAAAACGTTGGTAGAACCTGTCGATGAAAAAGATTAAACGATATGCGATAAATCATAAAAGGGTGTAAATGTAAATTTTGCAGTTCCTTTTGCTTCAAAAACATAATACTCATCAATAACAAAACCGCCTGATATAAAAGCCAGGCGGTTTTTATAAATTCATTCAAAACATAAGCCGCTAAAAATTATATCATCATCTTGGATAAGAACGGCGAACCGGTTGAGAAAACAGAAATATGATGGACAGCATGCAAAAAGACAGTTGAAACTGCATTCTTGTTTTACCGGAATTTTTTTTCGCCAAAAATAATGACAAATCTCATTACAATTTTATGATTCATTTAAGGAGCGGATGGTTTGACCGCTCCCTGTCATATTCCATAAATGTGGCATTTTTCGTCAACAAGATAATATTCCGATCAATAATTCACATTCGGCCAAGTTAGTTTTTATCCCTTACCGTAAACCGTTCTTGGTGGAACTGGGGATTTTCGATTTCATCGAGGACTGCAACCGCCATCGTACCGGTTGTTGTATGCGATGAGCCATCTTCTGCTTTTAGCAATTCGTCTTTTCCTAAAACGACGCCTTTATTTTCTCCCGGCTCAAAAACAGCCGAAGGGGAAACTCCTACCCAGTTGACATTATCGACATCCCGTAAAAAGTTCAACTGCTTCAATTGATTTTCCGGAATCGAAACCCACGCCTCGCTCCCCGGCATCTTCCGAATATCTTCCACAAATAAATGACCATCATCCCCGGTTTTTAAACTCCCCGCTCCGAGGATGAAGAAAAGCCGGGGTTTTGTCGTCTCACGGAACATGGCAATTAACCTCGTCGTTAAATCCACATGTAAGTAAGCTTTTTGTGGTTCGGTTGCAAAGGCATTCACAATCACATCAAAATCAGCCAGATCCTCCCTAGTTAAGGCAAAGGCATCTTTTTCCAAAATTTTTGCTTCATCTCCGAAAAGATCGATCGCTTTTTGTTTATTGCGCACGATTGCTGTAACATCATGACCGCGTTTCACCGCTTCTTTATAAATATCCCTTCCCGCATTCCCAGTCGCACCGATTATTCCGATTTTCATTACGCTCCCCTCCCTTTCTTTTTTCAAATTCAATATATTTCTAGAATGGAAATAGATCAAGTAGTCAAAAAGTAAAAAAATTTCAAATTGAAAGCCCCTTTAGAACAGCTTCCAAAGGGGCACTACATGAAATCAATCATTATGCTCGATGTTTTTTAATCAATTCGACAAATTTATCGATGAAGGTTTGCAAGAATTTCATAGTATCTTCTTTTAATTTGCCGTTTTCATCCAGCAATGTATGTACTTCGCTGAGATAGACCTCTGGTTGCTGGACGACTGGCATATCGAGGAAGGCAAGAACTTGACGTAAATGATGGTTCGCACCAAAACCTGCGATTGCACCTGGAGATTGAGAAATGATCGCTGCCGGTTTTCCAGCCCAAACGTTTTGACCATACGGACGGGAAGCGACATCCAGAGCGTTTTTTAATACAGCTGGAATGGAACGGTTGTATTCCGGTGTTACGAATAAAACGGCATCCAATTCTTTAATTTTATTACGGAAATCCGTGTATTCTTGTGGTGTACCGAGATCTCCTTCATAATCCTGGTTAAACAAAGGTAAATGGCCGATTTCGATAAATTCGGTTTCATAGCCTTCCGGGAACAATGTCACAACATTATCAGCTACCTGTTTAGAAAAAGAATTTTTACGAAGACTTCCGACAATAACACCTACTTTTACCATCTTGATCACCTTTCTTATATTTTTTATTCGTATATTTCAATTTCAAATTAATTATATTCGAGATATGAACAAAATGCAAATAAAACATTTTTAGTTATGAAACATTTTAGCAGGAAAATTTTCTGTTTCGCTCAAGCGTAGAACAAGCTACGGTTTGATTGTTCTAGATTCATTAAAAAATTCCGCCTACCCTAGTTTCCAGAACCATGAAATTTATACTTTAAAAAGTATTATTTCGCAATTTGAGTTAGAACGTATGGGTTTTAATACTACCGCTCCAAAACACAAGCCCCCTAACAAATCATGCATCATCCGTGTTAAAACACTTGTTCAATTACCATATTTTCTCTCAATATTTTTCTTTTCCATCCTTTCACCCTCTTTTTCCCTAAGGAATAGGATGAAGCAAAAAGGAGGTTGGCTTATGCCCGATTTTCCTGTACAAATAGTTACCCAGGTTATTCGTTTAGGACCAAATCAAACGATCTACTATCCGCAAATTTTCCATTTGAAAAACCCTGTCGTCCAATACTTGATCAACCAAGCGATCGCCTGGGAAATCCAATCACTGATACAAAAACAAGCCGCCGAAAGACCCGATTCCGTCGTGGAAATGCTCGGAACATATGAAATAAAGAATAACCAGCGCAATATTTTGAGTCTCACATTAGCAAATTATACGTATCACGAACAGGCTGCCCACGGCATGACGTATCTAAGTTCTTTGACTTTCGATCTTGCGACCGGACAAAAATACACATTGAATCAATTATTTAAAACTGGAAGTCATTATATCGCTCGTTTATCAACACAAATTCTCAAGCAAATCTCAGAACGGAATATCCCCTTAATAACGGACTTCGTCAAAATTCGGCCGGATCAAGATTTTTATATCGCCGACAAAACTCTCGTCATCTATTTTCAGCTCTATGAAATTACACCGTATGTGTATGGGTTTCCAATGTTTCCGATATCCGTTTACGAACTTGAAGATGTCATCAATGATAACGGTCCACTTGCAAAAATGTTAGCCAATTAATCATGGAATACACACAAAGGTTTAATGAAATAAAGCCAAAAAATAAACGGGCACTTTTACTGTTTCCCAGTTGATTTGTGCCCGTTATCGATTAATCTGAAGGATTTAGTTTTTGTACGCTCTTGTGAAATCATCGGTAAACTTCCAAAGCATTTTCAGTAGGTGTGTGTATCTGCAATCATTCTTCCGGGAGGACGGAAAAATAACATCCCATTTCGTCTTCCGCTCCACAAACATCTTTTATTCCACTACTTGTGTCAGAACATGTATATGTTCCCTTTCGAATTCATCCAACATCCTCCGTACCTCATCCGTGGATTCTGTATTCATTAATTGGGTACGTAATTCACTCGCTCCACGGAAATCACGGATATAAATCTTAAAAAACCGATGCAAAGTTTTGAATGGACGGGGATTTAACTCTTGCGAATAATGATCGAATAGATCAAGATGGTACCGCAATAGATCGAGCAATTCTTTAGGGGTATGTTCCCGCGGTTCTTTTTCAAAGGCGAAGGGATTTTTAAATACTCCCCGCCCAATCATAACACCGTCCACCCCGTATTTTTCCGCCAGTTCCAAACCCGTTTGCCGATCCGGGATATCACCGTTAATCGTCAGTAAAGTATCTGGAGCGATTTCATCACGCAATTTTTTGATCTCCGGAATCAATTCCCAGTGGGCAGGAACTTTACTCATTTCCTTTTTCGTTCGGAGATGAACGGCAAGATGGTCAATATCCTGTTTTAATAAATGGGTAAGCCATTCTTTCCATTCATCCACCCTCGTGTAACCCAAGCGCGTCTTTACACTTACGGGTAATCCACCTGCTTTGGCCGCCTGGATCACCTTAGCGGCAACTTCCGGCCGGCGAATGAGACCGGCTCCCTTCCCCTTCGGTGCCACATTCGGTGCCGGGCAGCCCATATTGATATCCACACCACTGAAGCCCATTTCTGCAAGTCCAATGCTCGTTTGCCGGAAATATTCCGGTTCATCGCCCCAGATATGTCCGACGATCGGTTGCTCATCTTCTGTATATAATAAACGTCCCCGAACACTTTGATGGCCATCAGGATGGCAGAAGCTTACCGTGTTCGTGAACTCCGTATAAAACACATCAGGTCGTGCCGCTTTTGCAATCACATGACGAAACACTACATCGGTGACATCTTCCATCGGTGCGAGTATAAAAAATGGTCGTGGCAATTCACGCCAGAAATTTCTCTTCATTTTCTTCCCAGTTCCTCCTATATTGAAACGAAATCACAATTTATTATCTTCATTTTTATTCGAACGTAAGATTGTTATCCTATATACTTATATCATGAAAAATAACATTTGAGCAAACGGTTGTTACAGGGAAATAAGACCAGCTCGCATATCTTGAAAAGTCTGTATCAATAAATTGGATAATGAGTGCCTTTTTCTTCACCTCATAATTAAATCCTGATGTGGTTCCGTATTGATCGTTATTTCGGCAAATGAAAATGAGCACACGATTTCTACGGGACGGATCTCCACCCCGTAATCATGTGCTCATATATGGAAATGATCAGTTGTTTTCTCTTTCCCCACACTAAATAGGCTAAAAATTTTTCCGTCATAATTTTGTTGCATAAAGTGGCACACACAAACGATAATATGTATCCGAAAGCCCTCGCCATGTCCTTTCAATTCTCTCTCATAATCGATTCCCCCAATAGGATCGGCCAATCCGTCTGTATCATATCCGCTCCCTGTTCCACGCTTTTTCCCCAGCCCGCTTCATATCCTTCCATAATCGCCTTATTATCATCTAACTTGGCAAATAGCACAGGTCGGTCGCCAAGACGGATGGAATTAATATAGACGAATAAATTCTTGTCTACTCTTTTCTGGATATTCGTATCGTCGAACAATTCATGCCCGGTTGAATCGATGATGATTTCCGCACCTACGAGATTGATCCCGGCATGCTCTTCGACGATCCGCAATTCATCCATGGAATAAATGATAAGGAAATACATGTATTTCACGTAAACAAAATATTAACGGCCCCTGACAAAAAAACCTCCCAGCGAAGTATGATCAGGCCGCCTGAAACCGGGCGATGTCATCAGCGCATCTGTCATCAACACGAAATAGACCGCGTTTACTCATCGCAACCTGCAAAATGGTTGGATTTTTCATGAAAAAACGGCAGGTTCCTTCCCTACCGTACACTTCTCAATACTGATCGGTGATCGATCAACGCGCATATTCCGCTTTATTCAGTTCTTGATAAAATCTTCTTTTTATCAGTAAATAATTTTCGATTTCTTGCATGAGGTAAAACAAATTGGCCCGTATTTCAAACTCTTCTCGGCTTTTCGGCAATTCCGTTTTCCGGATTAATTCCCAGCATTCCTCTAGTTTTTTAAAGGACTCATGAGTCGTATCTTGTTCACTGACTCTCTTACTGAGATATTCTAATAATTCCGCAACATAATCGTGTTGTTTGAATTGTCGACCGAGGGAGGAGACTACAGAGAGCATCCGCCTTAAGACATGAAACTGGTCTTCCCGCATCTCAAGGTAGAAATAGTCTCGCTTCTGATTTTTGATGAGGTGATTTTCAATATCCCGGATTGCCGTTTCCTTCGCCTTTTTAAGCAAATGGTCAACTTCCAATAACTCCCTGCCATCCCAGTTCCGCTCCGGATCCCGTAAGTAAGCGGCGAATTCATAGAGAATCGAACTGAATTTTTCTTCGATCTCATCCTTGTATGTTTCAATCTCCTTTTTAAAACTCGGCATGATGCTATTGATTAGAAAGGCGATTCCCGTACCAATGATAATTATCAATATTTCATTCCAAATGATCGAAAGATTAAAGGCCTGTAACGTATAAAGATGGGTCACCACCACCATACCGGTGACGAAACCACCCTGGATCTTCAACTTCACGAGAATCGGCACAAAGAATAAAATAAATAGACCGAAAACGATGGGCGAATACCCGAAAATTTCAAAAGCGATTCCGCTTAGAAACAAGGAGAGCAAACAGGCAAAAAATTTGTCTAAAATCGTATCGACGGTTTGTTTTTTCGTCCGTTCAATGCACATGATGACAATAATTGCGGCAAATACATAAAACTCCAGTTTTAATAATTGAGCAAGCCAGATCGCTAACGAAGCACCAATCGCCGTCTTCAAAGTACGTGAACCTATACCAATCACAGTTAACACCATCCATTTTTAATTCAAGTATTGTGCTTATTTTCACATGAATAGTTTCAAAATCGGCAAATAATATATAGCCTAATACCATATATTCAGTTTACCATGATGGTTCAAGAGTCACTACTTGCTCTCCAATTAATCGTATATTCCATCATAAAAAGAATCTGTTAATGAAATAGATTATTGACATGTCAGAATATTTTGTATATTATTAATTACAAATTTGAATGTACTTTACCGCCCAGAGTCTTTTTAGTCAATAGGGGGCGATACTTGAGAACGGATTTCGTCTCGAGTATTGTCTCCTATTTTCTTTTTTCCCATTCTTGTTGAAAGGAGTGTTGTCGTTAATAAAATAACACCTTTTCAGGATCCTATGAAACAACAGAATCTATTTGTGAGAGGGGGATCGTATGTTTAATGCTGTTATCGTTTCCGTTATTGTTTTGACCGTGTTGTGTTTGTTGCGTGTTAATGTGCTACTAGCCATTTTGATTGCTGCGATCGTCGCAGGTGTTATTGAAGGTTTATCGATCGTTGAATCCGTGGACATGCTCATCGATGGAATGGGGGGATTGTCTGAAACAGCTCTCAGTTATATCTTGCTCGGAACTTTCGCTGTTATGATTGGTTATTCGGGAATTATGAAGTTTCTCGTACGTTCTTTGTTAAAAATTTTACGGGGCAAACGAGCTATCCTTTTATTGACCATTGCTGTAGTATCCTGCTTTTCTCAAAATCTCGTCCCGGTACACATCGCTTTTATCCCGATTCTCATCCCGCCTTTACTGTATTTATTTGACAAAATGAAAGTTGACCGGAGAGGGGTAGCGGTTGCCTTAACCTTTGGGCTGAAGGCTCCGTATATGGTAATTCCCGCTGGATTCGGTTTAATCTTCCACGGAATCATCGTCAACGAAATGAGGGCGAGCGGCCTGGAAGTCCCCCTTTCATCAGTCCCAATCGCCATGCTTATACCTGGACTGGGAATGGTTGTTGGTCTTTTAATCGCAATATTCTTCTCCTACCGTAAAGACCGGGAACTTCCGGTATCTGATGCCAATGTCTTTCAAGAATCAGCAGCAGAAGAAGAATTACATTTTAGCGTAAGGCATTTTCTCGCATTAGCAGCAATCGTAGCCGCACTGGCCATCCAATTGGTCACCAGTTCCCTCGTTCTCGGTGCTTTAGTCGGTGTCATTTTGATGTTTTTATTTAATATTACCCCTTTCAAAAGTGGCGAAACATTTATCAACGATGGTATTAAGATGATGGGAATGATCGCATTCATCATGCTCATCGCCTCCGGGTATGCCCATATTCTCAAAGAAACCGGTGCGGTAGATGCTCTTGTTCAAGCGACCACAGAATACATCGAAGGTGGCAGTAAAATCGTGATCGCATTTATACTGCTCTTAGTTGGACTCCTCATAACCATGGGGATCGGTACATCATTCGGGACAGTACCGATTATTACCGCCTTATATGTACCGATCTGTTTAGCGGCTGGATTTTCACCCCTTGCCATCACAGCAATCATCGGTACAGCCGGTGCCCTCGGCGACGCCGGCTCTCCCGCATCCGATAGTACATTAGGACCGACAGCCGGCTTAAACGCTGACGGGAAACATAGTCATATATGGGACA
Source organism: uncultured Bacillaceae bacterium (assembly GCA_937983015.1). Taxonomy (GTDB): domain Bacteria; phylum Bacillota; class Bacilli; order Bacillales; family Caldibacillaceae; genus CALGAD01. The sequence goes on along the minus strand of CALKAK010000038.1, from coordinate 13,619 downwards.
CATGTGTGCCAACCTTCATCCATTTTAATATACCGTTACTCATTTTTGGTACGATCGCTGCTATGGTTCTCTGATTTGTAAGCGCATACGTTTTCACTATTTTAACTTGACAGAATTTATTGAATTATATTACATTATGGATAGTCATTAGTTGCGAGTAAAGGATGTACGAAAATGGCCCTTGACCAGAAACAACTCATTGGAAAAACGGCTTTGCTGCTCCTGCTACAGGATGATTATTTGTTACCGGAGCATTTACAAAAACGCGGCTGGAAGTATTGCAAAGGCAAGGTCGGTTCCATGGATACGCAAACCGTGGTTGCTGCTGTAGAAACGGCTGCTAAAAAACAAAATATCATTCAACCCGATCTTTATCGGGAATATCATGCGATTTACCATGCCATCATTGAAGCGTTGATCGGCGTAACGAGAGGCAGTAACCAAATCGGTAGTGTCTTAAGAACAGTGGGCCTAAGGTTTTCTGTCGTACGGGGAAATCCGTACACTAATAAAGCCGAGGGCGATTGGATTGCAGTTGCCTTTTATGGTACGATCGGTGCACCTGTTAAAGGTCTAGAACATGAAGCCGTTGGTCTCGGCATCAATCATATTTAATCATATTTAATCATATTTAATATGAAAAGGAGCCCATAGCTACTAGACGATCAGGGGGCGTATAACACGATCCAGTGTTATATGCCCCTTTTGTTTTATTTTGACTTGTCCGTAGGAGGGAGTTCGATGGTAGTCTTAACCGGTCAATCGTTGACCTTTGATGATATAAAGAGAGTCGTTTGGAAAAACGAACGAGTCTCAATTCATCCAGATGCCATGCAAAAGGTTAAGGAAAATCGCCAGCTTGTAGAAAAGATGATTTCCCAACAAAAAACCATTTACGGCATTAACACCGGCTTCGGAAAACTAAGTGACGTGACGATTCATGATCAAAACCTCGATGAGTTACAGTTCAATTTAATCCGCTCCCATGCTTGTGGCGTAGGCGAACGATTTCCTGAAGAAATTAGCCGTACGATGCTATTGTTACGGACCAACACCCTGGTAAGAGGTTATTCCGGTGTTCGTCCGGTTGTCGTTGAACATCTTGTAAAGCTCATCAATGCAGGAATTCACCCAGTGATCCCCCAGCAAGGGTCCCTCGGAGCGAGTGGCGATCTCGCACCATTATCCCACCTTGCCCTGGCGCTTATCGGTGAGGGCGAAGTGTTTTATCAAGGGAAATGTGTACCAGCAGCCAAAGCCTTGCAAAAAGAAGGCATCCAGCCAATTCAATTAAAAGCAAAAGAAGGTCTCGCTCTGATAAACGGAACACAAGCAATGACCGCCACCGGTGTGATCACCTATTTAGAAATGGAAAAATTACTCTATCAAAGTGAATTAATTGCCGCTATGACGATCGAAGGGCTCCGCGGAATAATCGATGCGTTTGATCACGATTTGCATCAAGTAAGAGGACACGTTGATCAAATCCAAGTGGCTAAGCGAGTGAGAGAATACTTGTCGGATAGTTCATTGACAACAAAACAAGGAGAATTACGGATCCAGGACGCTTATTCCCTTCGCTGCATACCCCAAGTTTTAGGTGCAGTTTGGCAGACACTTCATCATGCCGGGGAAAAATTGCTGACCGAAATCAATGCCGTTACTGATAATCCGCTAATTTTCTCTCACGGCGAAAAAGTGATCTCCGGCGGAAATTTTCACGGGGAAATTATCGCCCTCGTGATGGATTATTTGAAACTCGGAATTGCCGAAATGGCTAATATCGCTGAACGCCGCATTGAGCGGTTGGTCAATCCGCAACTCAATGATTTACCTGCATTTTTAAGTCCAGAACCCGGTCTCCAGTCCGGGGCGATGATCATGCAATATGTCGCAGCATCACTTGTTTCGGAAAACAAAGTCCTGGCACATCCGGCAAGCGTGGACTCGATCCCCTCTTCCGCCAATCAAGAAGATCACGTCAGTATGGGAACGATCGCCGCCCGTCAGTCCTGGCAAATGTTGCAGAACACCCGACGGGTCATTGCGATCGAATTGATCTGTGCGATGCAAGCGGTCGAATTTCGGGGGGTCCACCGGATGGCAACGGCAACGAAAACCTTATATGAAAAGGCACGAGAAATCGTTCCCTCAATCACAAAAGATCGCATATTTTCTACGGATATCGAAAACTTGGAAAAATGGCTGAAGGAAGAAGAAACGAGTATCCAGATCCGCAAAAAAATAAAGAAAAAAGCAAACGATCATCATATCCGCCATTAGCCTAGTTGCTCGCTCTTCCGTTCCCTTAACGATAATGTTCTTTCCAAATCCCCATTTTAATAAATTAAAAAATATGGTGACCTGAGTAACCAATTCCATATTATTGTTTGTGACCATTAAGCCCGGAGGTGGTACAGATTTATACCAAACCACAGGAAAAACTCTGGCAAGGGAGGAATGACGGGAACGGTCCTCTACATGCGCGATTTTTCCAAAAGGTAGAGTTGCGGGATAGCGATTCACTCGCAGTAGATAAAGAACGCAACACATACTGTTTCATTGGCTTTGCCTGCGATGAGGGAGTAAAGCGTAATCAGGGCCGCCCCGGTGCAGCCCTCGCACCTGATGAAATTCGTAAAAAAATCGCTAATCTCCCTTACCATCTTGCTGATCGTACAAAAATTATCGATATAGGAAATATCGTATGTGAAGGAGGCGATCTTGAAGGGGCCCAAAAGGAATTGGGCAAAATGGTGCGACAAATTTTACAAACTTCCATTTTTCCCATCATCCTTGGCGGCGGACATGAAACGCTCTATGGACATTATCTCGGTGTTCGCTCCTATCTAGGCGAATCTCTTTCACTCGGAATCATCAATATCGATGCCCATTTCGATCTAAGGGAAAACCCAACTCCCACCTCGGGCACAATGTTCAGACAAATTTTAGAAGAAGATCCGAAAGCTGGATATCTCGCCCTCGGCATTCAACTTTTGGGAAATACCCGGAAGCTCTTCACGACAGCGGACAAATATAATTGTATCTATGTACTTGAAGAAGATGTGGAAAATTATGGGGAAACCTTCCGCGTCATCGACCGATTTGCCGAAAAATATGATGCATTGATTTTAACGCTATGTACCGATGTCATTACCTCACAATCGGCACCGGGTGTCAGTGCACCTTCACCCTTCGGTCTTGACCCAAAAACGGTAAGAACGCTCATTCGTTATATCGCGAAAAAAGAACATTTATATAGTTTTGATATTTCGGAAGTGAATCCGCTCTTTGATATTGACGGTAAAACTGTACGTCTTGCCGCCTTTTTAATCGCAGAATTCCTCCAATCGCGGAACAATGGAGTCCATCATCATCACATTTGAAAGGAGAAGGATCATGATTAAAGTTGAACAATATCAGGGAACGAACTTGCATACGAAGGGCTGGATTCAAGAAGCCGCGCTGCGTATGTTGAATAATAATTTGCACCCGGATGTGGCAGAAAATCCGGAAGAATTAATTGTTTACGGTGGAATCGGAAAAGCCGCCCGTAACTGGGAATGCTATAAAGCGATTGTCCGTGAACTAAAAGAACTGGAGAATGATGAAACCCTGATCATCCAGTCGGGAAAACCCGTTGCGGTGTTTAAAACCCATCCGGATGCGCCCCGAGTTTTAATCGCTAATTCCAACCTGGTTCCTGCCTGGGCGAATTGGGAGCATTTCCACGAACTCGACAAAAAAGGACTGATGATGTACGGGCAGATGACCGCTGGTAGCTGGATCTATATTGGCAGTCAAGGAATTGTCCAGGGCACTTACGAAACCTTTGCCGAACTGGCCCGGCAGCACTTTGACGGAACATTAAAAGGAAAAATCACCTTAACGGCAGGCCTCGGTGGTATGGGGGGTGCCCAGCCGCTCGCTGTGACAATGAATGGTGGAGTCTGTATCGCGATCGAGGTAGATCCTTCCCGGATTGAACGTCGCATCAAAACGAAATATTTAGATACCTCCACCGATGACATGGCTAAAGCCATTCAGATGGCCCGGGAAGCCGCACAGAAAAAGCAACCATTATCAATTGGATTATTAGGAAATGCCGCAGAACTTTTACCGACGATGAACGATAGCGGGTTTGTTCCTGATGTTCTCACGGACCAAACATCCGCGCACGATCCATTAAACGGTTATATACCAGCCGGTTATTCAATAGATGAGGCTAAAGAATTACGAAAACGAAATCCGGAAAAGTATGTAAAGCTGACAAGGCAAAGTATCGCTACTCATGTAAAAGCCATGCTTGCTATGCAAGAACAGGGGGCCATTACCTTTGATTATGGCAATAATATCCGCCAGATTGCGAAAGATGAAGGGGTAGAAAACGCCTTTAATTTCCCCGGATTCGTTCCGGCTTATATCCGGCCGCTGTTTTGTGAAGGAAAAGGTCCCTTCCGCTGGGTTGCCCTGTCCGGCGATCCAGAGGATATTTATGCAACCGATGAAGTAATCTTGAAGGAATTTAGCGACAATGAAGCATTATGTAACTGGATTCATCTCGCTCGCGAAAAGATTACTTTCCAGGGGCTCCCGGCAAGGATCTGCTGGCTCGGTTACGGAGAACGGGCCAAATTTGGCAAAATCATCAATGATATGGTTGCAAGTGGCGAGTTGAAAGCGCCAATTGTTATTGGCAGGGATCACCTGGATTCCGGTTCTGTCGCGTCTCCCAATCGCGAAACCGAAGGAATGAAAGATGGAAGCGATGCGGTGGCAGACTGGCCGATCTTAAATGCTCTTATCAATGCGGTCGGTGGTGCAAGCTGGGTGAGCGTGCATCATGGTGGCGGTGTCGGGATGGGTTACTCCATTCATGCTGGAATGGTGATTGTTGCTGACGGTACGAAAGAAGCGGAAAAACGCCTTGAGCGGGTCTTGACCACGGATCCAGGCATGGGCATTGTCCGTCATGCCGATGCCGGGTATGAGCTAGCGATCAAAACGGCAAAAGAAAAAGGAATCCATATCCCGATGCTCGACCAATAAATATTGCAAACAAAGAACGTTTCCTCAAATGTACAGCTTCTAGTTGTAAACAGCTGAACGATCAACGTCTTATAACCCCTTACCAAAATCCAAATCTCGCGCACTTATGGATAGAAAGGAAGATTTGTAAAATGCTATATATTCATAATGCCAACCAGGTAATAACCGTAGGGGGATTCTCGGAAACTCCGGCGAAAAAAGAAGAAATGAAAAAACTGCATATTATCGAAGATGGTAGCGTATTCATCCAGGGTGAAAAGATTGTCGCTGTAGGGAAAGATTCAGCTCTGCGCGATCAATATAGGGACCAAATTGAAAAAGCAGTAAAGATTTCCGCTCGGGGAAAAATCGTGACACCAGGCCTGATCGACCCCCATACCCACCTTGTATATGCCGGTTCACGAGAGCAGGAATATGCCATGCGTTTAAGAGGAAAAAGTTATATGGACATCATGAATGCCGGTGGTGGTATTCACGCCACCACCCGGGCTACCCGACAAGCAAGTTTTGCCCAGATCTATGCAGAAACGAAAAATCGCCTGGATACTTTCTTACTTCACGGCGTCACGACGGTAGAAATCAAAAGTGGTTACGGTCTGACACTCGAACATGAACTTAAACAATTACAAGTCATTCATCAATTAAATGTCGATCACCCAATCGATATCGTTCCCACTTTTATGGGAGCCCACGCAATTCCTGATGAATATAAAGATCAACCCGACCGGTTCGTCGAATTGATCATCGAGGGAATGATTCCTGTGGTTGCTGAATCAGGGCTGGCAGAATTCAACGATGTCTTTTGCGAAAAAGGGGTCTTTACTCCTGAACAATCGCGCAGGATTTTGGAAGCCGGAAAACGTCATGGTTTGCCCCCGAAAATTCACGCGGACGAAATCGAACCTTATGGTGGTGCGGAACTGGCCGCTGAAGTCGGTGCCATCTCTGCTGACCATTTGTTAAAAGCTTCTGATGAAGGCATTGAGAAGCTGGCCGAAGCCGGTATCATCGGAGTGTTATTACCGGGTACAGCCTTTTTCTTAATGGCTGAATACGCACCGGCACGGAAAATGATCGAACGGGGGGTACCGGTAGCTTTATCCACCGATTCCAATCCCGGATCTTCACCAACATTATCACTACAAATCATCATGAATTTAGCCTGTCTGAAAATGGGCATGACTCCCGAAGAAGTCATCACCGCATCTACGATCAATGCCGCCCACGCCATCGGTCGGGCACAGGAAGTCGGCAGTCTTGAACCTGGAAAAAAAGCGGATATCGTTATTTTCAATGTGCCAAATTATTTATTTCTTTCTTATCAATACGGGATGAACCATGTTGACACGGTTATTAAAAACGGCATTCCCGTTGTAAAAGATGGGGTTTTACTTACAAATTAATAAAAATTGGTTTTGTGGTAATGTTTTGTTGATCAAAAACTTAATATTTTAAAAAATAATTATGGCTACCTTAATATATTTGGTAGCCATAATTATTGCCTGTGTCTTTCCGAAGGTGTTATAGGGGGATGAACGAACAGGATGAAAAATTTGCAACGATTTATTTTCCTGGTAATCCAACAGACTTATTTAATATTTTTATTCCGCTAGATTTAATCCTAGTTCTCTGGCAAAGGTACGAGCTTCGTGTAATTCCTCATAAGTAATCCGCCTATTCAATTCTTCATATTTGTATGCTTGATGTGCGGGGAAATATTGTCCCATTACGTTCACCAAACAATCCGGAGAAAGATTTTCTCGTATAAATCGTAAAATTTTCTTTGTATCATCCAGCCCACCCGGGAGAACTAAATGTCTTATTAATAGACCTCGATAGGCAATCCCTCTGTCATCGACTTTCAACCCTCCCACCTGACGGTCCATCTCGATCAATGCTTTTTTTGCCCGCTCTGAATAATTAGCCACTTTCGAGTAGTTTCTTCCCCGTTCAGGATCCCAATATTTGAAATCGGGCATATAAATATCGATAATCCCGTCCAAAATCTTCAAAGTTTCAATCCGCTCATATCCGCTCGTATTATAAACCAGTGGTATACGGAGTCCTTTTTGTATTGCTATATTAAGTCCCGCAAGGATATTTGGAACGACATGAGTAGGTGTCACCAGGTTAATATTATGACAGCGGTAATCATTTTGTAGACGAAGCATGATTTCGGCCAATTCTTCATTCGTTACTTCTTTTCCTCTACCGCAGAAACTAATTTCGTAGTTTTGACAATAAACGCAACGCATATTGCAATTGGCGAAAAATATGGTTCCAGAACCACGATAGCCTACTAGAACATCCTCTTCACCAAAATGCGGTCCATAGCTTGACACACTCGTTCGATCCCTTGTGCGACAAAATCCCATTCCTATCGTACGATCAATACCACATTCATGGGGACAAAGTCGACATCGCGCAAGGTGCTTCTCGGCTTTCGCAATCCGTTCTTTTAGCACACCTTTCCGATATAACTGTAAATATCCCGGTTCAAAATAAGGCATGTTCCCACCTACCTTAATAAAATTTACCGACCGATGTCCCTTCAATTTAATCATAACAAATGGTGACTCTATATTTTTCCAAAATAAAAAAACTCACATCTTGAAAAAGATGCGAGTTGATCGGTAAAATAATACATTTGTTAATCCACAATCATCCTGACTTATATATTTTACATCGCTTATGTCGTTTTTAACGTGCAGACCATCATTGTCTAATTTCAATATTTCCGTTATCCAACCTAATTTTCAGTAAGTGCTCGCCATCGCCTACGATACCCTTCCAATCATCGCGGTCGAATACCGAGATCCTGCCATTTCGCGTGTGTAAATCCAGTACGGCATTCGTCGGTTCGGTTTCTGTCACGATAAGAACATCGCCATTAATGACATCCCAATCAAAAGAACGATCTAAAGTTTTGGTTTTCATCGTAACATTGCCATTATTGGATATTAGCGTAATTGCGCCATCAACATGTACGAGCTCAACGTCACCATTATTGGCATTTATACTAATCGTTTCCGATGTTATATTTTCCATTTCTATATTTCCATTATCCGAATCAAGTTGAATCTCATTAAACGCCAGTTCACTCATTTCCAGATCGCCGTTGTCCGCATTTAAGTACAATGATTGGTACATCTTTTCCGGTAAATAAATGGTTAAAACACGAGGACTATCAAATAAGCCAATATTGAAAAACCGCAGCGAACTTTTATAAACCGTTTGGATCATAAGCGTGTCGTCTTCCGCAAGGATATCCAGTTTGTTATATCGCGATTTTGTTTTTGGGACCGTTAATTCCACCGTTATTTCAGATGTGTTTTTTACCGGAATAATCTTTATATCTGCGTTGTTGGATTTTATCTCCACATTCATGATTTTTTCGCCGGATATTGTCTCTGTTTTTGTTTCAGGATTGATATCCATGATTTGATAAGTCAAGATACTGCCAATGACACCTATCGCAATTAGGATAAAACCAGCAATGATAATCGTTTTGATTTTACTCATCTTTCAAACCACCTTTAACCAAATTTATATTGAATTTTAAATAACGAATAAAGAGTTTTATTAAGCCTTTCGTCAAGTAAAACATTCCGATTACAAGCAATAAGCCAAACCCACAAAAGGCAATGGATAAAAACATTTCAAATAGCGAAAAAGTTCCCGGGGCGATTAGCAAATTTAAAAGAACGAGAACGGGTGATAATGCAAAGGAAATCCCTGTGAACCAGCCACCTACAATAATTCCGACCAGCGCAAGAAAAGGTCCCAACACAATCGTCAAATTGAAAAACCCTAACCCGATAACCGCCCATGTCGCTCGTAAAACGTTACTAAAGGTGACCTTCTCCGAAACTTTTTCCACCTGGTAAGTTGCGACCAATTCTCTGGCGATTTGTTTCGGCGATCCGAGCGATTTTGCGATTTCTTCTTCAGTTTTACCTTCCTGATTTCCCATCTGGAAATGTTCTTGAAAATCACGAATAATATCTTCCCGTTCTTCCGCAGGAAGTTTTTTTAAACCATTACTTAATATCTGTAAGAACTGATCCTTATTCATCGCCAACACCTTCCTTTAAAATTTGCGAGACACCGTCGGCAAATTGTTTCCATTCCCGATACAAATTGAAAAGATGGGATTTCCCTTGATCCGTTAACTGGTAATATTTTCGTGGTGGCCCTTCCGTTGATTCCTGCAAATATGTTGTTAAATACCCTTCTTTTTTTAAGCGGCGTAATAATGGATAAACTGATCCTTCCGTAATTTCAATTTGTGTAGATATCCTTTGCACGAGTTCATAACCATAGCGATCTTGTTTATTCAATAACGCCAGTACACATAGTTCTAACACACCCTTTTTAAACTGCGTGTTCATTATGTCTCTCCTTTCAGTACTGTTCATTACACAGTACTAGGGTAAATAAAATACCATGTGGCAATAATATACCACACAGTACTGTATAATGCAAGGTACTAGTATGATTTTTTTAAATCTCCAATTTTTCTTAGCGACATTCCCTTCAGGTAACATGGTTCGCACCACCAACAATGCTTATCCGCTCACTTTCGCGCCTCTTCAACCTCCTTTAATTCAGAAGAGCGGCAACAGCTACTTGTATATGTTTGCTATCTGGTTTCTTTATCAAAAGAAGATATTGTATGGATTTGCTAACCGCAAGTATAACCGGCCAGATATAATTCGGTTCATTACGCCACAACTCAAAGCCTATGCACCAGGCAAGAAAGGACAAAATTTCCCACGGAATCTGGATAAAAAGCGACAGTATTCCATAGCTAATGAGAAAACAGATAAATAAATTGGTTCCACAATGATCATGCGTACGCGGTTGTTTCTTAATGGATTTTAAAGATAAATCCTGCTTCTTCACATAAGCATTAGCTACCATATGTTCAGCGGCATGGTATTTACTCAAGGGAGTAATCTTTATAACGATACTGATGAGGCAGAAAACCAACAAAAGAACAAGAAAAGAATCCGTTTCATTAATCAGATAACGGTTTGCCCATCTACTTTCAGCCAATAAAAAATAGTTCAAAAGCCAAAATCCTGCTAATAAGATGAATATTTTCCAATAATCTAAGAACAGATCCAGTATAATTATAAGACCGCGTATAAAAGGGATTTTATTAAGTAAACGGGAAGTTTTCCGTAATCTTTTTTTCGGCCAGGTTTTCGTAACGATCTTACCTTTCCTTAATATAGCTTTTACGTGGTACGTTTTTCCAGAAAAAACGACTGAATTTATCCCTGCACGCCCGCCATAAATTTTCACGCTAGTTCACCTGCTTCTAGTTCGGTTGGTTCTTCAGTTAAGAATTTTTTAAATGGATTATTGTAAGGGCGTAACAAGCCAGATTTTATGACCATCCGGATCGGCAATAATCGCTTCTTTCACACCCCATTCGCGGTCAATCGGTTCTTGTATAATTGTACCGCCGGCTTCCCTGATTGATGTAACGGCCTCTTCGACATCATCTACCAAAAACTCAATGGCGACCCCGTAATCAACCGGTGTCGGTTCGTCTGCGATGTGTAACATCAGAGTTACTTGATCCTCTCCACTTCCAAGCGAAAAAAAGGCCATTCCATCTTCAACTTCATCTTCTTGTAAATGCAATACATTCTTGTAAAAATCCACGGAGCGTTCAATATCCTTTACGTACACTACAACCAAATTCAACTTTTGAACTTGGAAATTCCCCATATCTACTTTCTCCCTTCCAATTAATATAAAATTTTTTATCCCCGTTTTAAAAATATATAGAACAGTCCCATCTAAAAACAGCGCCGGGACGAATTGACGAATCCTTTTCCCATACCCGTAACGAAACAAAGGCATTTATTGCAAAAATGTTTCCAGTACTTGGACCATTTTTTGAATGGCTGTTTTATTAATGGAATAATATTTTGTATTTCCATCCTGACGAAACGTTACAAGATTAGCCTGTTGCAAGTGATTTAAATGACGAGAGACCGTACTTTGACTTAATCCTAGCTCTTTGACAATCTGCTGAGCGTACATTTCTTTATGGGTCGCCAGTAATTGAATGATTTGTATTCTTGTCGTATCACCTAATCCTTCAAATGCTACGAGGTACTCATTTTCACCATGAATCTTGAAACTTTCATCTGATTCAACTTTACCCACCGGTTCAAACATAAGATAGATTCGTCGCTCAAATTCGCCAATGGTAAGCAATCGCCCCATATTCGGTACCGGTACAAAAGTTAAATATTCTGCTCGATTAATACGAGCGGTTTCCTTTGAGTCCGGATACAAGCCAGTAATTTGGTAAATGGCTTCCACATTCGTCGCATGGGACCGTTTTACAAGATGGTGATGCTTGTCAATCCATTCTGCTATACATTTTTTACTTTGGTTCCACACATCATGAAAGCAATATGCCCAGAATTCTTTAAGCAAACGGATAATTCTTTCTTTCATTTCGTGGAGATCTAGGTAAATTGGCAGGATTTCCTCAACATTTTTAACAGACCAACTCTGTAAAACGGCCCGTAAAGCATTTTTACGATTCGTGAAGTCCAGCAGTTCTTCTTCGTCCAGGCGAACACCTTTTAAAGTCTCCTCGACATCAGGTAGCGGACGCATATTGGTGCGATAGTATTCCATCGCTTCTACAATTCCCAAAATGATCAAATCGAGTACTTGATCTTCATTTAACCTCTCCCACCAGCCGATAAACCCCTCCCATTCGTGATCGATTTTGTCCGTATTCCTGATGTAAAAATCTCGCAAAATAACTCCATGGGCAAAAACTGTTCGTAAAATCCATAGATTTTCTTTAACATCATCAGGTAAACGCTTTGCTAAGTTTTTTATTTCCTGTGTCTCATCCGTTGTGGTATTCAAAAAATAATCAACGAGTTGAATATTCGTTAGTAAACTAATCCCTAACGATGACTCAATCCTGAATTTCGTTTTTGGATACGTCATGATGAAAAAATGCCTCATAGTCATTCCCCAATATTCATTTATTCAATATTCGGATATTAGTTATACCAATAATAATAAATCAACTTAAAAAAATCAATACTAATTATCGAAAATTTAAAAATATTTTACTCAAAATAAAACCCACAGCTAATCGTCATGCTGTGAGTGAATGGAAAAAAAGATTTCACTATTTATATCAAACCTTTTCCAGTTTGCGAACCTCTTTATTTAATATCAGGATGAACCACATCAAGATTCCCCATAGTCCCGTGAAATAAAACAAATACCGAACCGCTATGATATCCGCGAGAAAACCCGTTATGAAAATAGATAAAGGCATAGCAAATGAAGAAATGCTGACTACCAGTGTATCAATTCTCGCTCGAAATTCCGGTTTCACGAGCGTAATTAATAGAGTATGGAACGTGACGATATAAAATAATGATGCAAATGTATCGACAATCTGTAATATGAAAGCATAGATCAATTGATCAAAAACCCCAAAGAGGGCAAGACTTACCCCACCAACCAGTAGCCCAATGCTCAATGAATAGATCGGTTTCATTTTTTTCACCAGGCGACCGACCACTAATCCTCCGACAATCGCCGTGGCCATCCCGGTCGCTTCTAAAAGTCCAAATTGGGCTGCATTTGCTCCGTATTGTCTTTTCAACAGTACCATGTACAAATGCCCGACAGTTACAAAATTGATTCCGAGATTGATCAATGTTAGATGAAATAAGACACGATGTTTAACCAGTAATTTTGCCCCATCCTTAAATTCATCCCAAAATCTACCCTTTGCCTTACCGTTCATTCCTGCAACCGAGCTTTCTTGTTTGGGAAGGACTAGCCAAGATGCAAATAAAGCTGCCAGTAAAAAGATGAACGAGTGGGTAAGCATTACACCAACTAGACCGATTAAAGAAAGCAAAATTCCGCCTACCGCCCGTCCGAGTAAAGCGCCGCCCTGTGCGGCAGAATTCATATACCCATTTATGATCACAATCCGCTCTTCACCGACTAAGTCGGGTAAAGTCCGCCTTTGGGAAGGACGAATGAACGTCTGCGCGACATCGTTTAAAATGACCATGGCCATTATTGCAAATACAATCCAATCTTCCAAAAATATGTAGAAAAATATTAAGATCATTCCAATGAGAGCCAAGACGATATAAGATCTGACCATCGCCTTTTTCGGCTGAGTACGATCGACAAAAACGCCGATCAATGGCCCGGCAAAGATATTGACGATATAACGAATGGCGGTAATGGTAGATGTCACGAGAGCAGAACCTGTTCGCTCAAGGACGAACCAGGCCAGGCAAAGGGTAAAAATCGCATCGGCAATTGCTTCTAAAGAAACCGTGCTCACTAATAATGACATATTCCGTTTAACGGGAATAGAAAACTCCTTCGTTTGTGCCGCTTCCACCTTGTTCTCCAATTTCTTTCTCCCACCTTCGTGCTTAATTTGTACAGAAAAAGCATAATCCCCTGGTCGCCTGGAATTATGCGTTATTAAAAAATAATTTGATTATTATTATAATATAAATAATAAAACAAACAACAATAAT
>CALKAK010000037.1 GCA_937983015.1 uncultured Bacillaceae bacterium | reverse complement strand
TAGAAAAAGCATTAAAAGAAGATGCGATCAAACAATTATTTGCATTACGGCAGATCCATCAGGAAAAACTGGTAGAATTGGATCAAGTAAAAGAAAGCCTGAATACCGCTTATGAGTATATTAACGAAAAAGCGGATCAAAAGATTGCGGAATTAGGAAAAAATTTGCCAAAGCGAATAAAGAAGTGCAAAAAGCTAATGAATTGGTGAAGGAATATGGTAAAGTCGTTGATGATGCAGAAGTAGTTACGGAAAACTTCGAGCCGATGAATGATGAAGAGCCAAGTAATCTTTCCGTAGAATTGAAAGAAGTCGAATATACAGCAACTTTACAAAAAAAGTATCAGCATTCATAAACAGGTTCTTTTTCAACTGTTATAATCGAATGGAGACTGAGCTACTTTTACATAAATGTTCGGTTACTCACTCTTGATCAAACAGGTTAATAAGAATCTCTATCCTGCCCGGAAGACGGGGTGGAGTTGACATATATATTTTTACGCATTTTTTATTTCGAACTTGGATTACGTTATAAGTTACGACAATTTTCCTATGAAACTTTAAAAAGCCCCGATCCATGTAAATCACTGGATCAGGGACTTTTGATGATCACGATCTTTTATCCAGTTCTTATCTATTTATTAATTAATAGTCATTTTCCAGACGTTCCATCAAAGTGAGCATGTCTTTGGCGAATTGCACGATCCGTTCCTTCACCCGTTCATTGATAATTATATGATCTTCGGGGTCGAAATCGTCGAAATTGACAAAGACATTCCGTGGGGGGATGATCCCACCGAGAAAGTGGATGATGGGCTCGAGCGTATATTGCGCTACCATGAAGTGTTTGTCGGAACCGGCATTGGAAATATAGCCGACAACCTTTCCCTTGAATGCCCGTTCTGGCATAAGATCGAGCAAGTTTTTCAACGCACCGGCGATTGAAGCTTGATAAATCGGTGTGCCAAGGACGATCCCATCAGCTTCTAATATTTTATTCACGACCGTTTGTGTATCATCATTATAGTAGGATAGTGGCCAGCCCTGCATGAATTCGATTTCATAATCCTTTAAATCTATTAATTCCTCCTCAACCTCTCGATTGAGTTGTTTCGCAGCATTAAGCACAGCGAATACCGTTTGCGATGTTTTCTGTCCGGAGAGGGTTCCGGATACACCGACCAACTTCATCTTCATACCTCCAATCTGAAAGAACGACTCTTTAGCCAGCCCCTTCCTTTTATTATACCTTCTTTTTTCCCCCTGCTAAATTCAATCGAATCCGATAAGTTTTTAAATAAAGAATAATATAAGTGGACAAGACATTCAGACGAAATTTTCCTCCTTTTTTATCAATAAACAACAAAAAAAGGGTGAGGAATTTGCGTCGATAATCCATGAAAGAATTTTTACGGAAAACGGAACAAAAGGACCGCGGTGAAGGATCATTCGAGTCGGAAAGATGAACGATTACTGGAAATCAATCTGGATGGAATGATTGGGGCGAAAGCCGGTTCGGTGGTTTCCGATCGGGGACAGATCAGATTTGAACGGGTTTGTTATTGGAACATTGGTGGCCCCGGCGGGTTAGTCAAAAAGGCTTTAACTGGTGATGGCGCCTCGTTAATGAAAGCAAGCGGAAAGGGAAAATTGTATCTGGAGGATGAGGGGAAGGAAATTAGCTACTGCGTCTGGAAAATGATGCGATTTCCGTTAACGGCTTTGATAATTTAGCTTTCAAGCCGACCGTCAACCATAAAATCCGCTTGGTGAAGCGAATCTCCGGGGGATTGTCAGGTGGTTTTGTTTGATGTCCATCTGAAGGGGAGCGGGCAGATCACCATCACTACACATTATGAAGCCGTGACCTTGTGTGTGACACCCGGGAATTCCGTGATTAAAGATCCGAATGCAACCGTTTTCCGGTCTGAAAATTTACAGCCGGAGTTTTAACGGATTTTTCTTTGAAACTTTTATCTGTCGGGGAAGTGGCGGATCTTTCCGGATGAGGTTTGAAGGGGGGAAAGGTTTGTCACCGGTTAACCGTATGAAGAACTGTGTTTTTCGGAAGCAAACCGCTAAAATATTGAAATTGCTAAATTTTTTGCGTTGGAGATTTTTTATAATAATTATTTGTAATATAATAAATGATGGCGTGATCGAGTACGTCATTTTTTTTTGCAAAAGCGGAGAAATATACGCTTGAAAGGGTTCACATTTATGCAAAAACTGTTTGTTAAGATGAAATGGAAAGATGCATGCAGCATCTTTTCAAACGATTGAGGTAGAAATATTACTTATAGGAGAGGAACAGTATGAAGAGAAGCTTGCGAGAAATCTTAGCACCGATGAGCTGGCGGGAGCGGTTCGATTATATTTGGGAATATTATAAATGGCCTATCATTGTTTGTTTATTCCTAACTTTCGTCATCGGTTCGATGACGCATGATTTGATTACGAAAAAAGAAGTCGCTTTAAATATGTTCGTCATCACACATGATGCGAATATGGAAAAGGTTGAAGACCTGGAACAAAGGTTACATGAATGGATCATTCCGCAAGATGAACAGGATGAAAAACAAATTTTATTACAAATTCACGCTTATGACAAAACGGAAAACGGCCTCGTGTTCCCCCAGGGGGTTCTGGAAAAATTGCTCGTTGAAATGAACGCTCAAACCCTGGATATTCTGCTTCTACCGGAAGGGGAATTTCGCAAATTCCAGCCTCTCCATGAAAGTTTCCTGGATTTAGCTACGTTACTGGACAAGCCGTTTCCAGTCGAGACGCAAGATCTAATCACGGGAGAAAATCAGCAAATTGTTGCGATTCGCGTGAAAGCGGTCCCTGAATTGTACGAAATGTTTCCAGATCCCGACCTTGTTTTATGTATTCCCCGAAATAGCTTGCAAACGAATAATAGTAAAATCGTTCTCGAAAAATTCTTATACAATCGCTGAGCAATCGAATCTGGAATGCAATCGATCCTCTTGCCTTTCATGAAATTTCATTTTTCACATAAAATAGTAATGAAAATGAGAAATATTTAACATTGATATTGACGAAAATTATTCTCCGGGTTTAAAATGTTTCTTAAAGGAAACATTTTAAGCGATGTGCAAAAAGGAGATATGCACGGTGATAGACTTTTTTATTCAACTTAACCCGATCACCCAAGCGTTTCTTGCGACCTTATTCACCTGGGGTATGACCGCATTAGGTGCGGCTGTTGTTTTTACCACGAAGAAAGTGAATCAAAAATTGCTCGATTCGATGCTCGGCTTCGCATCAGGTGTCATGATCGCGGCGAGCTTCTGGTCCCTACTTGCCCCGGCGATCGAAATGTCAGAAAATCATCCGTTCGGAAGCTGGTTTCCATCGGCAATAGGCTTTTTATTGGGGGGGATATTTTTATCATTAGTTGACAAAATTCTTCCACACCTGCATTTATATAAATCCATGGAATCCGCTGAAGGGATTAATCCGGAGCGAGTCAAAAAAAGTACTTTGCTGGTGTTCGCTGTTACATTACATAATATTCCGGAAGGACTGGCGGTAGGTGTCGCCTTTGGGGCACTGGCTATTGCCGATTCGCCAATGGCTTTGGCTGGGGCTGTTGCGCTGGCGTTCGGGATTGGGTTACAAAACCTGCCAGAAGGTGTCGCTGTATCGATGCCGCTCCGTGGTCTCGGAATGTCACGAGGAAAAAGCTTCTTTTA
>CALKAK010000036.1 GCA_937983015.1 uncultured Bacillaceae bacterium | reverse complement strand
ATCTTTCGATTTGACGGCAAGAATAGACTTTTTGCGTATAAGCGTAAACGATGATCTTGAGCATCATTTTGGGATGGTAGGATGCCCTGCCGCCACCTTTGTAGTGAGCAAAAAGTACTTTATCGGGCACCGCCTTGTTTACGGATATCGGCGGGGGTTTTTATCCAACTCGATGTTTTTAAATCGAATTCATCGAGTTTCTGCAGGGTCCGATATTGCTCTTCCATTAATATTTCAATCCCCATCTCCTGCGCCATAACCATCGCACTCGTTTCCGGTTTTTTGTTTCTTCCTTTTTCCAAAGCCTCCCGGTCATAACAAACACTGCGACGGCCTTTCGGGCTTTCCTTCGAACAATCACAAATTACGTATTCATCCCGCTCTTCATCATAACCACCGACATCGGGTTCGCCACCCGTTTTTTCCATTTCGTGCAAGGACTAAAGTTTCCCGGGATTTTCCAGAAGCCTTGCACGTACTTTCTCCCATGCGATTCCTTCACGACGATTCATGTTGTTTGCAAAACGGTCCTGCAAGATTTTTAAAGGTTCTTCCTTCTGTTCCTGCTGCAATTCCTTTTTGCTCATGGTCATCACGCCCCAATCGATTGTTATAGCCGTTTCCTCTTCGTATTTTCCCTTTACTATTTTCTCCATGAAGGTTCGTTATAAATGTTCCCTTGGTAAAAACACGAAGAATCTTCCTGGAAAATAATTATGTGGGAAATATTTTCATCGCACGCAACGTAAAATAATAAGGTGTGGCAGAACGATCATTCCGCACACACCTTATACTCGTCATCACTCGATTCCCATTTCTTTTTCTACAACTTCAGCGATTCTCTTTGCGTACGCTTCACATGCTTCATCCGTTGGTGCCTCTGCCATAATCCGAACAAGCGGCTCGGTACCCGAAGGGCGAACTAATATGCGGCCATTGCCCGCCATTTCTTCCTCGATTTCAGCAATTACCGCTAGTACTTTCTCATTTTCCATGACCCGATGTTTATCTTTCACACGAACGTTTACTAATTTTTGTGGATACTTCTTCACTTCTTTAGCTAGTTCCGACAAGGGTTTCTGTGTTTGCTTCATAACATTAATTAATTGTAAACCCGTAAGCATTCCATCCCCGGTTGTATTATAATCGAGGAAGATGATATGTCCGGACTGCTCACCGCCTAAATTATAGCCGTTCTTTTTCATCTCCTCGACGACATATCGGTCACCAACTTGTGTTTTCACGCTTTTTAAGCCTTCTTTTTCCAGTGCTTTATAAAAGCCTAGATTACTCATCACGGTAGACACGATCGTTTTGTTTTTTAAACGTCCTTGTTGATTCATGTATTTGCCGCAAATATACATGATTTGGTCGCCATCAACGATCTCGCCATTTTCATCCACGGCAATCAAGCGGTCTCCGTCGCCATCAAAAGCAAGCCCTACGTCCGCACCTTTTTCGACAACAAATTTGGCTAGTGCTTCTGGATGGGTGGAGCCAACACCATCATTGATATTTAAACCATTCGGAGAAGCTCCCATCGTTGAGAGGTCCGCTTCTAGGTCCGCAAACAAATAAGTTGCCAGGGAAGATGTGGCACCATGGGCACAATCAAGCGCAATATGTATCCCCGAAAAATCCTCATCCACAGTTTGCTTTAAATACTGGATATATTTTTGACCACCTTCGAGATAATCGTTTAGTACCCCGAGATCGGCCCCGATCGGTCGGGGGAGATTATCTTCGTCCATTTCTAGGTATTTTTCAATTTCTTCTTCCTGCTCATCGGACAATTTAAACCCATCAGAGCCGAAAAATTTGATTCCATTATCTTCCACCGGATTATGGGAGGCGGATATCATGATTCCAGCATCGGCTCCCATCGCCTTTGTTAAATAGGCAACACCCGGTGTCGAAATGACACCGAGGCGCATGACTTCTGCACCGATGGAAAGGAGTCCGGCGGTTAAGGCCGCTTCAAGCATCACCCCAGAGATCCTTGTATCCCTACCGATCAAAACTCGAGGTTTTCCTTCGCTATGTTGTGTCAGGACATAACCGCCAAAACGGCCTAATTTGAAAGCTAATTCCGGTGTGAGTTCTCTATTCGCTACTCCTCTGACACCATCCGTTCCGAAATACTTACCCATATCTACTCTCTCCTTTACTTACCGAGTGTATTTCTATATTCGTTGCAAAATTCCTTCTACAATTCTTCATTAACTTCTGCTATCAAAACAACAACTGTTCGTTGTGATAATTCCCATTCAACGTCTTCGGGACCATCTACCTTTATTTCTACCTCATGCTCTCCAGGTGTTAGATTCGTGATGTCGACCGTCAAGGTAAAATTGGTGCTGTTTAACGATTCGATCGTTTCCGATATACCGGAAATAGTCAAATCGACCTCACCATTTTCAGGATCTTTGATCTCCACTGTATAGCCTTCTTTTAGTCCGATAATCTGAATCGGGATTCCTTCCAATGTCCTTGTCATACCTCGTGCCACAACAATTTCAACATCTATGGTTTCATGACTGATCGCGGTTACGCCACGAGGTAATGGGGTCGGTACCGATAAAACCGTACTTTCTTGAATATCCCGAATATCTACCGGAATTTCTATTTTTGAAATTTCCTCCAGTACGTTCTTTTTCCCGTATATTTCAACCTCTTGTATATTCGTGTTAATCGCTTGGAGGATGATTCCTTCTGGAGGTTCTCCCGCTACTTTCACTTCCACCGGTACTGTTTTACTCGGCGGAATGATAGGGATTGTTACTTGAACTTCCCCTGGATCGACGAGAACGTCTAATTTATTTAAATTTTTATCGAGTACCGTCACAAATGCTTTTTGTTTGATCGTTTCATTTACAGGTGCTTCAACCTCGATCACTGCTTTCACCAGGCTGACTTGCGAGATCACATCTTTCCCACCGGTTACCTTCACGACTTGAGGTTCTACTTGTATGTCACCGATTTTGTATCCTTCTTCTAGCAAAGCTTCATTAAACTCTACTTCTACAGGGAATTCAACGGTCTCTTTCTCCTGAACGATTACCGTCACAAATTGCGGTTCGATGCGGACACTCAAACGTTCAGAAATGCCACGAATCTGTAGTTCGACACGATGTGTTCCTTCAGTAACATTCATCAAATCGATAAAAACAGTGAAATCACGCAAGGTTTTCGTGGACTGGACCAATGCATTATTGCCTGCTATATGAACCGTTGCCGTCTCTGGTACATTATAGACTACATAATTTTCCTCATCATAATACACCTCAATCGGAACATCTTCGATGGTAGCCGATTGTGTGGTACTGGCCTGAGATGGATTACGCGCATTCTCATCAATATATGCTGTAATATACAAAAGCAGTGCAAGAACAAGAGCGAGGCCGCGAATAAACCATTTATTTTCCATTAATTTGTTGGCTAATTTATCCATCCCGTTTCACCAACTTATTCCAGAGATTCGGCACCAGTTGCTTATCTTCATCTTTTATCAATCTTTTTGTCAACATATTTCTAAGTTCATCTAAAGTTAAATTACGATATAATTCCCCATTATTCGTTAAGGAAATCTCACCCGTTTCTTCCGAAAGAACGATTGTAATACTGTCAGTAACCTCACTAATTCCGATTGCCGCCCTGTGTCTTGTTCCTAAATCTTTAGAAATAAAGGGGCTTTCTGAGAGGGGAAGATAACAAGCCGCCGCTTTAATTTCATCTTTTTGGATGATTACCGCCCCATCATGTAAAGGTGTGTTCGGAATAAATGTGTTAATCAATAATTCAGAGGTAACCTTAGCATTCATTTGAATGCCCGTTTCGATATAATCATCCATTCCGGTTTCCTGGGCGATCGTGATCAGTGCACCGATCCGGCGCTTCGACATGTATTCAGAAGCCTTTACAATCGAATCAATAAGTTCGGTTTGCCGCTCCACTTCTTTTTGTTTAGCCCGTGTGAAGATCCTGCCCCTGCCGAGTTGCTCAAGTGCTCTGCGAATCTCGGGCTGGAAGATAACGATGATCGCCAAAAAACCCCAATCGATTATTTGTGACATGAGCCATCCCAGCGTTCGCAAACCTAATAGTTCGGCGAGCCCTCGCAAAATGAGAATGATAAAAATACCATTAATCAATTGGACCGCCTTCGTCCCGCGGACGACCATAAAAATTTTATATAAAAAATACCAAACGACCAATATGTCGACAATGCTCGCTATATAGTCGAGTAAGGATAAATCGGCCAGATAATCTATAAGCGACATATTTTACTTCCTCCAGTGATTTACAACAAGTCGAATTCACATTCACGTCTATCGATACCGTATACGTACATACGGATTTCGCATTTTTTTATTATATCACATAGGAACTTTTACAAGAATAAACAAAAAAACATCCGTACTTTAATTATAGATTTTATATCTTCTTTTTTAAACACATTAGTGAAAAAATACAAGATTATTCCTTTTTAAACCGAAATTTTTCAGGCATAAAACAAAAAAACATTTGGATTTGCCTATACATACCTGATGCCTATTCCTACAGCAAATCCAAATGTCCGAGCTTCATATTTCAACTAATTTTTTAAACAGATCTTTTATCGAGAACCAAAGCCAGTCGAACCATTCATTAATTTCCTCAATTTCACCGGTCACTTCACCAGCGGAGGCAAGATATTTTTCCCCATTAATGATCGTCACATTTCCCTCAACTTTGCCTTCAATCCTGATATTTCCGTTTTTCACCACTATATCGCCGTGAATAACCTCTCCGTCAGGGACGACCGCTGTGTTATTTTCTTCAATGAGAATATTTTCATATTTGGTAACTGAAAAATCATTACTTTGATTCCAGACGGAAATTGCACTGATCATCATGAATAGCACGAAGACAGCGGCTGCCGTCAGAAACGGGTGTCGATACAACCAGCGTTTAATTCCCACCTGTTTCTTTTCCCTAGGGAGAAGAGCCATCACTTGACTTGTGATTCGATCAGGCGCTTTAATATGTGCAGTTCCCTGAAGGAGCACAACTGTCTTTTTCAAGTCGTGAAAATGCTTTTGGCAAGTCTGGCAAGTACGCAGATGCTCCATTAAAATTTGTTCATGCTCCGGATCTATTTCATTATCGAGATATTCATGCATATATTCAATGATATTTTCTGGACATTTACTCATATTTTTCACCCCGCTTTAAATATGTCGGAGTTGTTTTCGCAAAGCTTCTCGCCCCCGATAAAGCCGGGTCTTCACCGTCCCAATTGGCATTTCAAGAATTTCCGCTATTTCCTGTAATGACAACTCTTCGATATATTTTAACACAACTACGGTACGATATTTTTCCGGTAAATTCATGATCGCCTTCTGGACGATATCCTGAATTTCCATTTCGACCACTTCATCTTCAGGCAGGGAACGTGGGGAAGAAAGTTGGGAATACATCGTTAAACCATCTGTTCCCTTTATTTGTGCATCAAGGGAAAAGTCCGGCTTTTTTTTACGGATGCGATCAATACATAAATTCGTTGCGATTCGATATATCCAGGTTGAAAATTTTCGGTTTATATTGTAACGGTCGATATTGACGTAAGCGCGAAGAAACGTTTCCTGAGTTAAGTCCTCTGCCTCATGGGTATTGCCCAGCATTCGGTAACAGATCAGATAGACTTTATCTTTATATAGTTCAACGATTTCCGCAAAGGCATCGCGCTCTCCTTTTAATACTTCTCTTATCCTTTTTTTAACAAATTCTTCCATCCCTTTGCCCTCCGCTTCTGCGGTTAATATATTTACGGCATAATAAGAAAAAAGTTTCATTGAACACATTATACTATTTTAACAATGGGTATTTCACCATTACGAAGTAACATTTTTTCATGTCGGCTGGAGGAGGGATGTACAAGAACCGGTGTTTAACACTCTATTTATAATAAGATAGGCAAAAACTTTTTACTTGCTGATAAAGTTCCAGTAAAAAGGCTGTTGAACGAAATCCTATTACAGGATCGATTTACCGAATAGCGATCCCATTAAATCTACAGCAAGCTCGGCCGTCTTATTTCTTTGATCCAGGATCGGATTCACTTCTACAAACTCAGCCGAAGATATAATTTGCGCTTCCGCTAGCATTTCCATGGCCAGATGGCTTTCGCGGAAAGTTACACCCCCCGGTTCTGGTGTACCCACTCCTGGTGCGTAGATCGGGTCGAGGGAATCTAAATCAAAAGACAAATGTACCCCATCTACATTGAGCCTCTTGAAATATTCGATTGTTTGTTCCATGATCTGCGCCATTCCCAAGCGATCAATATCATGCATGGTATAAACTTTTACACCTTTTTCCTTGATTATTTGTTTTTCACCAGGATCGAGGGAACGAATACCGATCATCACTACGTTCTCCCATTTTACTTTCGGTGCAAAACCACCGATGTTTACCAAGCGTTCATGCCCCAGGCCAAGACTTACCGCCAAAGGCATGCCATGAATATTCCCGGATGGTGTGGTTTCCGGTGTGTTTAAATCACCATGGGCATCAAACCAGAGGACACCCAAATTGTCGTAAAACGGGCTGATGCCGGCCAGTGAACCGATGGCGATGCTATGATCTCCACCAAAAATCAGCGGGAATGCCCCGTCTTCTAGAATGTTTTTTACCTTCCCGGCAAGAACGGTATTCACTTGAACGACTTCTACTAAATTATTGATTCCTGAATGTTCAACTGAATTATTTGAATTCCGGTTTATGTGCAGGTCCCCTAAATCACGAACTTTGTACCCGAGCCTTTCTAAAAACTCAATTACACCTGCATAACGAATAGCGCTCGGTCCCATATCGACCCCACGTCGGGTCTGTCCTAAATCCATCGGTACCCCGATGATCGCTATTTCCGTTTTCAAGTGAATCTACCTCCAGCAAGCGATTCGCAAAGTGGTAAAATCGTGATTGATAATCTTATAAAAAAATAGCGGAAATTTTTTTAAAGCGCTTTTTTTATATAAATTCTAACAATGCTTACTGCTTCAGGCAATGAATTTATCGGATATTTATGGATTTTGCGCGAAAAAGGGGTTGTCGCGTGTTCCAAGTGTACCACTAAAAAAGCGACTGTTCGCCGCATCTTAGGAAAAAGATGAACGGGAACAGTCGCATGAATTGATATCAGATTTCAATATTCGTTTTTTTAACGCCATATTTTGTCGCCAATGTATATTCCGCATCTTTAATGTGATCCCGGGCGTATTGAATCACATCTTCGGTGGTGATCAATTCACCCTTATCATTCATCAAACGGATACCACCTTTAACAAACTTCGGTTTCCAGACCGTCGCATGTTTAAATTCATCAACTTCCCCCCAGATGTAAGGGGTGGGTAAGAAGCCGGCTGCATAAATTTTGTATAATCCTTCCGCTGTATATGGATCTTCGATATACGTTTCGATCGCGGTGATGATTTTCTTTGCCGCATTGTATAGTTCATTTTCTCTATCCTTAACTTCTTTATGCTGGCTCATATCTTCAATTTTCTTCGCATTCCTTAACTCGCGGTATTTTTGAATGGTATACTGAGTTATTTGAATACTTTCATGGATGATATCCGGTGTTGCAAGATGAGACGCTTCTGAATAGCTGACAACATGGATGATCGGCGGGCTCATTTCGTTATGGGGATCGATATCGTCCATCAGCGCTGACACTGCAGCGAGTTGAATTTTCGCTTCATAAAGATCCGGTGAGAAATAATCGAGTCCAGCACGGGGTTGTAACAGGACCTGATAGGAGTCATCCTCTAACTGTTTCACGAGCCTTAACAACGCTCGCGATTTCGCCAGATCTTGAATTCCCCATGTGCTGCGAGGGGTGTTCAACATGTTTTGTAAAATCAAAGTGCGGATCCCCATTTTCTTGGCGAGTTTTGCCGCCAAATAAGCCGATACGATGTACGTGACATCATCCGCTCCCCTAAAGGCAAAATGGTGGGGAATATTTGGTTCAAACGGTTTATTCGTTTCAGCGATAAATTTCATCGTCTCTACATGTTGTTTTAAATTAGTATAAACATCCAGAGGGCCTCGACCATCCAATTTATTAAACCACCATAAGGATAGAGCATGCCAGGATATGTTGATCGTATCTTCATAGATTTTTGCCAGTTGAGGGATGTTTTTGGTTCCGGCATAAGTGCGGACCAACAATGGCCGGGACACTTCCCAAATCATCCGGAATTCTTCCGGTGAATTAATCGGCACCCCACCGCCGTTCAGCTTATCGCCCCAATCTTCGCCGAAATTGGATTGAGATAACTGGGAAGTACCGATCGATAGGATGTCCAGATAGCCGCCTTTAGCCAATTCTTTTGCCCAGGAAGCAAATTCCTGCACCATCTCTTCCCGAGTCATATGGGCCGAATAAGGCCCAACGTGGGCTCTCATCAAAGGATAGAAAGGTGATTTGGCGTTGTGCTCCAACCGTTTCACGACGGTATCTCGATCCGTGCCAAATTCAGGATACCCGGAACGATCAACGGGCTTAAATGATAAATATTTTCCTTCATCAATGATTTGTTTTCCGAACTCCAGCCGGAAATCATCATAACGGTTTCCTTCGCGAATTTCTTTAGGAATGACCGAATCCGGAACGCCGATCGTTTTCAACGTTTGTGTCAGTGATTCGCCGCCCCTAAAGGTTTTGACAAAGCCTTTATACTTTCTTTTGACTAATTCACAAGCTCTGGGCAAGCCTGCAAAATAGATATCTTTTATAGGGCCATTTTGATAGTGGAACATCTGGCCCTGCTCTAATTCATACATTAAATAACCGAATAAATCGACCGCTTCATCTTCATCGAGCCGGAAACTGAAACCTACTCGAGATATATGATTGTTTTTTATCCAATCAAAGACTTTTTTTCGACTCTCTTCATGGCGGAAATTATTTACCGCAGCATTAATTTCGTGGTCGGCCACTAAAACCTTGTAACCACAGTCTTTCAATACTTCGGCAACGGCATTCACACCGATCGTATGTGCGTCTAATGATGGCTTGATAAAACCGAAGACATCGGATTGTAATACTTTCACCAGACAACGCTCCTTCATGTGATCTTGCATTACAAAAAAAGAAATCATTTGTTATTTATGCTAACATTAAATCTTCTTCTGATACCATTATTTCTGTTTTTGTTATATTAACTCTTCTACCAATTTTTCTAAAGTTCATATCGAATAAAGTGGAAGCTAAATCTATAATAAGTCGGGTATGTTTCATAGGTAGACCCAATTTCCTGCCAATATATTCGAGCGGAACAAGACCGAAGGGAATATCTTCAAATATATATCTATGTTCCATCGTATTAGGTGCCAATATATTTTGGTATGCTTCATTTTTTTGAATACATTCGAAGAGCGTATCCCCTTCCAAGCGATACGTTCTCTTTAACCAATCTTTTGTCGATTCTACTTTCAGTCCTAAACGTTCTGCTACTTGTATTCTTTCCTCATCGATTTTTTCCAGAAAGGATGCGATGGTCGGGGATATGCCGTCTAGATAATAATTATACGTATAATTTTTATTTTCGGTCCAGCCAACATTAAGTAGTAATGGTGCACAATGAAGGATCATGCCGACATTACCGATAGAAGTTTCGATTATCGAGCGAGCTGGCTTTAAGAACGGCTGCAGGCAAGCGGGTAACTGTTTAATGATCTTTTTATTTTCTCTAGCATCAAAAGTCGATAAAAGCACCTCAGATTTCAAAGCAAGTATATTCACAGCATCATCTGCAACTTTTCGACAGGTATAAATAATGGTTTGCGTTTCGGCGATGATCGGAGTGATCAGTTTGTTATATCTACTGAACACTTGTAAAAATTCTAGTGCACCAAAAGTACGACCAGGATTTAGTACGATGATGACTTCACGATCTAAATAGCGAGCGATGTTTTTCGCTAATTCACGATGGGAATTCGCCGGGGTTGTGATAAAGATCATATCAGTACCATCTAAAGCCTCTTTCAAATCTGTTGTAACGACTTCAACAGTATATTTTCCCTGGATTTCTCCGTAACATTTGATAGTGTGCGTTTCCTTTAATGTTTTTATCGTAGATTCCGATCGATTCCACAATCTCACTTGATGGCCGTTTGCACTTAAATGAGCGGCCATTGCAAACCCGGAATTTCCTGCACCGATTACTGTGATTCGCATACGATCACCCCTTTACGAAATGTTTAATCGATAAGGACCACCTCGAACAACTTCATTCACTCCATCATAAAGTTTTTTCTTATTTTGATCACAGAGGCCGATCATAGTAGCAGTCATCATTTCCTGATTTATTCAGCTAAGACACAACACGATACCAATTCATTATTTTCACAAAATTCTTTAAAAGATACGTGGCTGATTATTTTGGAGCATACGGATCAAGAGCTTTCTGCAAGATAAAGGAAACTCTAATCCTGTTTATCATCGGGATGAAAAATATTATTCACTTTTTAGTCACTTGGCGGAAATTGTTACTCGTGTGAAATGATCATAAAAACCTGTAAGATACGGAAGCGCTACGTTTGAAAGGTTCGTAAAGACATGCAACCTTTGCAGGATTGAAAAGAGGCTTTTACTAGAGGTTGCATCCATGTGGTTATTTACAAATTGTCATTCAGATTTGAACAGAGAGTACCCCATTATAAAAATAGAAAACTTAATTCAATTATACAAAAATATCAAGAAGGATTGTAGTATAAATTTTTATTTTTTCGTGATGTAAACGCAGAAAATCTCTGAGGACGATTATTTCCGGGGATGATCGAAATCACGCGGCCAGTTGAGTGATTATTTATGAATACTATGCAAGGAAGAGGAAGATTTTTCAGCAAAATAATCACACAAAGTTTGATAATTTTTGTCAAAATAATGACGGATAAGCTTTTTACTGAATACACCGGTTTCTACCTTCCGGGCTCGTTTCCCAACATCAAGGGAAATAATTTCTATCCCATTAAAACCACTCACGTTTTCCAGGGTATCTAGAGGGGGAAAATCCTCTTTTAATTCCAGATATGGCATGTACATTTCAAATAACAAATTGCCACCAGTTTTTTTATCCATGATCGATAAAATATACACCGGTTCATTATAAAGTCGCATTTTTTCACTAAACCTCGGACAATATTTTTTTAATTGACTATATGCACTCTTGAGTAACACTTTAAAAGCATTTTTCTTCAACGCATTCAGCTCATCAACCTCTTTCATCTTAAACGATGATTCAGCCCATTTACTGACCCAGTACGTCCAGTAAGCTAACCGACCAACATAAAGCAATTCCTTACTTTCCTTGACCCACTCCTTCTGTAACGACTTATACCCAGTGGCATATTTCCTTCTTAACTGTGAAACCATTTCGATATCTCCTTTATAGATATTTGCGAATTTGCCAGAAACCCTTCGCCGCTAAAACGCTATAATTTATGAACATTATAAAGGATAAAAAACGGATGGATCGATGGATTAAACGTGATCTATCCGTTTCTAAAAAATATAAGTTTGTTTTACAGAACAAAAAGATTAAAAACGTTATTTCCCACACAATCCCTTTAATACATCAAGAATGTGATAATCTTCTCTATAATTATTGTACCATATTTTTAAAAATACCGGATGTTCAGAAAAGAGGATTTTGTTCAGATTGTGAGGCTTGACGTTTAGAGAAGCGTCAAATTGAAATAGAGGAAAACGGAGGAAAGTGGCCGCCGATATAAAAGAAGTATTTTCAAAAGACCATGATGATCTGAAACCTTTAGAAAAGACAAAAAAAAATTATTTCGCGTGCGAAATAATTTTTACAAATGGAGGGGGACGGATTCGAACCGCCGAACCCAAAAGGGAGCAGATTTACAGTCTGCCGCGTTTGGCCACTTCGCTACCCCTCCGGTATTCACTTTTATGCCGACTGCAGGAGTCGAACCCGCAACCTACTGATTACGATTCAGTTGCTCTACCAGTTGAGCTAAGTCGGCACAAGAAATGACCCCTACGGGATTCGAACCCGTGTCGCCGCCGTGAAAGGGCGGTGTCTTAACCACTTGACCAAGGGGCCGTATTTTGTTCCTTGCTAACTGACCTCTATTATTATATAAGGTTTTCTCCGATTTGTAAAGAGAAAAATGCAAGAATTTTTTTCTTCTTAATAGCGAAATTGACTTCTTTATTAGTGATATGAATCCTGCCAATGGCTATGGACCATTGGCGGAATCGATTGATGTCATTCCGTATGCAGCAAACAACACTTTTCATTAACTGTTGTGACGTCCATCTTGAATCACTATTTTCATTGTGTGAATCGTGTCTTTAAATATTAGTATAAGCGAACACGTTACTCGTTTGCAACACTCTCGAAATTTATTTTAAAACATCAAAAAACTCCTGGATCAGTTTTTCCTGATATTCTCCCCGATACGTACCTTCCATGAATTTGTCGAAGGCTTCGACGACGAAACGTGCCCACGGTTCTTCTTCCTTCGAGGGAATGATCAGATAATAAAGTACATCATTTTCTTCAGCTGCTTTTAAATCCCCCGGTGCATCGCCGATCATCAAAAGATGGTCGTTCGGGTACGCGCCCTTTTTCTTTAACCGTTCAATGCAATATTGTTTCGTTCCCGCTTCCTGTCCGCACATTACGGAAAAAACATAGGAATCGAGACCGTATTCTATCCATTCAGCGACAACCGCGCCACTATTCGCCGATGATACATGGGATTCTCCTTGTAATCATTATCTTGATTAAATAATGAAAAGAAGCGATTTGAAAAGCATGATTCACCTTTTCCAATCGCATAACAGAACTTCAATTAGACTCCTGAGTAGGCGGAAAAACCACCATCTGCCGGTAATACCACGCCGTTTACAAAGCTAGAAGCTTTCTCGTCGACCAGGAACAATAGGGCCCCGAGTAGTTCTTCCGGTTCACCGAAACCTCCCATAGAGTATTTCTCAAGATCTTATGTGTGCGTTCGGTCGTTGTTCCATCTTCGTTAAAGAGCAATTTCCGGTTTTGATGGGTGACCAAAAATCCTGGAGCGATCGCATTCACCCGTACACCGGTTTTTGAGAAGTCGACGGCGAGCCATTGAGTGAAGTTACAAATGGCCGCTTTAGCTCCACTATATGCCGGAATCTTTGTTAGAGGTGTGAAGGCGTTCATGGATGATACGTTGATCACTACCGCATGTTCTTTTTTCACAAGCGACTTGCCGAAAACTTGTGTGGGTAAAAGAATCCCTAAAAAGTTCATATGAAGACAAATTGAACACCTTCCGGATCTAAGCCAAAGAAGGTTTTTAAATCCGGATTGTTTTTTACAACTTTTGCGTCATAGTATTCATCGACCGTGGAACCACGGGAATTATTTCCACCTGCACCATTGGGGAGAATTTCCACTGCACCTAGTTCTTGGTCAACACAGTCCTTAGCCGCTTTAATGCTTTCTATATCCAACACGTTACATGTAACGCTGACGGCGACTCCACCAGCGTGATTGATTTCATACGTTACTTTTTGAGCGGCTTCTTCGTTCAAGTCGAGGATGGCTACTCTGGCCCCGCATTCGGCAAGGGCTTTAGCGAAATAGGAACCTAATACGCCACCTCCGCCAGTTACCACAGCAACTTTGTCTGATAAATCAACTTAAAAAGGGTACACTCATGTTCTTCCATCCTTCCCAGCTAGATTTGATGAATTATTTATACTTCCGGCTTTTGATTTCCGCTTCCCATAGACCATTTAGATAAGTTGCGCCTAATGCACGGTCATATAGACCATAACCTGGACGACCTTCTTCGCCCCAGATCATTCGACCGTGGTCTGGACGTATCGGACCGGCAAAGTCGAAATCAGCCATAGCGCGAATGACTTCATACATATCGATGGAACCCGCAGTGGAAAGGTGAGCAGATTCTTGGAAAGATTTCGGTCCGGTTAACAGAATATTACGGGCATGTACGAAATGAACACGACCTTTTTTACCAAAATAACGTAACATTTCCGGTACATTATTTTCAGGTGAAGCACCTAGTGAACCTGTGCAGAAAGTTAACCCGTTATTCGGGCTGTCGTATAAGCTTAAGAAACGATCAAGGTTTTCTTTATTGGTGATGATTCTCGGCAAACCGAAAATGTTCCACGGCGGATCATCCGGGTGAATCGCCATTTTCACGCCCGCTTCTTCGGCGACAGGGATGATCTCTTTAATGAAGTATTCAAGGTTTTCCCAGAGTTTTTCTTCATCAACATTCTCTTTATATTCATTGATCAAATCTTGCATTTCTTCCTTTGTATAGCTGCTATCCCAACCCGGTAAAGACAGTTCGCCACTGACAGGATCCATTTTTTGGATCACTTCTTCTTCATAGATCAATGCCGTTGAACCGTCGGGTAGACGATAATCCAATTGAGAACGGGTCCAGTCGAACACCGGCATGAAATTGTAACATACAACAGGAATACCTGCTTCTCCTAAATTGCGAATCGTTGTTTTATAGTTTTCTATGTAACGATCACGGGTAGGTTTTCCTAATTTAATATCTTCGTGGACGGGCACACTTTCGATAACGGAAATTTTCAGCCCGGCATCCTCTACGGTCTTTTTCAATTCCATGATTTTTTCCATTGGCCAGACTTCACCAACGGGAACATCATAAATGGCAGTAACGATCCCTTTCATTCCCGGTATTTGCCGAATATACTCCAATGGGATGGGGTCTGCTTTCCCATACCAGCGAAAACTCATTTCCACAACAACTTCCTCCTTAAAATCCCGTTTTAATTAACATGTTTAACAGTTTTATCCCTTTAGTTTTATCCCTTTAGCTCAATCCCAAAATAGTTTTTGGCATTGTAGAAACAAATATTCTCTATCATTGTTTTTAATAATTTTTCATCATTCGGCACTTCACCATTTTCCACCCATGTGCCAACCAAATTACACAAAATACGGCGAAAGTATTCATGGCGGGTGTAGGACAAAAAGCTGCGTGAATCGGTCAACATGCCGACGAAATGCATGAATAACCCTTGCTCACTAAGAGCTTCCATCTGACGGATCATGCCGATTTTGGTATCATTAAACCACCAGCCGGACCCCAGTTGCAATTTACCTTTAATCCCCGCTTCCGTCTGGAAGTTTTGCATCGTACTTGCTACCAATTCGAATAAATTCGGGTTCAGCGGATATAATATCATTTTCGGTAAACTATCCCGTTGTTCAAAAGCATCCAGTAAAGCGTTCAACGGCGCGGCTACTGGGCCGCCATCGTTGATCGAGTCAAATCCGCTATCAGGACCAAGCTTGGCAAACATTTTGCTATTATTGTTGCGGATCGCACCGAAATGAATTTGCATGACCCAATCGCGCTTTTTATAGCATTGTGCCAGGAAAATGAGTGTAGCCGTTTTAAATTTCTTGTCGTCTTCCTCGCTAACTTTTTCGCCATTACGTGCCTTTTGATAGATCCGTTCCACTTCTTCTTCGGTGAATTCGGCATAGGGAACCTCTGATAATCCATGATCAGAAATCCGGCTTCCCCGTTCATGGAAGTAATCGATTCTTTCTTCCAATGCTTCGAGAAACTTATTATAGGAATCAAGGGTTTTGCCCGTAACTTCCTCTAGTTTCTCTACAAAAGGCACAAATGTATCTTTATTTACCTCCAGACCCTTATCTGGCCGGAAAGAAGGGACTACTTTAGTCGGGAAATCTTCCAGCTGAGCGATTTGATCATGGTAACGCAAATCGTCGGTCGGTTCATCCGTTGTACCGATCAATTTCACGTTAGAGCGTTTGATAAAGCCATGGGCGGTAAAATCGTCTTGCTGAATCATTTCATTACAATGATCCCAAATTTCCTGCCAATTTTCACCTGTTAACAAATCATCGATGCCGAAATATCGTTTTAATTCAAGGTGTGTCCAGTGGTATAATGGATTCCCCACCGTGTTGGGAACCGTTTCTGCCCATGCTCTGAATTTTTCTTTATCGCTCGCATCACCGGTTATGTACTTTTCATCAACACCGTTTGCGCGCATGGCCCGCCATTTATAATGATCACCTTCAAGCCAAAGTTCAGTTATATTTTTGAAACGGCGATTTTCCGCGATATCTTTCGGTGACAAATGACAGTGGTAATCGTATATGGGTAAATGCTTCGCATAGTCATGATACAATCTCCGGGCAGTACGATTTTGCAACATAAAATCATCATGGATAAATGGACGCATCATTTAATCCTCCTTAAATATTCAGATTTACCGCTTAATGGAAAGATCATCCTTATTTTTGATGAAGTATTCTATATCGCTCACTTCGAGCAGTTTCACATCACCTTCAATGGT
The DNA here is from genome assembly GCA_937983015.1 of uncultured Bacillaceae bacterium. Classification (GTDB taxonomy): domain Bacteria; phylum Bacillota; class Bacilli; order Bacillales; family Caldibacillaceae; genus CALGAD01. The sequence goes on along the minus strand of CALKAK010000036.1, from coordinate 5,413 downwards.
GCGCTTCAATGCGAAGCATTCGGTAGCAAACTCTATCGCTTTTTGCGGTTCCATCATGGTGATCAACGAATAAATAATCCCTGCGGAAAAAGCATCTCCTGCACCGACACGGTCAACAATTTCCACTTCAACCCTATCGGATTTATAAAAATCGGTCCCGTCGGATAACATGGCGCTTAACCGGTTCCGGTTGACGGACAGGACGTTACGATGGGCATGGCCAAATATTGAATATTGTAGCGCTTCTGGATTTGCCGAACGATATCTTGGTAATCTTCCTGTTTTTCTGGTTTTGGTAACCGGTCTTTTATATCATTTCCATTTCCATCCAATAGCTCAAGAGGTTCTACTCCGATACATACGTCCACATATTTGATCAGTTCTGTCATCTTCTTGCGAGCAACATCAAATGGCCATTATGCTCGATAGTTTAAATCACAGCTCGTCGTAAGCCCTTTTTCTTTCGCTTTCATTAACGCTGTTTTTGTGATCAAAAAGAGTTCTTCGTTTAAAGCCGGTTTGATCCCGCTCACATGAAACCAGTCTGCATCTGCGAAAATCGTATCGAAATCGAACTCTTCCAAGCGGGCTGTGGTGATGGCGGAATGCTTGCGATCATAAAAAACTTTTGATGAACGAATCGAAAACCTTTCTCTAAGAAATAAATGCCTAAACGGTCACAACCATATAGCATGTGTTCCGTTGTAACTCCGAAACGATTTAAATACTGTTCAGCACATACTCCGAGTGGATTTTTCGGTAGCTTGCTTATGAATGAACTGCGTAAACCCAAGCGTAATAGGGAGATGGTGACATTGGCCTCACCACCACCGTAAACCGCGTTAAAAGCGCGTGACTGTTCAATAATTTGAAAGCGAGGATGAGAAAGCCGAAGCATAATTTCCCCGAGAGTAACGATTTTTTCAACGTTATTTCCCCCGAGCCTGATGAATTTTATCCATGAAAGCCCGGGCTGTTTCTTCAACGGAACCGTAATCGCCGTTTTTAACTCCTTTGGTCAAAGCGCTTCCCATACCAACAGCAAAGGCACCTTTTTCAATCCACTGATCTACATTATCGATGCTAACCCCACCGGAAGGCATCATCTCCGCATAAGGAACCGGCCCTTTAACATCTTTAATAAAAGAGGGACCGAGATGGCTTCCCGGGAACAACTTCACCACATCAACGCCATATGTCATCGCTTCCAAAATTTCCGTGATCGTTCCGCACCCCGGTAAATAAGGTGTCGCATATCTGTTACACATTAAAGCAATTTCTTTGTCGAAATGGGGGCTGACGATATATTGTGCTCCATTCAAAATAGCGATACGGGCAGTTGTCGCATCAAGTACCGTTCCCGCACCAACGATCATGTCTTCATTACCCTCGGCAACCAATTCAGCGATCGCCTGCTCTGCGCCAGGAGTTGTAAAGGTAATTTCTAAAGAACGGATTCCCCCTTGAAAAGCATGCTTGGCGATTTGAATCGCATCATCTTTATCTTTGCCACGAATAACGGCTACCGCATATCCTTCATGCATTTTCCGGAGGGTTTCAAATTTCTTTAACACTTTTATCACCTCAAAAACGTTTAAATTGTGGTAAACCCTCATCATCAGCACATTGTTCTAACCATGATTTTTCCCTGATTCTTCCAATTATGCAACGCGTTTTTATCGTTAACGCTTGAGTTCGTGATGTCAAGTTAGCCTGAACAAAAACTGGAGGTGAAATTTACCAAGTCATTTATACTTGTATACTAGAATATTGTCAGGCTATAAGCAATGAAAAATACCTGCAAAGTGTCAATATCTTGATAGAGAGAACTTTTTGGTAGCTACCAATATATATCTATTGAAATACTAGCATATCATTAGATTTTTGTAAACGATAACAATTATTTAATAGTAAATTTTGTATGACATTTCCTAGTACATTCTGGCAAGACTTACCACGTAAATTATTTTTCGCTCTTCATTTACCCTACTTGCTCCATACTGAAAACAAACAGACACGCCCATACTTCTTCATAGTGAGAAAAACTTAAAAAAGCAAAACCTGGTTAGCTAAAATCGTCTTGACAACCTGGTTTTGCCGTAACTTGTTACTTGTTTGCAATGACTCCTTGGATATGGTCTTCTTCTTTTTTACTGATCAGGTACAATTTAAACGTTACGAACATCAAGAACCAGCCAACTGCCAGGAATAGCACGGACATGATTTTTTACGGAATTTGGATATTCCGGTAACCAGGTAGTTGCATTGGAAAGATCTAATCCTTGGATTAAGAATGCGATCATCGCTGGTACTAAGGCTTGTCCTACACCTTGACCGATTTTACAGATCATTGAATATGTCGCGTATACAGAACCTTCATTTCGTTTACCGGTTTGTAACTCTTGATAATCAATCGCATCGGACACCATCGCCCATATCGTTATCGTTGTCACACAAGATACAGATACAGCAACGATTTGCAAGGTTAACCAGATCGCTGGTGATTAAATCGATAAGAAGGCCATTGCAAGATAAATGAGAGATGTAAGAATGTCGGAACGGCTACACATACTTTCTTACCGTATTTAGCGATTAATGGTGGACCGACCAATGAACCAATGACTAAAGGTACAATTCGTGTCAATACTAAGAGCGAGGAAAGGGAACCGTCTTTAAAATAAAGTGGGTAAGTGATCGTTCCATGTTGTGCTGAAGATGCAATGAAAATCATTTGGAATAAAGCGTTTAGGGCTAATGCTAAGATCGCTTTGTTTTTCACAAAACCTTTCAGCGCTTCCAGGTAACTGAATTTTTCTTCTTCCTTATCCTCATTAACTACGTGAACAACAGGTTCTTCCACATTATTTACAAGAAGGAAGAATGAAACAATCGCAACTAAACCAAGAATAATCGCGGTGATAAACATTCTTTCACCAAGGAAAATACTTACCGTTTGTCCATCGACAACTTCTTCACAGTAGACAAATAACGGAATTAAAAATCGATTAATGAACCACCGATAAAACACTATAACTTCTTGCCGTTGACAATAATGTTCTTTCCTTAGAATCAACCGTCATAACAGAGTTAAATAAGCCATAAGGAACGTTAACAATCGTATAGTAAATATCCCACATTACGTAGGAACCAGCACAAATGGCCAATTTCAAAGGATAACTCCAACCCGAACTATCAATAAACATCAGTGAACTGGCAAACGCAAGAACGATACCACCATATTTGATCCAGGGTTTAAATTTATCTCCTTTTTCAGGTTTATAACGATCAATGGACCCACAACCGGGTCGTTAATCCCATCGAATATTTTCTTGATCCGAATATTAATGGAATAATCGACTAGTCGAATTCCCACAAATTGTGTAAAGAATATGAACATGAAGGATGATATTAAACTAAAACTCATATTATTCCCAAAATCACCAACAAAGTAACCGATAACATCTCGTTTCGAAAATTTACGCTTGGAGTAATCAAAAAATGTAGTACTATTATTCTCCTGTTGTACCGAAACACTGCTGTATTTGCCATGAATACCCTTCCTTTCATTTAAATATTTTTCTACGAATTCTCTCAACTGAATCGGGATTTCCATCTCGCATCCGTAATCGAATATCATCGAGGGAAACGATTGTAAAACTTTTGAGGATGATACGTTTTTACGTGCAATAGTTAATTAATATCCACTCAATAGTAATGAGAAAATTTTCTATACATAAAAAAACAGCTTCTATTTTCTAATAAGAAAACATGTGATTTGAAATTTGTAACCCAGTTTTTTATACGAGTATGGTACTATACAATAACAAAAAATCATGTTCTAATGTTGCTGGAAACCTTTAAAAAATTGACTGGAAGTTCTTACTCATTTATTCTTCAATTTTAAATATCTTATTCACCTTTTCATGAAAAAGATTTTACATCCACTGTTGTGAATAGACGCCCATGAATGTTTTTTTCTTGTCCTTTTCGTGATCCTAAAACAAATGAAAAAAAGGATAGGAATTTATTCCCTATCCTTTAAAAAGAGATTGAATAATCCCTTTTCAGTTGTTCGTAATGATAAATGATCTGATTCTAAAGTACAAAGTATTCGTTTTATCTTTAATACACTACTGTGCTTATATACTTGTGCACTATAAATACGCTAAAACGGGATTTTTTATCAGCAGTAAATCAAGTCTAGATTTCACCTTATGAATAAGTGAGGAGCAAATTTTCTTCCTTGGGAAGTAAGCGACTCTTGTGATCAACATACTCGTAGAAAGGACTTGATTTTTCAAATAGTTGATTCCAGTTCTTTTTCGGTTCCAGGATATGATTATAAATAATTTGTTCTACTTGATCGACCAATTTGTTTTCGATAATCTCCACAATCCGATGATGCTCGTCAATCGCTTTATCAAAGCCGTATTTCAGTTCGGACAGTAATCGTACACGATTATAATGGGTACTCAAGCGATGGATCGAATACCAGATATGCTCCTTTTTTAATCCATGAAAAACAATACTATGAAACTCATTATCCAATTTGTGAAATTCTCGCTCTTTCCCCTGCGTATTTCTTAACATATCCTGAAAGGTGAGATTCTGCTTTAATCGTTGCAAATGTCCCTCAGGAAAAGATACACACGCTAGTTTTAAAACTTCTTTTTCCAATATGAAGCGCATAAAAGCTGCTTCCTCAATCAATTGGGGATCGATCTTCGTAACATATGTTCCTACCTGAGGGATCACTTCAATTAAATGTTCTTCCTTCAATTGAGTTAATACTTCTCGAATTGGCGTTCTGGAAATATTTAATGCGTCAGCTAATTCAACTTCGCTTAATGCTTGCCCTGGTTTTAATTCCAAATACATGATAGCATCTCTTAATATTCGATAAGAATAGGATTTATTATTCTCACCAGATTTTCGCGGTGTAACCGTAAACATAATAAAGCACTCCTTGACATGTAATAAAATATCAGGGGCATTCAAAAAAATGTAATTTTTATAACAGTAGTATAGCACATTATTTTCCGCTATTAAAGCCCTTTCATGTCATGTGCTTTTAAAGTGCTATTCTTTTGTATCCGTATCGTTTTGTTCTCACTAATTTACAAAAATACATAAAAAAAATATGACGTATTTTTCCATTGTTTTGGAAAATACGTCATATTTTACGCTCATATAGTTTAGAGCTTCCAAGCGGACTCGAACCGCTGACCCCTTCCTTACCATGGAAGTGCTCTACCAACTGAGCTATGGAAGCATGGATGAAAGTTACTCCGCAGGTAGGATTCGAACCTACGACCAATCGGTTAACAGCCGATTGCTCTACCACTGAGCTACTGCGGAATATTAAGGCCCGGCGACGTCCTACTCTCGCAAGGGGTCGCCCCCTCACTACCAT
>CALKAK010000035.1 GCA_937983015.1 uncultured Bacillaceae bacterium | reverse complement strand
GAGTGTGACGGATCGGATCTTCGTCATGCTCTTTTCTCCTGAAAAGGATCTTTTTTGGAGGTGCCTAAATGCAAAGTACCACGGTGGATCAAGCGAAAAGCTCCTTTAAAATAGGCCTTTCATCGGGGGTCACGATCGCCATCGGTTACATGCCGGTCGCTTTTACTTACGGATTTATCGCGAAAACCACAGGTCTTACCTTTTGGGAAACGGTATTGATGAGCATGATCGTCTATGCCGGGGCAGCTCAGTACATGGCGCTCGATATGATCGCCAAAGGAATCGGCGCTGTAGAACTCATTTTGACGACTTTCATCGTCAACATCCGTCATTTATTAATGTCCGCTTCCCTCAATGAAAAAGTGGAAAAAGATGCACGCTGGAAAAAGGCTATCTATGCCTATGGGATCACGGATGAAACATTCTCAGTCGCTTCTGTACAAGATGGGAAACTCTCTTCCGGATTCATGTTCGGGCTGAACGTAATCGCTTATACAAGCTGGTTCTTTTTCTCGGGCGTCGGTTATCTCGCCGGATCAAGCCTGCCCGATTTGTTTCAAGCGGGGATGTCGATCGCATTATACGCACTCTTTATCGGTCTACTTGTGCCATCAATGAAAAAGAGCGGGAAAGTGGTTTTTCTTGCCGGGCTGGCGGGAGTCTTAAATAGTCTATTTATCGGCTTCGGACTTTTTTCAACAGGATGGTCCATTGTAGTAGCAACGATTATTTCCGCAGTATTCACGGAGACGATTATTTGGCTGCGCCGCGAGAGGGGGAGGGTCCATGAATAGTAATATTTTATTTGTTATCGTCGGTATGGGATTGGTGACCTATTTACCACGGGTGATTCCTTTGACTTTACTTGAGAAAATCGTGCTGCCACCATTTTTACAGGAATGTTTAAAAAATGTTCCTTTCGCAATTTTGGGAGCGTTGATTTTTCCCGGAGTATTTTTCATCCAGGAGGAGATCTGGTTCGGTATCATCGGAGCGGTGATCGCTTTTATCATCGCCTTTACAGGTGTCAATGTCATTTTCATCGTTCTCGGCTCGATTCTTTTACTTTCTTTCGTTGCGCTTATTTTGTAGGATATCGCGAAAGAAGTTAGCAAGTATTCATAGAAAATTCCATCGAATAGGTGATCCGGTTGGCGAGAAGAAAGATCAAACATCTACTCATCGTTGGTACACTTCTATACATAGCATTGATTTATTTTTATGTGTTTGTTTTCACGAGGGAATACGTGCCGCAGGCGGGATCGGCGGCTGACCCGGCCGGTTTTTTATCCCTGCAAGAGAGAAAGCTCGCAAGTGAGTACGGGAAGATCCGGAACTTTTTATTCTTGTTAGAGCTACCGCTTGAGGTGATCGTATATTTCGTTCTGTTCTTTTTCGGTATCGCTCAAAATTGGCTGCGCCGCATAGAAACGCTCACTGCGAAACGCGGCATTCAACTATTTCTTTTTACATTATTGCTTTCTACCACCTCTTTTCTAGCTTTTCTTCCCATCCGCTGGTTCCGCTACATCTATGCGAAACAATACGGGATTTCCGTGCAAAGTCTTGCTTCATGGTTAAAGGATCGTCTGCTTGATTTTTCATTACAGACGGTTCTATTGTTTTTTGTCATCGTGCTTCTTGCGATATTGCTGGAAAAAAGTAAGCGGCTCTGGTGGTTTTACACGTGGTGCCTATCCGTTCCCGTTGCAATCGGCATCGTTTTTATCCAACCGGTCATCATCGACCCGCTCTATCATAACTTTTCACCTCTAGAGGATGCGGAGCTGGAAAGAAAAATTCTCCAGCTTGCGTCCGAAAGCGGAATTCCTGCCGAGCGTGTGTATGAAGTTGAAGTCGCGAATAAAACGAATGCCTATAACGCCTACGTCAATGGGATCGGGGCGAATGCCCGTATCGTTCTGTGGGACACGACACTTAAACGACTGGATGAGGATGAAATCTTGTTCATCACCGCTCACGAGATCGGGCATTATGTGGAAAAACATGTATATCTGGGGCTTGCGGGATATTTATCGTCCGGGCTTTTCCTTTTATTTTTCACCGATCGCTTGTTGCGTTTCGCCTGGCGCCGGAGGTGGATCGTTCCGCCAGGAAACCTCACGACGATCGTATTCATTCTGTTTAGCCTTTCTGTGCTCAGTCACGTGATCCGGCCTCTGGAACTGGCTGTATCGCGCGAGCTGGAATGGCGGGCGGATCGTTATGCGATGGAGCTAACGGAAGATCCGGAAGCGGGAATTCGTACTTTCCAGAAAATGACCCGTGCCAGTCTCGGAGAAATACAGCCACCGCCACTCATTAAATGGTTGCGGTACACCCATCCGACCATGGCCGAACGGATCACTTACCTGGAAGGGTATCGTGATGGTGGTAGTGATACTTCTAGCGGGGAAAGATAGGCTTATTGCCCGTTTCTAGCGTTGTGTATGGCATGACTGTGGATGAATTGTGCGGTGGGGGGAAAGTGATTCGGGATTAAGAGTATGCCAAATAAAAAAGTGGAAACATTCCTATTTTTAATGACAATTTTTATCGAATGTGGTAGTATTTAATTAAATCTTCAAAAAATTAAGGAAGGAGTGAGTGTCATTTGAATTTCGAAGGTGAAAAAAGAAAGCTCATCAGTTCTAGCACGATGGCGCTCCTTCCTCTGCAATACGGAAGTAGACTGTATACAAAAATGAAAGATTATGACGGCGACCTCACGATTCCTTTAAAGCCTTTTACGGTTGTAAAGGAAAGTTGCCGGTACTATGCTTCTAGCTATCAAGGTAGAAAAGAAGGTACGAAAACATTGATCGGTGTAACTCATAAAGCACCGATCGTCATCGATCCCTTTCAGGGGATTTATTTGTTTCCCACGGCTTCTCCGACTCGAGATGACTGCATCTGGATTTCCCAAGGGTTTGTTGAAGATTATCAAGCGGCGGAATACGGTAAGACCGAAGTCATGTTTATCAATGGGGAGACGCTCGTGCTTCCAGTTTCACTGCACACTTTTCGTCAGCAAATGTACCGGACTTTAATACTCCGTGATAAGATCGAACAGCGTATGGCAAGCGAACAAGTTTACTCCCATCTACCTTTATTTGCCCCGAATAATCCGTTGTGGGCGCTGGAACGAGCGAATCTGTATCGAATCTATTCCCGGGATCCTGTTCGGTCCTTGAAAAAACGGCCAAATAAATAATAGGTGAGCAATTCTTCTACTTTGTTACGTATCCGCGGATTGAAATAACTATGATATTCCTGGAACCCTTTATACACGAATAGATAGGTCGTGAAAGTACTATCCCGTCTTATTTCCTGGACTTTCATTCCCTTCTTTTTCATATCCCGTTTCACTAAAAATAATTCTTTCTGAATCGTTTGCATCGTCTCACGGATCCATGTCAAATAAGGATTGGGGAGTTTAAAAGGTCCTCGTTCGATTGCAAACAGGTCCTTTTCCAGGACTTTGAGCACCATAGGATAGTAAATGGCCTTTTCTAAGAGGTCACGGTCATCTGAAGGAATGCGGGTCATTGCTATCCTCCTTTACCGAACACGTGTTCGTATGTATGTTTATTATATGCTTTTTAAACAAAAAAATAAAGGGATTTAGCCGAAAAGGGCTGAATGAAAATGAAGACATGTTCCCTGATATAAATTTTTCTCCTCGCGCCCGGAAATATAAGTCGGGGTTGTAAAAAATTGTGCTATAATTTTTACAATACGAAAATGATAGGGAGATGGTGAAAATTAGAGGAATTCAAGCAGAAGATCTGTACCGCCTCGTTTCGGTAGCGGACCCGCGTTTATCGCCGGATGGGGCGAAGGTTGCCTTCGTACAAACGAAAATGGAGCAAGAAAAAAACGATTACGTCTCGAATATTTTCGTCTACGACTTACAAAAAGAAATATGGACCCAGTGGACGCATGGCAAACAACGGAATATGTCGCCGCGCTGGTCTCCCGACGGGAATCAGCTTGTTTTTGTGTCCAACCGTTCCGGGAAGAATCAGCTTTACATCATGCCGACCTCCGGTGGCGAGGCTAGACGGGTAACGAAAGTGAAAAACGGTGCCACCAATCCAATCTGGTCCCCAGACGGGAAAAAGATCGCCTTTAATGTTCAGGTGAAAACGGGAGAATCGCTAGAGTTGACGGATCAAGAAGATCAGGAGAAAGAGAAGAAAAAGAAGCAGCCAGAGCCTGTAGAAGTGACGAAGATGAAATACAAAGCGGATACGGTCGGTCTGTTTACTGGGAAATACCAGCAAATCGTTTTACTTGATGTAGAAACGGGAAATATCGAGCAATTGACCGAAGGGGAGTATCATCATACGTTGCTCGATTGGTCTCCGGATGGGAAGTATTTGTTATTTGCCGCCGATTTTAGCGAAGATGAAGATTTTTCCTTTATCCAGGATATTTATCTCTTGAATCTAGAAACAAGGGAAAAGCACAATTTGACAGGTGGAAAAGGATTATTCTTTAACGCAAAATTTTCCCCTGACGGACGTTATGTGGCGATCATCGGGAATGACCGGAAATACGAGAATGCGACATTAAACGGTCTGTGGCTTTATCATGTACGAACCGGTGAATTAAAAAGCATTTCGGAAAACTGGGATATCCCGGTGGGGGATTATGTGGCGGCTGATTTTCAACAGGGAGCCGTATTTCCGGGGGCTCTTTGGAATAATGATGGTACGGGGATCTATTTCACAGCTTCCGAAAAGGGAAGTGTCAATTTGTATTTTACGGATCTGGAGGGGAACTACCGTCCGATCACGCACGAGGCAGGACACCTTTTTGGCGTGTCTGTTGTCGATGATGTGGCGATCGCGACGGCCAGTTACCCGGTAGAACCGAGCGAACTGTATAAAGTGGATCTTGCAAGTGGCAAGCTGACGAAACTTACGACGTTTAACGAGGAAGTTTTAAAAGAAATCACCCTTTCGGAACCGGAACCTCTATCCTATGAAAGTGTCGATGGCTGGACCGTTTGCGGCTGGATCATGAAGCCGGTCGGATTCGAGGAAGGGAAAAAATATCCTCTCATTCTGGAAATCCATGGCGGGCCGCATACGATGTATGCCAACACGTATTTCCACGAAATGCAGATGCTTGCAGCAGCCGGTTTTGTGGTTCTTTATGTGAACCCGCGGGGAAGCCATGGGTACGGTCAACAATTCGTCAATGCGGTTCGCGGGGATTACGGTGGTAAAGATTACGAAGATTTGATGGCTGCCGTTGATTACGCCGTTGAAACTTATGATTTTATCGATGAATCGCGCCTCGGCGTCACCGGTGGAAGTTACGGCGGCTTCATGACTAACTGGATTGTGGGCCACACGAATCGTTTTAAAGCGGCCGTGACCCAACGTTCGATTTCCAATTGGATCAGCTTTTATGGTGTCAGTGACATCGGTTATTACTTCTGCGAATGGCAACACTTACGCGAACGGAGTGATTTTGCCGGTTTATGGGAAATCTCACCGTTACGCTACGTTGACAATATCGAAACGCCATTATTGATCCTGCATAGCGAAGAAGATTTGCGCTGTCCTATTGAACAGGCGGAGCAATTATATATCGCCTTAAAACATCGGCGCAAAACGACAAAATTCATCCGTTTCCCGAAATCCAATCACGAACTGTCACGGAGCGGGATTCCGAATTTACGAATCAAGCGTCTGAATTATATTAAAGATTGGTTCGAAACGTATTTGCAAGAATAAGAAAGATGAACGGATGTTTTATATGACTTAAAAATATCAGGAAAGTCCTGGCAATTTTGGCATAGAAAGTGAGCGGCTGACGCGCCTATTTTTCCCGTTTTATGTTATACTACTAGAAAAGCCAGCGGTTCGTTCTCTGCTAGAATGATCGGATATTTTGATATAAAGGGGTTCATTGATGGACTGGACAGAAATTTTGGATTGGTTAAAATGGGAAAATTTATTAATGGCGATCAGTCATTATCGCTCCTGGGGACCCTTGCCAGGACTGGCCTTGCCCATCATCGAAGCCTTTTTTCCCTTTTTGCCATTAATGGTGATCATCATGGCCAATGCCAGTGCCTTTGGTCTGGTAAAAGGATTTTTAATATCGTGGTTAGGAACCAGCCTCGGTTCTCTTTCCGTTTTTTACATTACAAGAAAACTCTCGAAAACTCGTCTGGCCCGTTTTTTAACGAGGCGAAAACAGGTACAAAAATTGTTGAACTATGTGGAGCGCCGCGGTTTCGGCTTATTGTTTATCCTCTACTGCTTCCCTTTTACGCCGTCTTCCCTTGTGAATCTCGTTTCCGGACTGTCAAAAATCAACATCCATCAATTCGCCCTAGCCGTCATTTCCGCGAAGATGGTCATGGTGTTTATGATCAGCTTCATCGGGCATGATATTCCCTCCTTGATAAAAAACCCGGTCCAGACCGCGTTCGTTCTCGCGATCATCCTAATTCTGTGGTGGAGCGGGAAACGGGTCGAAAAATGGCTCAATCAAAAAGTGGAACGGGAAGACTATCTGGCGCGAATGAAAGAACAAATCAATCGAAAAATGGAACATCATGAACGTTTGATGAGGGTAAAAGAACATGAAAATTAATGATTTTCATGTTCTTTTTTAATGGGGTTTATAGAATGAAAAATCCCACGAGAGGGAGTTAAGCCGTCAAGTTTTCTCGTTGATTTCAGAATGCCTGGAAACACTGAACAAGAAATCCGTTATAAAGCTTAAAAGGAGAATGAACAATAACCCGTGGTAAGAAACGAGCGCGGCGACGACCGAACCGAGACTCGCCCCGGATAACAAGGTGAAAGAGTAAAGGGCGAGCGCTTTTCCCTTTATCACACCGGCTTCCGTTCCGATCATTTCGATGAGCGCAGGAATCAAAAGGGAAATCGCCGCGACAAAAAAGCTGGCGAAAATAGCGATGAAAAAGGACATTTCCACCTGCAGAATCAGACCGATACTGACAAGAGCGAGTAATGATCCGAACTGCAAAAGCCGCCGGGCTCCCCATTTATCGATCAAGATGCCGGCTAATATTGCCGGCAAGACTCCAAACAGGCTAATCAAGCGAATGATTTGTAAATCGCCTGAACGTTCAATGAGATAATAACCGAGGGCTTCAAAAAATCCGACGAAAGCGAAGAGCAAAGTCAAAACGATTCCAAATAAACGGATTAAACAGCGGTTACTGAGGATGAATCGGAATTGCCTCATGGTTTTTATAACCTGGTGACGGTAATGGTTTACGGTTGAAACCTCGGGCAAAAGAAAGAAACAGGCGCAAGCGAGAACAAGATAGATGAGCGTATAGCTTGCATAGACAGATCGCCAGGAAACATGCATGATCCCGCTAGAGATTAACTGTCCGACCATCCCCGCACATAAAAACCCCGCGTTGATAAAGGCGATCCAGAACGTGCGAATTTTCCGCTCGAAAAAGATACGAAAACAATAGTTGAAAGAAACCGGGGCGAAGCTCGCCAATGTGAACCCCTGCAGCCCCCGGGATAAAATCAATGTTTCCAGGTTTTCACTTGTTGATACGAAAAAACTAGTAGCCGCCGCGAGTACCAGGCCGGTGACGATGATTTGTTTTAAACCGATCTTCTCGGCAATCGTTCCAAAAAACAATAAACCGAATGCATAACAGATGGTAAAAGCGGAACTACCGGCGGAAATTTGCCGTGCCGATATTCCGAACTCTTGGCCAATGGCAAAATAAAGGGGGATCAATGAATAAATATTGCAGGCGACAAAGATACCGGTGATAACGAGCAAATATCCGACGAATGTTACCTTTCGGTCCAATTTGCCTCACCTCGTGATAGTCTATTCGCTGGTGTTCTGTCCCGTTCGTATCTTTATCTTTCTCCCGCTGATCGTTTAAGAGCGGATATGATAAAATAATTTAACACAGGCAATTATGGCTACGAATGCTTTTCGATAGAGAGGGGAATCAACATGTCCTTGCGATTCGTGATCGGCCGGTCAGGTAGTGGGAAGACGACGTTTCTGCTTAAGGAATTGAAAGAGCGTCTACTGTCCGACCCAATGGGTGACCCACTGATTTACATCGTGCCGGACCAAATGACTTTTCTTTCGGAATATAAATTGTTATCCGACCCTGATATTAAGGGATTGATGCGACTGAACGTTTATAGTTTTAACCGCTTAGCATTGCGGATTTTACAAGAAACTGGCGGAATCAGCCGGGTCCCGATTGATTCCACAGGACTTCAGATGTTGATTAAAAAGGTCATCGAAGAACAAAAAAACCACCTGCGGGTGTACCGGCAAGCAGCGGATAAATTCGGTTTTCTAGAGCATGTGGAAAATACGCTGTCGGAGTTAAAACGGTATACGGTTCATCCAGATGAACTGGCTTTTTATCAGGAGAGGGAAGATCTGCCGCAAACGTTAAAAGATAAATTACATGATATCGAGCTCGTTTTTCGTGAAGTCGAGCGGTATTTGCATGATCGTTATTTGGCGTCCGAAGATACGTTGAGATTATTAGTGGAAAAGATCCCTGAAGCAAAATATTTGCGAAATGCGGAAATCTACATCGATGGTTTTTACGATTTTACTCCGCTAGAATACAGCATCATCAATGAGCTGCTCAAGGTTTCAGCACGGGTCACGATCGCCCTTACCGTGGACAAGCCTTACCAGGATGAGGCGCCGGATCCATTGAGTTTATTCGCCACTCCCGGCGGTACATATACAACCATTCACGAAATCGCGATAACGAATGGGATTCCTGTTGAGGAGGACGTGATCCTTGCCGCCGGAAAGAGATTCACTCATCCGTCGCTTAGCTATCTGGAAGAACATTTCGCGTCGATGCCGGTGAAGCCTTTTGCGGATGAAAGTAAAATAGCGATCGCCGAAGCGGCCAATCCCCGGGCGGAAATTGCGGGTATCGGGCGGAAGATTATTTCTCTCGTCAGAGATCACGGATATCGGTTTAAAGATATCGCGGTTCTAGTGAGGAATGGGGAGACCTACTACGATTTGTTTGAGACGATCTTTACCGATATGAACATACCTTTTTATGTCGACCAGAAACGATCCATGCTGAACCACCCATTAATAGAGCTTGTGCGCTCCAGTTTAGAGACGATTACGAGCAATTGGCGCCGGGATTCAGTGTTTCGGGCGGTGAAAACCGATCTTTTGTTCCCTTTGGATCGATCATTGCCCGCGTTGCGCGAACAAATGGATCGCTTGGAAAACTATTGCCTCGCCTACGGGATACAGGGAGAGCGCTGGCTGATGCGGGATCAGTGGAAGTATCGCCGCTACCGTGGCTTCGAGATGGATTTCCCGCAAACGGATCAGGAAAAAGAAATCGAACGGGAAATAAATGAGAGCCGGGAGCTGGTCCGTGCTCCGATGATACGTCTTGCCAATCGCTTGCAAAAAGCAAAAAATGTACGCGAGATGTGTGTGGCTCTATTTACGTTTTTAGAAGAACTGGAGATTCCCGCAAAGCTTGAGAGAATGCGCGATCAAGCAGAGGAACAAGGGGATTTGTTGTTGAGTCGCGATCATGAACAGGCTTGGGACGCGGTATTGGACTTACTCGATCAGCTTGTGGAAATCCTCGGAGAAGAACGATTATCCGTTAAACGATTCGCTGAACTGGTCGAAGCCGGTGTAGAAGCCCTGCAATTTTCCAACATCCCACCGGCCATCGATCAGGTTGTGATTGCTGATATGGAATTATCCCGGCTTTCTGATGTGAAAGTCGCTTTTGTCATCGGTCTGAACGATGGCGTCTTACCGAAAAAATATACCGATGATGGCATCTTTTCCGATGAAGACCGCGAAATCCTAAAAGCATCAGGATTAACCATGGCACCGACGACGGATGTGCGGCTTTTGGATGAGGAGTTCATCGCCTATAAAACTTTGACAATCCCACAAGATTATCTGTTCATCAGTTATCCGATTGCAACGGATGAAGGGGAAGCACAGCTACCTTCACCTTATGTAAAAAGAATTCAAGACATGTTCCCACGCCATCAAACCTATCGTTTTGAAAATGACCCGTATGAGCTGGAGACGGAAGAGCAGCTGGAGTTCCTCGTCAATCCTCGGGAAGCCCTGACGTATGTTACGGCAGGCTTGCAGCGTGTCAAGCGAAAAGAAGCGCTCGATCCGATCTGGTGGGACGCCTACAATTTGCTTATAAGTGGTGAACATAAGGAACATGTAAAACGGGTGTTGGCCAGTCTATTTTATGAAAATAAAGCCGTTCCCCTGCAAGAGGAGACGGTTACAGAATTGTACGGCGAAACCCTTCAAGGCAGTATTTCCCGGATGGAATTGTTCAACAGCTGCGCCTATCAACATTTTCTCCAGCACGGCTTGAGATTGAAAGAGCGGGATGTATACCGGTTGGATGCTCCGAACATCGGTGATCTGTTCCACGGTGCATTGAAATTTATAGGCGAACGAATCAAAAGCCTCAAACTATCCTGGGCCGACTTAACCGACAATGAGATCATGCGACTTGTTCGTGAGGCGATGGAAGAACTTGCACCGCGCTTGCAAAATGAAATTTTGTTAAGTTCGAACCGCTATCAATATTTGCAACGAAAACTGGAAAAGATCATTTATCGCAGTACGAAAGTGATGAGTGAACATGCCCGGGTAAGCGGTTTTTCACCGGTGGGACTGGAATTGGTGTTCGGCCCTCGCGGAGATTTGCCACCGGTTCAATTCCGCTTGAAAAATGGCACGAACATGCGGCTCGTCGGCCGAATCGACCGGGTCGATGAAGCAAGGACGGAACGAGGAATTTATCTTCGTGTTGTCGACTATAAATCGAGCGAACAGCGACTCGATTTAACTGAAGTGTATTATGGCCTGGCTTTGCAAATGTTAACGTATCTCGATATATTAATCCGTTATTCGGAACGATTAGTTGGCGAAAAAGCCGCACCCGCTGGCGTGCTATATTTCCATGTGCACAATCCACTCATACGTACGAAAAAGCCGCTTACCGATGACGAGATCGCTGAAGAAATTCTTAAAAAGTTTAAAATGAATGGTCTTGTCGTCTCCGATCCGGAAGTGGTTCGTTTGATGGACCGTTCGATAGAAAGCGGTTGGTCACAAATTATTTCGGCGGGTATCACGCGGGCCGGACAACTTTATAAAAATTCCCAGGCGGCTACAAAGGAAGAATTCAATGCTTTGCGGGAATATGTGAACCTAATCTTTGAAAAGACTGGGAATGAAATCGTCACTGGAAAAAATGCGATCAACCCTTATAAATTAAATGATCAGACGGCATGCCAGTTCTGTCCGTTTCATTCCGTTTGTCAATTTGACCCGGCATTAAAAGAAAATAATTATCGAATCCTCCCCTCTCTGAAAAAGGAGGAGGCATTACAGTTGATCAAGGGGGCTGTGCGAAAATGAAGATTCCGCCAAAACCTGCTCATGTAACCTGGACGGATGAACAGTGGCAGGCGATCCATGCGAGTGGACAGGATATACTCGTTGCCGCGGCGGCCGGGTCCGGGAAAACGGCTGTTCTGGTCGAGCGAATCATTCAAAAGATCATCGATCCCGTTCAACCGATCGATGTCGATGAAATTCTCGTCGCTACCTTCACGAACGCGGCTGCCCGGGAGATGCGTCAGCGGATCGGTCAGGCACTGGAACTAGAGATCAAGAAAAATCCGACTTCCCATCATTTGCGCCGTCAGCTCGGTCTTCTGAATAACGCCACGATCTCGACGCTACACGCCTTTTGCCTCGATGTCGTGCGCAAATACTATTATAAAATTGATATCGATCCGGGATTCCGTATCGCCGATGAAACCGAGATCGCTCTTTTGAAAGAAGAAGTAATCGAAGAATTACTGGAAGAAGAGTACGGTAAGGAAGGCAACGAGCCGTTCTACCGCGTCATCGATATTTTCACGAAAGACCGTTCTGACAAGAACCTCGTGGAGGTGATCTTGAATCTATATGAATTTTCCCGTTCCCATCCGGATCCCGAAAGCTGGC
>CALKAK010000034.1 GCA_937983015.1 uncultured Bacillaceae bacterium | reverse complement strand
TCAAGTATACAGAAATACACTCTTAGTGTCCAACTTTATTTGGGGGCTAATGAGAAATGAACGTCTAAATAAAGAGATTAGGAAACGTTTAAAGAAAATGAACGCCTACCGAATATAGAAGCAGTGGGAAAAAGTTGTCTATTTATCGTGTAAGGAATACATCAAATGATTTAGGGATAGAACATTGGCAGGTTATCTAGAAAGCAAAGATCAAATTTTGGATATGTTTGAAAAAAGATATGGTAAGGAAAAAAATAATATGGCATAAGTTATTGTGATAGCAGTCACATGGAAGCCAAAAAATTAGTTGTATAAGTGAAGCTAGCTTCACTTATACAACTAATATTGAATGAAGAACAAATATGAGAGTACTTTAACCTTGCTCCCTATACACAATATTCTTGACAAAACCGAATACGAACGTAAACCTTTCATTTTTTCCGACATAAAATTACACTTACACGTAGTGCGTCTTATACTTTTTAAAAGAATAACGAAATTAATCATTACATACTGGTGGTACGATTCTTATGAAGAAAAAAATTAAAGTCGTCGCCGCAATTATCGTAAACGACAACGGTGAAATCTTATGTGCTTTACGTTCGCCACAAATGTCGCTTCCTAATCACTGGGAATTTCCTGGAGGCAAAGTTGAAGACGGAGAAGACATTTTCGCAGCACTGAAACGCGAAATCAGCGAAGAACTCCATTGCCAAATTGAAACCGATGATATTTTTACCGAATCCACTCATGAATATGAATCAAGCATTGTCCATTTAATCACGATCAAAGCTAAAATCGTTAGTGGAGTACCACAAGCAACAGAACATGCCAAATTAATCTGGTTAAAAAAAGAGAATTTGCCATCCCTGGTTTGGGCACCCGCCGACATTCCCGCCGTAGAAATGTTACTAAGGGATCGATGAGTCTTCCGATTTCGGAAGACTTTTTTACTAATAAATTCTTTTTAGAATGGACGCGAGTTTAAAATTATGTTGCAATTTTACAAGCATGCGGATCGCTATCGCCTTTTAGCAATTTAATCTTAGCGATAAAATTTCCAAACTTTTACTATCACCGTTTAAAAACGACATATTTTGGAAATTATTGAATGATAAATAGCCATTTTGCTAGGTCTTCCCAAAATCGCTTCATAAGGATACAATGGAATAAACCAATTTCGAGTGAATACTAATTATATTCCGTAAATAAAATAACTCTTTAATACATCCAATTCCGGAAAATTTTTGTTCAGGAGTGTAACATATGCACGTGATCCTCGTTAATTTTTTGTCCCTTCTTGTCATTATCATTTCCGTATTTCTGACACTGATCGCCAAAGCGGAACTTGATAAAATGTTCCGGGATAAAAAAACGGAAATCCCCTTTCATATTTGCAATATAATCGCTACCGTTGTATTAGCTTATTGCATAAAATTTGTCATGATGGTTTTTGTCTTTAAGGAAGCGTTCCATATCTTACTGGAGTATTTCATTCTCTTAGGATTTACCTTACCGATTTATCTTTTTGGCAACCATGTATTCAATAAATATCAATTAAACAATCGAAAATACGAAACGACCGACGATGGCAAAATTATTATTCTTAACGAAAAATACCTGCAAAGAAAAAAACCTCCCGGCAAAATGAATCGCCACAGTCCCCGTTCCAAAACACCGAAATAAAAGGGACAGGATACCTTGTGACATTTTAACGAAATGGTTTCCTGTCCCTTTACTATTAAAGTTTTTACATATACAAATTTCCATGCCCACCCTGATAGGTAAACTGACACTCCTATTTGAATTACATATTTTTCATCTTCGGATCCAAAGCATCCCGTAGTCCATCTCCCAATAGATTAAAACCTAAAACGACAAGCATGATTGATAAACCGGGGAATAAAACCGTCCAGGGCGCCGTTTGAATATATTGCCGGGCATCCGATAACATTTTTCCCCATTCCGGTGTTGGTGGTTGGGCGCCTAAGCCGAGAAAACCTAAAGCTGCCGCTTCAAGGATCGCCGAACCAAAACTGAGGGTTGCCTGAACGATGATCGGAGCAACACTGTTTGGCAAGATATGATGAAATAAAATCCGTGAATTCTTCATCCCCAGGGCTTTAGCCGCTAAAATATACTCCTCTTCACGAATGGATAAAACCCTGGAGCGGACCAGCCGACCGAAAATCGGAATATTGATAATCGCAATGGCCAGGAGAGCATTTTGCAAAGAAGGACCGAGAATGGCAACAATCGCGATGGCCAGGAGAATACTGGGGAATGCAAGTAAAACATCGAAAATACGGGAGATTAATAGATCAATCCAGCGACCAAAAAATCCGGCGATTACCCCCAATAAAGTCCCCATCACCAGTGCACCTGTTACAGAGAAAAAGCCAACAAAAAGGGAAATTCGCGCCCCATAAACAATTCTCGTGAAAATATCTCTACCTAAATCATCCGTACCGAACCAGTTTTGTGTTGAAGGTCCGGTTAATCGTTCCCCGGCATGAAGTTCGTCATACCCATATGGGGCAATGAATGGAGCGATTATTGCAACGAGGACGAAAAAGATGATAATAAACGCACCGAACACAGCTAATTTATTTTTCTTCAACTGCCAAAAGGCTTCCCGCCATGGTGATACGACTGTATCATCAGGTTGTTCTGGAATGGGCGTTTTTGGCATTACCGATTGATCGGTTGAAAGTTCTCTCTCCACGGATGTCCCCCCTATTATCCAAGCGTAAACTGGTTAAAGAATAAATTGTTTATAAAGCTCATCACAAGTTGCTTCGTAAATTTTTCCGTGTAAAAGGCTACATCTGTTCAGTGGAAGGTGTAAATCAATTCCTAATACTTGATCCGGGGATCGATATAACTGTAGATCAGATCAACGAGCAAATTAATAATGACAAATATAAACGCGATCACCAAAATCCCTGACTGAATGACCGGATAATCCCGGGTTCCTATAGCCTCGAATATATATCTTCCAACACCTGGCCAGCTGAAAATCGTCTCGGTCAAAATCGCTCCACCTAAGAGCGTTCCGGTTTGTAGACCGACGACAGTTAAAACCGGAATAACCGCATTTTTAAAAGCATGTTTGTAAATGACAACAAACTTTCTTGTGCCTTTTGCTTCTACCGTGCGAATAAAATCCGATTGGAGAACTTCTAGCATACTGGACCGGGTCATTCTGGCAATGATAGCCATCGGAATCGTTCCTAGAGCGATCCCGGGCATAACGAGGTGCTTAAGAACCGTCCAAAATTGATCAATCCTTCCGGCAAGCAGGGTATCGATTAAATAAAATCCGGTGATCATCTGTACCGGATCCCTCGGATTATCACGTCCGAACGAAGGGAACCATCCTAGTTCCTGGGAGAAAATCCATTGTTGCATCAATCCGAGCCAGAACACCGGCATAGAAACTCCGATTAAAGCAACGATCATCGCCAAGTAATCGAACCAGGAATTTTTCTTCCAGGCACTAATGATGCCAGCATTCACACCTATGATTGTGGCAAAAAGCATCGCAAAAATTGTTAACTCAAAGGTGGCGGCAAGATGCGGCCATAACTCCGAGGCGATGGGACTATTAGTTCGAATCGATGTTCCTAAATCGCCTCGCAATAAATTGGAAATATAATTCAAATACTGGATATAGAGTGGTTTGTTTAAACCAAGCTGTTCTTCCAAATTGGCAATGGCTTTTTCTGTAGCGTGATCACCGAGAATGATACGAGCCGGGTTTCCTGGAATCAGATAGATGATCGCAAAGGTTACGATGGACATGCCGAACAACACGGGAATCAACAACAGAAGTCGCCTTATCGTATAAGCGAGCATCGCTTTCACCTCTAGTTTTCAGATCAACCTTCAAGATGTAACAAACAAGATCGAACAAGATCGATTAACTATATATTCCTATTTGTCAAAAAAATGAGGGATGGCCTTCTGCAAGTTTCCCTGTAATGAATCTCCCTCATCTATGAGCATCTATTTTTTTGAATCGGATTGTAATAGTGTTACCAGTGCTCCCCGATTAGCAGTCTGTATTAATTTTTAGTGAGCGCAAAAATAATTTTTTCATGTTCTACGGGTGGTACCTGTCCTGGTACCACCCGCGAAAAATACTATTCCTCTATCAATCCATTAATCTTCTAGGTCGACAAATGTTAAAGGTTCAGATGTGGATAAGTGAGGGATATAGTTTTTTACCCGCTCGCTCCCTGCCAGTACCGGAATGGAATGGACTAACGGAATCATCGGTGTATCCTCATGAATGATGGCTAGAGCTTCTTTATATAGAGCAGCTCTTTCTTCTTCATCAATAGTGACTCGTGCTTCATCAAGCAAGCGATCGACTTCCGGATTGGAATAGAAAGTAGAGTTGTTTTCCGGAATTCCTCTAGTACTATTCAGGTTCCCTAGGAAGTAATCCGGATCCCCATTCGTTCCGGACCAGCCGAGCATGAAGACATCTTGTTTACCCGTTGTTACTTCTTCTAAGTAAGTCGCCCATTCCATCGTGACTATTTTTGCTGATAAACCGATATCGGCGAAATTGGCTAGTAATATTTCTGCCGCCCGCTCTGGATCTGGCATATACGGACGGGCAACAGGCATCGCCCAGAGTTCAAATTCAAATCCATTCGGATAACCTGCTTCAGCGAGCAATTGTTTTGCCAATTCCGGATTGTAATCATACGGTTCAACTTCATCGTTGTAACCTAAATAGGTGGGCGGAAGTGGTAGTACAGCCGGTTGACCTAATCCGGCAAACAAGAGATCGACTAACCCTTGCTTATCGACGGCATGGTGCATAGCTTTCCGCACCAGTGGATTATTAAACGGCTCTTTTTCCACATTGAAGCCGAGATAACCGAAGTTATTCGTCTCCCGCTCGAACACCTGCAGGCCAGGTTCATTTTTCACTTGCTCATAATCATCGGGGTTCAAGCCGTCCATCAGGTCGATATCCCCTGCTCTCAGGGCTGTTAAGCGTGCCGAGTTATCCGGGATAACCTGGAAAATGACTTTATCCAGTTTCGGATATCCTTCCATCCAGTAATCTTCGTTTTTCTCTAAAACGATCGAGTCATTTTTCGTCCAGCTGACGAATTTAAATGGACCAGTTCCTACCGGGTTTTCTTTAATATCCGGGCCATATTTTTCTAAAGCGGCCGGTGATGCGATCGCAAAATAACTCATCGCCATATTTTGTAAAAATGCACCGAAAGGTCTTGTTAAGACAAATTCAATTTCGTACTCACTAAGGACGTTGATTTCTTTGATCAGATGGTTTTCATCACCTTTAAAACCACCGAATTGGTTCCCATAAACACTGTAGACAAAACCTTCATCTTTGAAGGAATAGGGATGGTCAGGGTCGGACCAGCGTTCAAAGTTGATTTTTACGGCTTCCGCGTTGAAGTCTGTACCATCATGGAATTTCACGCCTTCTCGCAATTTAAAGGTATATCTCAAACCATCGTCACTGACTGTCCATGATTCGGCAAGATGCGGTTTGACTTCAAACGAATGCTCATCAAATTGAAGTAGTGATTCATAAATTTGTACTGTAACCCGGGCCGATTCTCCGTCCTGAGTGCTGGCATAATCCAGGCTTTGCGAATCACCACCACGGGCAAAAATCAGTACTTTTTCCCCTGTTTGACCGTTACCGGATTCACCTCCTGTTTCATCTTCGTTGCCACCATCCCCGGCGGTGTTATTACCGCCACAGGCAACAAATACGAGAAGTAGCCCCAATGAAAAGAGCGCAAGCAACCATCTCTTTTTCAACATTCATCCCCCTTTGAAATGTTAAAGTTATTTATCACTAAAACTCTGTTGCAAACAGAGTTTAGGACCGGTTGATCCGTGAAGCGTTAGGTAATCGTTTAAGACCTTGTTTCGATTCGCTCACGGACTAATTCACTGGAGTTTCTTCATAAAGGTGACAGGCAACATAGTGATCCGGCTTCACTTCTTTTAATGCAGGACATACCTTTTCACATTTTTCCATTCGGAACGGACAACGTGTATGAAATGGACAGCCTGTAGGTGGATTGGCCGGGCTCGGTAAATCCCCCTGTAAGATAATCCGCTCCTTTTTCATATCCGGATCAGGTTCAGGAATTGCCGATAGTAATGATTTCGTATATGGGTGCAACGGTTCATCATATAGTGAATCGTTATCGGCAAGTTCGACCAACTTCCCGAGGTACATGACCCCGATTCGATCACTAATATGTTTGACGACACTGAGGTCGTGCGAAATAAAAATATAGGTTAAGCCGAATTGGTCTTGTAAATCCTTCATCAAATTTAAAATTTGTGCCTGGATTGACACATCAAGGGCAGATACTGGCTCATCAAAGATGATTAACTTGGGGTTAAGAATCAATGCGCGAGCGATACCGATTCGCTGTCTTTGGCCACCACTAAACTGATGTGGATATCTTTTTCCATGTTCTTTCGTCAGACCAACTACTTCGAGGATCTCCTGCACCTTTCGTTTTCTTTCATTCTTATCCTTAACCCCGTGTACAATGAGCGGTTCCTCTAAAATTTTTTCCACCCGTTGCCGGGGGTTCAAAGAAGCATATGGATCCTGAAAAACAAATTGCATGTGCCTGCGCAGTTGGCGCATCTTTTCTTGTGAAAGTTTTGTAATATCCTGATCTTCGAAGATCACTTCCCCATCTGTCGGCTCTAACAATCGTAAGATGGTTTTTGCGGCTGTGGACTTGCCACAACCAGACTCTCCTACAATGCCAAAGACTTCTCCTTCATTAACCGTAAAAGAAATTCCGTCGACCGCCTTAATTTCACCGATCTTTCGTGAAAAAACACCGCCGGTTTTGGCAAAATATTTTTTTAAGTTCTTTACTTGTAATAATGGTTTAGACATGGACGGCATTCCTTTCTTTCTCATGAAGGAAACAACGGCTCCGATGATCATTATTCACGAGGAAAAGATTGGGATTTTGCTTAAAACACTTCTCAAAGGCTACCTCACACCGCGGTGCGAAAGGACATCCCATTTTAATAGAACCCGGTTTGGGTACCTGACCTGGTATTGAATAAAGCCTTTTTTTCCGCTCGCGGAGATTCGGTAATGAACGAATGAGCCCTTTTGTATATGGATGGTGCGAATCTTTTAAAATCGCACGAACCGGCCCCTCTTCCACGACCTTTCCAGCATACATCACGATTACCCGATCACACATCTCGGCAACTACTCCGAGGTCATGGGTAATCATGATGATCGCCGTACCCTTATCCTGGTTCAGTTTTTTCATTAGATCCAGGATTTGCGCTTGGATCGTTACATCAAGTGCCGTTGTCGGCTCATCGGCAATTAATATCTCCGGATCACAGGCCATAGCCATGGCGATCATTACTCGCTGGCGCATGCCTCCGGATAACTGGTGCGGATATTCATCCACGATTTCTTCAGCCCTTGGGATCCCCACGGACTTGATCAATTCGATCGCTTTTTGTCGAGCTACCTTTTTCGATACTCGGCGATGATTCCTGATCGCCTCAATGATTTGATCGCCTATGGTAAAAAGCGGATCTAAAGAGGTCATCGGTTCTTGGAAGATCATCGCTATATGATTCCCGCGAATCTGGCGCATGCGCTTTGAGTCAACTTGCACCAGATCTTCGGTATGTTCCCCGTTTTTTTGACCATGGCGAAAGAGAATCTCTCCACCAACGATCTTTCCAGATGTCGGCGGGATAAGCCCCATAACGGAAAGTGATGTAGCGCTTTTTCCACAACCTGATTCCCCGACAATACCAAGTATTTCTCCTTTATAAAGAGAAAAGCTTACACCATCTACAGCCGGGACCGTACCCTTTTCCGAGAAAAAATGGGTTTGCAAGTTTCGGACTTCCAGAATTGGTTTCTCCATTTTTTCCTCCCCGTTCGTAAAATCATTGGTCGCTTTACTAATCTTTTATCTCTACTCAATATTCCCGCGGTTTATGAATCGATCTTCTGTAAAGAAGGTTTTGGTAAAAAAATAATAGGAATCGGGTGAACAATTCAATTTATTGTTACCCTTCCTAATTTGAAGAATATATTACTTTTTACGGAATATAAAAAATTTATAATCATTATAGCAACATGACTTCTTGCTATCAAGCAATTAATTTAGTTTATTATTTGTCCACTACACTAATTCTTTAATAAGAAGAAGTAATGTTTACCCCTTTCCCGAATTTCCTGCATTTATAATGGTAATAATGATGATATCAATTTTATTAGGGGTGAAAATAATGATTCGTAAACAAGAAAATTTTTCAGTCATATGTCCGATCGATTGCGGGAATGCCCCGAAAAAACAATTGCTTAAAGATTTCACGATCGCTCTTTTACAAAATCAACTGGATTATTGTTATGAATGGATTACCGA
The DNA here is from genome assembly GCA_937983015.1 of uncultured Bacillaceae bacterium. GTDB lineage: Bacteria > Bacillota > Bacilli > Bacillales > Caldibacillaceae > CALGAD01. Next base: position 482 of record CALKAK010000034.1, on the reverse strand, counting down.
TAACATTGTCTGGGAACTAGTTGGCGATAAACGTCTGGAGGGTAAAAAAGAATGGTTGGCGTTTTTTGAAGAAACAAACTATCGCGGTATACAGGAGTTACATATTCATAATATCATCACCCACGGGAATACCGCTTTGTTGAACGGAACCATTTACTTCGACAATGGACAGAAGATCGCCTTTTGTGATGTTTACAATTTTTCAGGGTTTGGAAAAAAAGCGAAAATTAAAAGCGTGACCTCGTACGTGATCCCGCTTCAATAACCGCTCTTTATACCGTTTATTTTTAATCGAACAGGGACACACACCATTTTATAAATTTTTACGATCAAGCTGCATCTTTTTAAATAGCGAATCAATCTTTATTCCAATCCCGTTCTATCGCGGCCATCAATCCCTGCATAAGTAGTTAGGAAGTCATCACGCAAAATGGAGTATTTTTTGATATCTCGATGGCACCTTTTATAAGCATTACTTTCCG
>CALKAK010000033.1 GCA_937983015.1 uncultured Bacillaceae bacterium | reverse complement strand
ATATCGCCGGCTTTGACGCCACCAGCAATGTGCGGGCCGGTCAATTGTTCGGCAAGTATTTCTCGTAATCAATAAAATCGATCTTGTTCATCCCGATGACCTGCTCATCATCATCGATGAATACAAAGATAAATATCCTTTTGCGGAAATCGTCCCGGTTTCTGCGTTAAAAGGGAATAATACCGAACGTTTGGTTGAGGTCATCAAAGAGTATTTGCCGGAAGGCCCAAAGTATTATCCGGATGAACAGATTACCGACCATCCAGAACGCTTCATTATCGCGGAATTGATACGGGAAAAGATCCTCCATTTGACACGAGAAGAAATTCCCCACTCTGTCGCAGTCGTGATCGATAAAATAACTACAATGGAAAGCGGCACCGTACATGTGATGGCGACAATCATCGTCGAACGGCCTTCGCAAAAAGGGATCATTATTGGTAAACAAGGTCGTATGCTGAAAGAAATCGGTAAACTGGCTCGTGTGGAAATCGAACTTTTACTCGGTTCCAAAGTATTTCTGGAACTTTGGGTAAAAGTGCAAAAAGATTGGCGAGATAAAGCGAGTCTGATTCGAGAATTTGGTTATCGGGAAGATGAATATTAATAAATCAGGTTGATCGAAAGCGGAAATTTTTCACAACATGAATCACAAGGTAACGGAAAAAATAAGAATACGATCACGGCATCGCTAGTTAATTTAATTGAAAGGTGGGGAATTCCATGCTACAGTTTACCTGGAAGGTTTTTAGCGAAACCGGGAACATCGATACGTACTTACTTTATAAAGAGATCGAAAAGGAAATGGAAGAAACACCTGAAAACGAAGATGAACGACTAGCGAATGTCGATGGAACCATGACTAGGTTTTCCCCGTATCGGAGGCGTCTCTATTGTTAAAAAAAATCGAAGGAATCGTGATCAAAACGACGGATTACGGTGAAGCCAATAAAATATTGACGATTTATTCCCGGGAAATGGGAAAAGTCGGTGCTGTGGCACGGGGGGCCAAAAAACCGAAAAATCGGTTCGTCTCCCTGTCACAGCCTTTTACATATGGTTTTTTTGTTTGTTATTTCGGCTCTGGGCTCGGCACCTTGCAGCAAGGCGAGAGTATCGAACATTTCCGGCATATCAAAGAAGATTTGGTTTTGACCAGTTATGCGTCATTTGTGGCAGAACTGCTGGATAAGGGGACAGAGGAGAGGGTTCGGAATCCTTTTTTATTTGAACTTTTTCTTCAAACTTTACGATATTTCAATGATGGATATGATCCTGATATCATCAAAAACATTTTTGAAGTAAAGATGCTTCCGGTGCTCGGCTTGAAGCCGAATTTTACAGGTTGTACTTTATGTGGCCAGCTTACGGGTCCTTTTGTTTTTTCTGTTAAAGAAGGCGGATTTTTATGCCAACTATGTTCCCACCATGATCCCCATCACCTCAGTGTTTCCCAGGCAACAATAAAATTGTTGCGACTTTTTTCTCTCATAGATATAACGAAAATTGGCTCGATTAATGTGAAGGAAAAGACAAAAAAGGAGCTTGAGCTCTGCATATCGACATATTATGAGGAGTACTCGGGAATTTACTTAAAAACGAAACGGTTTTTAAAGCAACTGGCCGATCTGTCACTACGAGAAGAATAACGAGGACCTGCACCAACTTGTGCCGGATTATACATGGAAACTACTTTTCTTAAAAATTACTTGTTCACTGTTTCTTTTGTCTTAATTCAATTTCCGTTAAAATATTCAATCAGGATGCGCTCGAATTTTTGAATTTATGTGCCGTTAGGTGGTGAGTACAATCGAATTAAATAAACGTCAAAGACAAATTTTAGAAATTGTCAAAGAAGAAGGACCAATCACCGGTGAAAAGATCGCGGAAAAATTGAATTTAACGAGGGCAACATTACGACCGGATCTGGCCATTTTAACGATGGCGGGATTTCTCGATGCCCGTCCTCGCGTCGGCTATTTTTATACCGGAAAAAGTCCAACGCAAATTCTTTCTGAATCGATTTCGAAAATTAAAGTTCATGAATTTCAATCGATTCCCGTTGTCGTCAACGAGCATATTTCTGTATATGACGCGATTGTTACAATGTTTTTAGAAGATGTTGGGACCTTATTCGTAGTCGATGATCATCAATTATTAGCCGGCGTTGTCTCCCGCAAAGATTTACTCAGAGCAAGTATCGGTAATGCCCATTTAAACTCGATTCCCGTCAATATTATCATGACACGAATGCCTAATATCACCGTTTGTAAGAAGGATGATTTATTGATCGATGTCGCTGAACTGATGATCGAAAGGGAAATCGATGCGCTACCAGTGGTGAAAGAGAAAAATGGTGGTTATGAGGTCATCGGCCGTATCACAAAAACCAATATCACGAAAGCATTCGTCAGTTTGTTCAAGAAAGATTAGGGGAAGGAGTGGACCGTTTGTCACCGTTACGACCGCCAATCTACCTTGTTTCCGATTCTGTTGGAGAAACTGTTGAGTTGGTTACGAAAGCGGCACTCAGTCAATTTAACGGTTCCAATATTAATCTGTATCGCATTCCGTACGTGGAGGATTTAGAAACGATCGAGGAGGTCATCTCCCTCGCTAAAATAAATGGGGGATTTATCGTTTTTACCCTTGTGAAACCGGAAATGCGTCAGTACTTACAAAAACGGGCCCGGGAAGAACAAATTCCTTGTTTTGATATCATTGGGCCACTTATTGAAAAATTTGCTGAAGTCTCGGGCATTCCTGCACGTAACGAGCCGGGGCTTGTCCGTAAACTAGACGAGGATTATTTCAAAAAAATTGAAGCCATTGAATTTGCTGTAAAATATGACGACGGTAAAGATCCGCGCGGGATTTTGAAAGCGGATATCGTTTTGATTGGTGTCTCACGTACATCGAAAACACCGCTATCCCAGTACTTGGCATTAAAACGTTACAAGGTAGCCAATGTTCCGATTGTACCGGAAGTCGATCCGCCAGAAGAATTGTTTCTCGTTTCACCGAGGAAATGCATCGGCCTTAGAATTAGCCCGGAAAAATTAACGGAGATTCGCAAGGAGCGGTTGATCGCTCTCGGACTCAATGGAAAAGCACACTATGCGAATATCGATCGCATTAAAGAGGAACTCGCATATTTCGATCGCATCGCGGCGAAAATCGGCTGCCGGGTGATTGACGTCACCAATAAAGCGATTGAAGAGACGGCGAATGAAATTATCAATTCGCATATTTTATAAAAAAGCACATAATTATGTGCTTTTTTTGATTTTAACACTGGAAATATGTAGGAAGTTGTTCTATAATATAAATTTGCATGAAAAAATATATTTCAGGTTTAGATCGATATTTTAAAGAATAAAATAGTAGTGAGCAAGTTCAGTAAATTATTGATAGGAAAAACCGTTTTTAAAGAAGGAAAATAAAAATATGTGTAGAAGAATATAATAGAAAAAAGCAAAAAAAGATAAGTTTTTGTCGAATCCTAACAGGATCTGTTAAAAAATGGGAGGATTGTATAATTTTGCTGAGAAACGTACATGATTGAAGGGGGTGTTCTCTTGGTAGAACGGATCCCCGAAGAAAAAATCCAAGAAGTCTTAAACGCTACCGATATCGTGGATATCGTTAGTGAATATGTACAGCTAGAGAAAAAAGGACGTAATTTATTCGGATTATGTCCCTTTCATGGTGAAAATACACCCTCCTTTTCAGTTTCACCGGAAAAACAGATTTTTTATTGTTTTGGTTGCGGTGTGGGAGGCAATGTATTTTCCTTTTTAATGGAAATCGAAGGCATCCCCTTTCAAGAAGCGGTGGCTCGACTTGCCGATAAAGCCGGTATCCCCCTCGATATCACTCTCGCTAAGCAACGCTCACCGCAGCAACGATTTGCCGATCAAATGATACAAGCCCATGAATTGTTAAGGAAATTATACCATCACTTATTGATCCACACGAAGGAAGGGCAGCGAGCCCTGGAATACTTATACGACAGGGGATTCACGTCAGAAACAATCGAGTTATTCCAGATCGGTTACGCCCTCGATAAATGGGATTTCGATTATCGATTTTTGAAAACAAGGGGTTTTTCCGATGACCTCCTAGAAAGATCCGGGTTAGTGATTAAAAGCGAACACCGGGAAGAATATTTTGATCGTTTCCGTGATCGTATCATCTTTCCCATATTTGACCATAAAGGAAATACGGTCGCTTTTTCAGGGCGTGTGCTAAACGATGCGGACGAACCGAAATACCTGAACAGTCCGGAAACCTTGATTTTTCAAAAAAACCGATTGCTCTATAATTTCCATAATGCCCGACCGCATATCCGTAAGCGAAAAACGATCGTTATATTTGAAGGTTTCGCCGATACGATCGCCGCGTATCGAGCGGGTGTCGATTATGGAGTCGGGACGATGGGCACGGCATTAACCGATGAACATGTTCATATCATCAAACGCCATGCCGATCGTGTTATTTTATGTTTTGATAATGATCACGCTGGGAAAGAAGCGGTCATGCGTGCAGGGGAACTTTTAGAACAAGCCGGATGCCGAGTCGAGGTCGCACCGCTTTATGACGCGAAAGACCCGGATGAATATATTCAAAAACGAGGTCCGGAATTATTTCGCAGCGAAGTCATCGACCAGAGCAGGACACTCATGTCCTTTAAATTCGAATATTACCAACAAGGAAAAAACTTGCAACATGAGGGAGACCGTTTAGCCTATATTGAACAGGTACTTTTGGAAATCAGTAAACTGACCAATATGATCGAAAAGGATATGTACTTGCGGCAGCTCGCCGAAAGGTTTTCCCTATCCCTGGATGCGTTAAAAGCCCAGGAAAGGCAACTGGCATATAAACAGAAAAAAAGAAGAGAAGCACCCATATCTCTTGTTGAAAAGAATATCTCGTATCAGGATAAAAAATTACCGCGTGCATATTATAACGCTGAACGCATCTTAATTGCCCATATGTTAAAAAGTGTACAAAATGCCAGAAGAATCCAGGAAAAACTTGGTGACCGTTCCTTCAATGTGGACAGTCACCAGGCGATCGTCACCTATCTTTATGCATTTTATGAAGAAGGCCATGAAGCGGATTTACGACAATTTCTCGAGTTCTTAAAAGATGAAGAGTTGCGTAAAATTACTGCGGAGATCGGGATGATGGACGTTTCTGAGGAATTATCCGATCGTGAACTAGCCGATTATCTCAAACAAATGGATCGTCAAAGAATACTATTGCTGATTAAAGAAAAGGAAAAAGAAGGAAAAGAGGCGGAGGCCGCCCGTGATTTTGAAAAGGTCAAAGCCATAGCACGTGAAATTATCGAATTAAGGAGATCTCTTTAAGTGTTTGGAAGGAGGGGAACATATGGCTGAACAATCAGCTCGTTCCGATAAAAAGGATACAGATATAACGTTAGAACAAGCAAAGGAAAAACTTGTACAAACGGGTAAAAAGACGGGAAAATTGTCTTACGACGCTATCGCCGATGAGCTCAGTCATTATGAATTAGATCCCGAGGACTTGGATGAATTTTATGATGAACTCACCGAACAAGGGATCGAATTAATTGACGATAACGATGATGATCTTCTAGAAGATGACGACGATGAAGTCGATTTAAACGATTTAAGTGTGCCACCAGATGTGAAAATTAATGACCCGGTGCGCATGTACTTAAAAGAAATCGGTCGCGTTCCACTTCTGACACCAGAAGAGGAACTGGAGTTGGCCAAACGGGTTGCTGAAGGTGATGAAGAAGCAAAACGAAAATTAACCGAGGCCAACTTACGTCTCGTTGTCAGCATCGCTAAACGCTACGTTGGTCGTGGAATGCTCTTTTTGGATTTGATCCAAGAAGGGAATATGGGATTGATCAAAGCCGTTGAAAAGTTTGATTACCGGAAAGGATTTAAATTCAGTACGTACGCCACGTGGTGGATTCGCCAGGCGATCACTCGGGCGATTGCCGATCAGGCACGAACGATTCGGATTCCCGTGCATATGGTTGAGACGATCAATAAGCTCGTGCGCGTCCAGCGTCAATTACTTCAGGATCTCGGGCGGGAACCGACACCGGAAGAGATCGCTGAAGATATGGATATGCCACCGGAAAAGGTCCGGGAGATCTTAAAAATCGCTCAAGAACCCGTATCCCTGGAGACACCGATCGGTGAAGAAGATGACTCCCATCTCGGTGATTTTATCGAGGATGATGAGGTCACATCGCCAGCTGACCACGCTGCTTACGAAATGTTAAAAGAACAATTGGAAGATGTGCTCGACACTTTAACGGATCGCGAAGAAAACGTCCTTAGATTACGATTCGGCCTTGACGATGGCCGTACCCGGACATTAGAAGAAGTTGGTAAGGTTTTCGGTGTCACAAGGGAACGGATTCGGCAAATCGAGGCGAAAGCCCTACGCAAATTGCGCCATCCTTCGCGTAGCAAACGCCTCAAGGACTTTTTAGAATAAAATACGGATGTGATCGGGTTTGCCTGATTCAGGCAAACCTTTTTTACTATATTATTTTTTTCTATTTGCACATTATTTTAAAGGAAAGCCTTTCATAATGCAAATAACTTTTGTCAGCATTTTCAAAATGATACAAATATAATGGTGATATCGTACCGTTCGATAGGGAAATATGGATATTTTGTGAATTATACACTTTTTGTTTTCGGGAAACGGGCATAGCACTTTCACCTCTTACGATTTTTTAGTAAAATAAGAATAGTTTGTAAATGCAATATATTAAGAAAGACAAAGGGGAGAGGACGATGAAGCGAAATGCGATTCTACCGTATGTCTTAATCATGGTCATGGGAATTTTACTCGTAGCTGGTGTGTCCACGATTTCCATCTTTTACAGCAAAGAAGCTTCTGGGGATGGAACGCAGGAAGAAGGGAAAGAGGTCGCACTTACTCCAGAAGAAATTTATGCTCAAACCTGCATGGGCTGTCATGGTGAAAATTATGAAGGGGCTATGGGACCGGCTCTAACGAATTTGGGTGAGCGTCTTAGCGATGAGGAAATTCGTGAGGTTCTTGTGAATGGGCGCGGCGCAATGCCCGGAAATCTCGTTCCCGGTGACGCTCTGGATGAAATGATCGAATGGCTCTTATCTTTACAATAATATTCAAGAGGAATCCGGCCGTATCCGCCGGATTTTTTAGTGGGCCTTATCTGAAAAGCCGTTTGAAATCAGGCAATTTTTCTAGTACTGTATAATTGTGGAAACTAAAAAGGGTTTGGTGGCAACTGATGAATATTTCTGAGCGGTTAAAAATTATTGCCTCTTTCATAAAAAAAGATTCCGTTCTCGCTGATATCGGCACGGATCATGCCTATTTACCGATTTATGCTTTAAAGCAAGGATCGATCCAGCGAGCGATCTGTGGCGATGTGAGTAAAGGCCCCTTACGGATGGCGCAAAAACACGTCCGGGAAAAGGGATTGGAAGACAAGATCGCGCTTCGTCTCGGGGATGGTTTAGACGTGATTCGCCCAGATGATCGGGTTGATTGTGTCACGATTTGTGGTATGGGCGGATTCCTTATCAGTGAAATTTTAGATGAAGGGAAAGAACGTTTGCTTCCCGTTAAACGTTTGATCTTGCAGCCCAATAATGGTGAAGAGCTTGTCCGGCGCTGGTTAATGGAAAATAACTGGGAACTCATTTCTGAACGGATCCTTGAAGAAGAAGGACATATCTATGAAATTTTAGTGGCCGAACCGGGTGATGGAAAAAAACCCTACACCTGTTTAGAAAAAGAATTACTTTTCGGTCCTTTTCTATTGAAAGAAAAGAACCGAATCTTCCGGATGAAATGGGAGCGTGAGAAAATAGCCATGCAACAGGTATTAAAGCAGCTGGAACAGGCTATCGAGACACCTGAGATCCTGAAGAAAATGGAGAGTTTTAGGAAAAAAATCCGCTGGATCGAGGAGGTATTAGCTGATGACAAAAGGGTATGAGATTATTTCTCTATTCGAAACCTTCGCACCGCCAACGTTGGCAATGGAGGGGGATAAGATTGGTCTTATGGTCGGCAGTCTGGAACGCCCGGTCCGGAAAGTTTTGGTTACCCTCGATGTCACCGAAAAAGTGGTGGAGGAAGCGATTGCCAAAGATGTTCAACTGATCATCGCTCATCACCCGCTCATCTTCCGACCATTAAAATCGATCCCCACGGAAAAACCCTACGGGCGGATCATCGAAAAGCTTTTAAAATATGGTATTGCCGTATATGCCGCCCATACCAATCTTGATATTACCCGGGGCGGTGTCAATGATATGCTTGCTGAAGCCCTTCATTTACAAGAGACCGAAGTTCTCGTTCCAACCCATGAAGTGCGCCTTAGAAAACTCGTCGTCTACGTTCCGGTTAAAGATGCGGAAAAAATTCGGCGGGTGCTCGGCGAGATGGGAGCGGGAGCAATCGGTGATTATACCCATTGTTCATTTTCTGCTGTAGGTACTGGAAGGTTTTTACCAGGCAAGGGAACGAATCCACATATCGGTACGGTCGGAAAATTGGAAGCGGTCGAGGAAGAACGAATCGAAACGGTCTATCCGGAAACTATTGAAAAACCTTTGATCCAGGCGATGTTGCAAGCTCATCCTTATGAAGAACCGGCTTATGACATTTATCCGTTGGAATTGCCTGGTGAAGTTTATGGTTTGGGCCGGATCGGTGTGCTGGAAAAAGAGATGTCCATGGGCGATTTTGTTGAATATGTCAAAGAAAGACTTTCCGTCCCGGGTGTTCGGGTTGTCGGTAGTATGGAACAGGTCGTGAGAAAAGTCGCCATTTTAGGTGGCGATGGCGATAAATATTGGCGCACGGCACAGAAAAAAGGTGCTGACGTCTATGTCACGGGCGATATCTATTATCATACTGCGGTGGATGCTGCGATGGAAGGGTTCAATATTGTCGACCCGGGGCATCATATCGAAAAAATTATGAAGGAGAAAGTGGCCGAAAAACTCACGGCCCTCTGCACTGAGAAGAACCTTCCTGTTGAAGTCATGCCATCGGAGGTGGTAACCGAGCCATTCCGGTTTTATTGATTGTTTAAACCACGTCACAGGGAAGACGTGGTTTTTCCTTGTAGACCGGAAGGGGAAGAGATGTTTCAAATATAGAGTTTCGGGATGGATTCTCTTATTGTATATTCATCCCTTCTTTCTCTATTTTCTTTTACCGGCTTTTTTTCAGTCGCTTCTTGGTCATTAGCATCATTCTTACTCTCCTGTTCGGTCCCGCTGTATGCTTCTTCCGTTTCCGGATGATCCTTCGTTTCATTTTCCTCCACATCATCTGGGACTTCGTCCGTCCTTTTAGCTGTATTTTCATTCTCCTGTTCAGCATCATTCTGGAGCATGCTGCGGTACATTTTCCACAACGCCGGTAAGTTCCGGATCAGGGGGCCGTATTGTTGGTACAGGCTGATCACTTGTTGGCCCGTGTGCAAAAATTGCTGTGTTTGCCCGAGAAAATGAGTGAGCCGTTCAGGATTCAACCAACTTTGCCAGGAACTTCCGGAAACAGGCGGGAGTGTTCGCGGCCCGAAATAAAACGGGTGTGCCTGGAATTGGCGGTAAGAAACGGGATCATGACGCCCGAACAACCGGGAAAGAAAACCAGCGCGAAAGTGCTGTCTTCCTATATTCGATTGAAAGGGACCGGGAAAGTAAGACGGTCTTCTTAGTGAAAAAGGATCCGGACGCACCGGGTGATGATATCGCATAAAATGAGGTTGCACAAAGAGACCTCCTCTCATCCATTCACCTCGTATCCATATCAAGATATGCATGCGCCCTCGTTTTGTTAGAAAATTTGGTTATCGTTGTGTCATCATGTATAATACGGTACTGGAAAATACTGGACAAGGAGTCATGCTTATGTCATCAGGATTTCGTCACTTTCAACTAAAACCGTATTTACTGAAAGCGTTGGCAGGAAAACATATTCAAACACCGACAGATATTCAGGAAAAAATCATCCCCCTGGTTTTAGAAAAGAAGAGTGTAGTCGGTCAGTCGCAAACCGGAACGGGGAAAACCTTTGCCTTTTTATTGCCGATATTAACGTTGCTCGATCCGGGACAAAAAAAGGTACAAGCGGTGATTACGGCTCCGACGAGAGAGCTGGCAACGCAGCTTTATCAAGAAGCCCAGTATTTGCTCGATCATGCTGAACCAGAAGAAAAGATTTCCGTAAAAGTTTTCTATGGTGGGACGGATAAAAGTCGGGATATTGAAAGACTAAAAACGCCACCCCAGCTTGTGATCGGAACGCCAGGTCGCATTAATGATCTAGCGGAAAGTGGAGCTTTACCTGTCCATACCGCATCGATCATGGTCGTTGATGAGGCGGATATGACTTTGGAGATGGGGTTTTTAGTTGATGTGGACCGAATTGCCGCCCGTCTGCCGAAACGGTTACAGATGCTGGTATTTTCCGCTACAATTCCGGAAAATCTTAAACCCTTTTTGAAGAAGTATATGGAAAACCCCGTTTTCATCGAAGTGGGCGCAAGAGAAATCGTCCCTCCCAATATCGAGCATATATTCGTACCATTACGGGGGAGGAAGCGAATCGATTTGGTCGTAGAAATCGCTCGCTCCTTCAACCCTTTTTTAGCCTTGATTTTTGCGAATACAAGAAAAATGGTAGATGAAATCGCCATGGAATTCAGTAAACGGGGAATTAAAACGGGCGTCATCCACGGTGATCTAACGCAGCGGGAACGTAAAAATATGATGAACCGGATCCGTCAATTAGAATTTCAATATGTAGTGGCAACGGACCTCGCGGCGAGGGGCATCGATATCGAAGGGGTTAGTCACGTGATTCAATACGAGCTCCCCAGGGACCTGCATTTTTACATCCACCGCGCCGGCCGTACCGGTCGCGGCGATTACACAGGGATTTGTGCCACCATCATCACGGAAGAGGATGAAAAACGGCTTGAGAAATTGGCCAAGATGGGAATTGACTATCGATTTAAAGACCTTGAAAACGGCGAATGGAAAAGCATCCAGCTCCGGAGAGTCCGGAAACGGAAAACTGAAGAGATTATTCTGAAAAAACCGAAAAAAATCAAACCCGGGTATAAAAAGAAACAGCTAGCGAAGTTAAAGCAGCTTATGAAAAGACAGAAGAGACGGGGTAAGGTATAATGAGTGTACGTGACCAAATCAGTTCTAATGAGGAAGTGGGGAATATATGGTAAAACTCGGTTCACATGTTTCCATGAGTGGAAAAAAGATGTTACTTGCCGCGAGCGAAGAAGCCGCTTCTTATGGCGCTAATGTGTTTATGATCTATACCGGTGCACCGCAAAATACCCGTCGCAAGAAAATAGAAGAATTCAATATCGAAGCCGGTTGGGAACATATGAAGGAAAACGGCATCGTGGAAATTGTCGTTCATGCGCCATATATTATCAACATCGGTAATGCGAAAAATCCGGCAACATTTGAATTGGGGGTTAACTTCCTAAGAGAGGAGATCGAGCGGGCTACCGCCCTCGGTGCCGAACAAATCGTTCTCCACCCCGGTTCGCACGTCGGTGAAGGAGCAGAAGTAGGAATCAAAAAAATTATCGAAGGTTTGAACGAAGTTTTAACCGGGGAAGAAAAAGTGCAGATCGCGCTGGAAACAATGGCCGGTAAGGGTTCAGAATGTGGCCAGACATTTGACGAGCTGGCCCGGATCATCGATGGAGTGACCCATAATGACAGATTGTCTGTATGTTTTGATACTTGTCATACCCATGATGCGGGCTATAATGTGAAAGATGATTTTGATGGTGTTTTGGAGGAATTTGATCGAATCATCGGTTTCGACAGGTTGAAAGTGCTTCATATCAATGATAGTAAAAATCCCCGGGGTGCCCGAAAAGACCGGCATGAAAATATCGGATTCGGCCATATCGGTTTTGAAACCTTGAACTATATCGTTCACCACCCCCAATTGGAAGAAATACCGAAAATTTTAGAAACCCCCTATGTTGGCGAGGATAAAAATGATCGGAAGCCGCCATACCGTTTTGAAATCGCCATGCTCAAAGAACAGACTTTCGATCCGGATTTATTGGAGAAAATTAAGCGTCAATAAGTGTTAGGATTCCAACGTTGAGGGACCGGAAAGTTTTTTAAAGCCCGGTCCCTTTTTTAAGATAAGAACATCTTAAAAATATCGTTGACTTGTTTCGCGGTTTTTGGTCCGGCGATCCGGGCGATTTCTTTGATGATCTTCGTGCGATCACGATCGTCGAAAAGATTGAAATTTTTCCCCCGTATGAAGGCGGCCACTTGTTCCGCCTGACTTTTCGTGACGGAAATATTCACCTTTTCCGCATACTTCAGTAAATCATTTCCTGTAATCGTGTTAAGCTTCATATTGATCATATTCTCAATGATTTTCATGATACCCCTCCCTCTCCCCAATGTATGAAAAGATCCCGTAAATGTTTCCCATGTCTTTACATCTGGAATCTTTACAAATGAAATAAAGTAGGTTATACTTTAGTTTGCAAATCGGAACCATTCTGATTTATCAACATTTTTCAGAAACAGGGGATTTTTATGAAAGAAGAAAAACCAATGATCGCAATTCAACACGTCTCTTTTTCGTATGGAGAGGAAAAAGTGCTACACGATATTCACCTAGAAATTTTTCCCGGATCTTTTGTCGGTGTGGTTGGTCCGAATGGTGGTGGGAAGTCTACCTTACTGAAACTAATTCTTGGTTTATTACCTTTACAAGAGGGCATGATCAAAATCTTCAGTACGCCACGGGAATATTTTCGTGAATGGGATAAAATTGGTTATGTTTCCCAAAAAGCGAATGCTTTTAATCGAGGATTCCCGGCAACGGTTTACGAAATAGTCCGGAGCGGCCTTGTGAAAAAGACCGGATTGTTCCGTTTTTTTCCTAAAGATACTAAAGAAAAAGTGTTGAACACGCTCAAGGCAGTGGATATGGAGGCGTACGCGCAACGGAATATCGGTGAATTATCCGGTGGCCAGCAACAACGGGTCTTTATCGCCCGGGCGCTCGTGACCAACCCGCAGATTTTGATTCTCGATGAACCGACCGTAGGTGTTGATCGTGAACAGGTGGAATCGTTCATGACGTTATTGCAGAAATTGAACAGAGAACAAGGGATGACGGTGATCCTTGTCAGTCATGATTGGCAGGCGATTAAAGATTCTTTAACCCATGTTCTTCATTTAAATCGTACCATCCGATATTTCGGTGATCCTAAAAACTATATGGAAAAACAACTGGCGAAGGAATTGCCGCTTGCAGGAGGGGGAAATGTTGTTCCAGAGTATACTCGAATATGATTTTTTACGAAACTCTTTCCTGACGGGGCTCATTATCGGTATCATCGCTCCTTTGTTAGGAGTTTTTATCGTGCTAAGAAGGCAATCATTGATCGCCGACGCTTTAAGTCATATTACATTATCGGGGATTGCCGCCAGTCTTCTCCTTCAACGTTACGTGACCGCCCTGGCCCCGTTCAATCCAATATACGGAGGAATGATTTTTTCCGTTAGCAGTGCATTATTAATAGAAAAGTTCCGCTCGCTTTACCGGCATTATGAAGAACTGGCGATACCGATCATCATGTCGTTCGGGGTCGGTCTCGGCGTGGTGTTTTTATCCCTCGCTGACGGTTTCAACACGGACCTGTTCGGCTATTTATTCGGTAGTGTCAGTGCTGTCCGTACAGAAGATCTGCATCTTATCCTTTACATCAGCGTATTGGTTATGATTATCGTGGTTTTACTGTTTAAAGAATTGTTTTTGTTAGCGTTTGATGAAGAGTATAGTATCGTTAGCGGTTTAAGGGTGAGGGCAATCAATTTTATCTTTATTATTTTAGTGGCCGTGATAGTCGCCATTTCCATGCAAATCGTCGGTGTACTGCTCGTTTCATCCCTCATGACCTTACCCGTTGCCGCCAGCATTCGCCTCGCGAAAAGTTTTAAAAGCGCGATTTTTACCGCGATCGCTTTCGGGGAAATATCGGTGATCGGGGGACTTGTCACGGCTTATTACTTTGATCTCGCTCCCGGAGGGACGATCGTGATCATCGCCACACTTTTGTTGATGACCGTCATCGTCCATAAAAAGTACCGTCTACGTTATAATTATTTTATGAACAAGAAAAAGTGAGGAGAACGGAATGAATTTGCAAGAAGCGATTCGGATCTTAAAGGAGCATGGGTATAAATATACCGGTAGACGGGTCGATATGCTGGAATTTTTAGCGGAAGAAGATCGTTATTTGACGGCCCGGGAGATTCTCGAAGAAATGCGAGAGATTTATCCTGGTATTAGTGTGGATACGGTATACCGGAACCTGGCCCTCTATACAGAACTGGGGATATTGGAAGAGACGGAACTTGGTGGAGAAAAGCACTACCGGTTTATTTGTGATGCTGGCCATCATCATCATTTTATTTGCTTAAATTGCGGGAAAACTTTAGAAATCCATGTCTGTCCGATGGAAGAAGTGAAGAAGGAATTACATGGTTTGACGATTCAGGATCATAAATTTGAAATTTATGGGTACTGCCATGATTGCACGGTTTAAATGTTATCGGTCTGGAAAAATTCCCTATGTTGGTAAATATTCATTGAGTGATACCGATGATTCCTGTTCAAACTAATACTGCTCCCTTAAAAAAGAGAGGGGTTGTGAATGGACAGGAATCTGCGATACGACAATAATCTAAATCAAGGTTATGCCAATGATGAAAAATTAAGTGACGAATATATAGAAGAAATGGGTGCGGATTTTGCTCCGGCGCTCGATATGGACGATGACCGTGCTCCTGAAGCGCAAGACGAATTAGGCGCCGGTTACTGGTTCGGGCTTATCGCCCTGGCTCTTGCCATTTTATCCTTATTCACCGCCTCGACGCTCATGGCGGTAATCGGTTTGATTTTAGCATTTGTCGCCCGGGCTCGCGGTGCCACAAGCATGGGTAACTGGGCGATCGGAATCAGTTGTGCTGCGATCATCATCGACCTGTTTTTCACACCGGTTTTTTTCTTATAAATGAGGGAGCATTTCCAAACGGTCCAGCCTGGACCGTTTTTTTACGGCTCCTGGGAATAAAGGGGAAATTTATAAATTTTCCCCGGCTGGATGTTTAAGGGGTCCAATCCATCATTTAAAGTGCTGAAATCAGTAATGATCTCTTCAATCGCTACATTTTCTGGAATTCCGCCATGCCGTTCGATGATCGATAGCACGGTATCCCCGGGGTGGACTTGAATTTCTACATAAGGTAGTGCTGCTTCTTTTTGTGCCGCTATTCCTTCCGAGGCTTGAATTCCCGGTAAGGTACCGACCGTTAAATCGTAGTAGATCGCAGAGCCGATCAGAAAAGCGAAGATCAAAGCGACAACCCGTTTCATCAAGAGATTCTCCTTTTTTCAACCTTCTATTTTTTATACTATTTATATTCAGACTTGCTAGAATTTATGAGAATTATATTGAACGAAACGACTAAGGCGTAATTTGGCAATTTGTTTAAGGAACTAATGATGAATCATGATGAAATGAGCAAAAATTTGTAAAATACGCTATAATCAAGTTAAGAGAATGTGGAAGCGTTTTCTGTATATTTCATAATATTTCCCTGTAACCGGTGTGTGGTCCATTCGCGTTTATTTTTTGCTATTTATGGCCAAGCTTTTTTTGGATAAGAAAGGTCATGCAAAAAGGGGGGATAACGGCGGGGGAGAGCAGTACGTTTTATTTGCATTGGACAGGTTGGTTTGCTAAGCTAAATGTAAAGATTTGGATATTCATTCTTAATTAATAATCATTTTGGAGGGTGAGTAGAATGGCATTTGAATTACCGAAATTGCCTTATGCATATGATGCGTTAGAACCGTATATCGACAAAGAAACGATGAACATTCACCATACGAAACACCACAATACGTACGTCACGAATTTAAATAACGCCATCAAAGGAAATGCAGAATTAGAAAATAAATCGATTGAAGAATTGCTGGCCAATCTGGATGCTGTTCCGGAAAATATTCGCACAGCCGTCCGCAATAATGGCGGTGGCCATGCTAACCATTCCTTATTCTGGGAAATCATGTCCCCGAATGGTGGTGGCGAACCGACCGGTGAATTGGCGGATGCGATAAACGCGAAGTTCGGAAGCTTTGAAAAGTTTAAAGAAGAATTTAAGCAAGCTGCGATCGGGCGTTTCGGTTCTGGCTGGGCCTGGCTCGTCGTAAATAACGGAGAGCTGGAAATCATGAGCACGCCGAACCAGGATTCGCCACTCATGGAAGGGAAAACACCAATTCTTGGTGTTGACGTTTGGGAGCACGCTTATTACTTGAAATACCAAAACCGCCGTCCTGAATATGTTGAAGCCTTCTTTAATGTCATCAACTGGGATGAGGTAGCAAGACGCTATAAAGAAGCAAAATAATAGGAGTACATCAGGCCCCGAAGTTTAAACTTCGGGGTTTTTTCTTGCATAAAATGACTGCCTTTACAGACAATACTTTCTGTAAAGGAGCGAAAAGGCATGTTAGGTTTAAAAGAATGGACCGGAGAAGCCCTGATCACAAAGGATTTCAAGTTACTGCTTGCAATCGGGGCGATGTATTCGTTAAGCGTTGCACTTTCCAATACATTTGTAAATGTTTATATATGGAAATTGACCGCTAGTTATCTACAAATCGGAATTTACAATTTAATGATCGTCATCGCCCAGCCTGTATGTTTTGTGTTCGCCGGCTGGATCGCAAAACGCGTGGATCGCATAGTCGTGTTTCGTGTTGGCGTGGCACTCTTAGCCATTTATTATTTTTTTATTTTATGGACAGGGGAACGGGCTACTGCTTTCCTTTGGCTCATCGGTTTTTTGCTCGGAATGGGCTATGGCTTTTACTGGCTCGCGTACAATGTTTTAACATTTGAGATTACAGAACCAGAAACCCGGGATTTCTTTAACGGGTTGATGGGAATTCTTACTTCCTTCGGGAGTATGGCAGGACCGCTTATTGCCGGTTTCATCATTTCACGCCTGGGTCAGCGCGGGTACCATCATATTTTTTCTCTATCACTTTTTTTATTTGCCCTGGCGACAATCTGCAGTTTTTTTATGAAGAACAGGTCCGCACGGGGCCCTTATCAGCTTCTCACGATTATGAAGGAACGTTCACAAAACCGAAATTGGTACATGATCACCAATGCCTCCTTGGCACAAGGTCTTCGCGAAGGCATTTTCGCGTTTTTGATCAATTTACATGTGTATTTAGTGGGAAAAAGCGAGTGGGCTCTCGGAAAATTCGCCTTCATTAATTCTTTCGTTTCCATGGTCGCTTATTATTTAGTGGCTCGATTCATTAAACAAACGTGGCGGAAACAAGCGATTCTTTTCGGCGGCATTACTTTGTTTTTCGCCGTTTTTCTGATTGTTATCCGCCCGAGTTTGTCAATGTTTATCGTTTATGGAATCGTGATTTCCCTCGCCTATCCTCTAGTTCTCATCCCGTATATATCCACGCTATACGATGTGATTGGCTCATCCAGGGAAGCAGGTGAATGGCGGGTAGAATATATCGTAGTCCGTGAACTTTTTCTGAATCTAGGCCGAGCGTTTTCCATTATCACGTTTTTAATCACCTGTTCGTTTCTTCCGGCAGAGCGGATCATCCCTTATTTACTCGTTATCTTTGGTGCCGGTTATTTATTCATTTATTTTTTTGTTGCCCGGATTGCTAATGATTTTATGAATGGTTAATTTGCAGGAGTTTTGACGGTGCCAAGTCCGCCATCTTATTCACTTAGTTCTGGTGTTCGCCCCTTTTTTCGATTAAAATAGAGAATGTATTCACAAACACCTCGCCCCTTTAATTACCGAGCAGGTCGAACTGCATTTTTATCTTATTATAAAAAGGAATGATCGTATTGCGGAAGAAACAAAAGAAAAAGAAGAAACAGATCGTTCCCGTGCGAATGAACTTGCTCTTCTTTTTTGTTTTTGCGTTGTTTTCGGTGTTAATTTTGCGTCTTGGTGTCGTACAAATCGTTCACGGGGAACAATACGAAGAACAGGTCAACCGAAAAGATGTGACAGCGGTCGCTTATTCGGTTCCCCGTGGGGAAATGTATGACCGTAATTATAAATTGGTGAAATACAATGTTCCGGAAAAAGCGATCGTTTTCACCCCGCCCAAAAATCCCCAACCCGCAGAACTCCTTGATCTGGCAAAAAAACTAGCTGAACTGATCACCATGTCAGAGGATGATATGAAAAAGGTGACGGAGCGGGACTTAAAAGATCTCTGGTTATTGGAAAATGATAACGGAAAAGATCTATTAACGGATGAAGAAATCACTCGCTGGAAAAATAAAGAAATAAGTGATAAAAAACTCTATCAAATTAAATTGGCGCGGATCACGGAAGAACAGATGCGGGAAGTGGACACGAACATTGCCGCTATCTACCGCAAATTGTACAGTGCGGTCGCATTGACACCATCGATCGTGAAAAATAAAGATGTGACTGATGAGGAGTACGCCCGGGTAAGTGAAAATTTGGTCAATCTCCCCGGTATCGATATCACCACAGACTGGCGCCGCGAGCGGGTATATGATGATGTGTTCTGGAATATTCTTGGGGGGGTTTCCGATTCGGACAAAGGGATTCCAGCGGAAAAGGTGGATGAATATTTAGCGAAAGGGTACAAATTAAACGATCGGGTCGGAACGAGTTATTTAGAAGAGGTATATGATGACATCTTGCAGGGCCAGAAGTCAAAGATGAAAACCGTGACGAATAAAAACGGTGACGTGGTAGCAACGGAAGTCCTCAGTGAAGGGAAAAGTGGCAAAGACCTGATCTTAACCATCGATATTGATTTGCAAATGCAAGTGGAAATGATCATAGAAGAAGAATTGGCGAAAGGTATGAAAACGTCCAGTACCCTGGACCGAGCCTTTATCGTAGCCATGGATCCGATGACAGGGGAAATTCTCGCCATGTCGGGTCGCCAGTACAATCCTGAAGCAAAAGAATTTATCGATTTCACCCCGGGAACCTTCACCACATCCTATGCGACCGGTTCCGTAGTGAAAGGGGCCACGGTCCTCACCGGTTTTCAGACGGGAAGTACCTATCCCGGCGAACGGAAACTGGATGAGGTGATGGTCATCAGAGGCTCTGGAAGCTTCTCCTCCCACCAGGTGATGGGTTGGATCGACGATCTAACCGCTCTGGAACGTTCTTCTAACGTTTATATGTGGAAAATTGCCATCGATATTTTAGGTGGAAAATATAGTCGGGGTCAATCCCTGCGAATCGAGCCGGAAAATATCGAGATTATCCGCAAATATTTCGGGCAATTCGGTCTTGGCGTTCCGACCGGTATCGATTTTGAAAACGAAATAGCGGGCATCAAGGGTACCGATCCGAGTTCGTATTTCCAAATCGCGATCGGTCAATTGGATACGTACACGCCCTTACAGCTTGCGCAATACGTGTCAACAATAGCTAACGGTGGGTATCGTTTAAAACCCCAACTCGTTAAGGAAATCCGTGAACCGAATCTTGATAGTGATGAGCCGGGACGTTTAATCAAGAAATTCGAACCCGTCGTTTTAAATCGCATCGATATGAAAGATGAATGGATCAAGCGGGTCCAGGAAGGTTTTTGGCGCGTTACCCATGGTTCACGGGGAACGGCCCGTCACTATTTCCGAAATGAACCGTATAACGCCGCTGGGAAAACCGGTACCGCAGAAGCTTATTTGAATGGCATGGAAACGTACAATCTTAGTTTTGTCGGCTATGCACCTTATGAAGATCCGGAAATCGC
>CALKAK010000032.1 GCA_937983015.1 uncultured Bacillaceae bacterium | reverse complement strand
TCATGCTTAAAAAATACGCCTATCAACTGCGCGCGGAAAATTTTTTCCAGGAAAAGCCAAATAGTACTTCTATTGATCCATTAACGAAATTGCCTGATTTAACCTTTGGTAGGAAAATCGCAAAAGAGCTGATCGAGAAAAAAACAGTTCCCTTTGCCCTTATGGCGATAAAGATCAGCGGATTCGCTCAGATTAATACAAATCTTGGTTTTGACATGGGCGACAGGGCGATTTATCATATCTCCCAACTCTTAAAAAACTTTTTAAATGGTAAGGGATTGATTTATCGTTTATATGGAAACGAATGGGAAGTCATTATAGCACCCGTTCGCAGGCAAAAGCAAATCATCCAACTGTCAGAACAGTTGATACAAAACATTCAACAACCGTTACAGATCAATGAACACATATTATATTTAAATGCCAATATAGGAATTAACTTTTTTCATCCGGAAAAACATAAAAAATTAAGTACACTGTTACAGCAAACCCATACCGCTCTGCAAAAAGCGAAAGAAGCGGGAACCGGGCATTATGCTCTTTATTCGGAAGAAATGAGTATCGATGCTTTCAAAACATTCCAGTTAGAGACAGATATTTTTCAAGCAATAGAAAAAGGGGAACTGTACATTGAATATCAGCCAAAGGTTAATACCAAATCACTAGAAATTACAGGCGCCGAAGCGTTATTGCGCTGGAATCATCCTCTCTGGGGAAAAATATCTCCTAATGAATTCATTCCTATCATCGAGAAAAGAGAAACCGCTCTTGAAAAATTGAACCAATTGATCATCGATACGGTTTGTGACCAAATAAAAGCGTGGATGAAACAAGGAATTAAAAAACCAAATATATCTATTAATATATCGCCAAAATCCCTTACCAGCTCATCCCTGGTCACGATTATTAAAAATGCAGTAAAAAGAAAGCGAATTCCTCCAGAATGCCTAACCATTGAAATTATTGAACATACCTTTTTCGCACAGCTTTCTGCTGCGAAAAAACAAATAGAAAGTTTGCAAAAATTAGGAGTTACCCTTTGTATCGATGACTTCGGCAGTGGCTGTTCGGCCTTGTCCATAGTAAAACAATTACCCATCCAGGAAATTAAAATCGATCGTTCCTTCATCCATAATTTGACGAATAGCGTGCGGGATCAAATCATCGTAAGTTCCATCATCGACGCGGCAAAAAAATTACATATAAATGTTTGTGCAGAAGGCGTGGAAACAAACGAACAGCTACAAATTCTAAACGAACTCGGTTGCGACCAGGTTCAAGGATTTTACTTTTCTCCCGCCATACCATCCGAACAAATGAGCGAATGGTTCAGGAAGCGGTCGGTTGTACCTACGACAAAAACGAATGATCACGGCATAGAGCGGCGCAAATATTTCCGAATCAAATTACCACTCCCCTTGAGTGCACAGATGACCATTCTCACTTTTCGAAAGCGAAAAGTTTCCCTTGGCTCAACGGAAGTACTGATCATTGACATAAGTCCTGGTGGCCTTCGGTTTATGAGCCATTTGCGACTTCCAGTGCAAGAGGAAATTATTTATGGATTTTCCACGAATCTCGATCATACCACCATTGACCTTAGTGGGAAAATCGTCTGGTCGCAAGAACTATACCCGGGAATCTTCGAATACGGTTTGGAATTTTCCATTAGCGAAATAGAAAGAGATGAACTGATCCAGGTGCTTTTTCGCATCATGCCGAAATTGCGACACAATCCACATTTTATCGAAGGTAATTTTATTCCCCATGATCCGCTTATTTATCTTAAAAAGACTTTCCTGGATTAAGCAAAAAAATTTTAACAAAGAAGCTCCCGTATCGAAGTAATGATGCGGGAGCTAGCGAGAGCAGTTTTTCGTGATTATATTCATTTCATACCAATTTTTTAGTCAACCCGGTAATACTTTATCATTTTTGAAAAAATACTCTTTCCTCAATGCAAGTTAATTCCCCACCATCTTCAGGAAAAATAATCAAGTAAAAACTAAAAGCTAGATTTCACCTAATTCCAAATTATCTTCCCGCGAATTCCGGTTTCCGTTTTTCAAAGAAAGCGTGCACGCCCTCCTGATGATCTTCTGTTTGTAACAGCAATGCTTGCATCATCACTTCTTGCATAAAATTCGTTTGATTCGTAAGTTCATTGACATGATTTAAAGTATACTTAACGAGTTGCTGAACGAGAGGCGGTCCTTCCACGACAAATTGGGCAAAACGAGTCGCCTCATCCAGCAAATCCCCTTCGGCAATCCGGTTCACAAGCCCGCGACGGTATGCTTCTTCCGCGGAAATCGTTGCGCCCGATAATATCCATTCTTTTGCCAAGTGAACAGGTACATTTTTTACAAGATTCTTCATTAAGCCGAGATCAGGAATTAAACCGACGTTCTTGAAACTCAGCGCAAACAGAGCATCTTTTGTCGAAACGATCAAATCGCTGGCCAGGGCAATACTGAACCCGGCGCCGGCCGCATAACCGTGAACAGCACTGATGACGAGTTTGTCCAATTCCTGGATGGTTTGTTCCAGGCGCGTCGCCTCTTTCATCCATTTTATTTTCGCAGCTACATCCGTCATTTCCTGGAAAGCGGATATATCGCCTCCGGCACAAAATGATTTCCCCGCTCCTGAAAGAATAATTGCTTTGACATGTGGATCCGCTTCAGCTTCCTGCAAAGCATGAATTAGAGCCGCGATCAGTTCAGTCGACAAGGCATTCAGTTTCTCCGGTCGGTTCATGGTTAAGAAGGCGATATG
>CALKAK010000031.1 GCA_937983015.1 uncultured Bacillaceae bacterium | reverse complement strand
GTCGGTATAGGACGGTATTTTTATGTACGTAATTGAGGTTGAAATAAAGCCAGTGGGCGAAAGCGAATGATTGGTAATAGCCGAGAATAATATTTTTTTCACTATGTAAGATGATATCGGCAGCCCGTTTAATTTCATCACAGTTTAATCTTTGAGCGTTTTTCTCCAGAAGAACGATGTCCCGTTGCATGCTGTCAAATTGCTGACCGTTTTTTGAATTTCGCTCGAAAAATAATTCGAGACTTTTTTGATTGATCTTAAGTAGATCTTGTCGGATTTCTTCCTGTAAAAGACTGAAATCATAGCCGATCGCATTACAAAAACGAATCACCATCGTTTCACTGACGCCAATGATCTCGCCGATCTTTTTGGCAGGATAAATAGCAAAAGGGACAGGATCGTTCATGAAGAAATGGGCGACTTTCTGTAACCCCTTCGACATTTCGGGCAACATTTGTTCTGTTTTTTTCATGTAAGCAGGAACCATGACCATCACCTTTTTGAAGTATTTCCAACATTTCTAGCTGAAATGAAGGAAACTCTTTATTATAATTTAAATTAAAATTTGAATATTTTCAACACTCAATGTATTGACAGGCCAGGAGTCGATGTTCTTGAAGATTCAGAGCATTGAAATTTTCGCCATTCAGTTGCCAGTTCAACATCCATTTGTCGTCAGTTATACCCGCTATGACACAATGCCATCGATCATCGTAAAAATTACAACGGATGAGGGAATTGTCGGTTATGGTGAGGGAGTTCCCGATGAGCATGTTACCGGGGAAACGTGGGAAAGCACTTTTTCCGTATTAAAACACGTGCTGGCTCCGGCGGTATTGGGAACGGATCCTTTGAATTTTGCCGCATTACATGAAATCATGAACCGAAAAATTTCCGGGGTTCCTACAGCAAAAGCAGCGATCGATATTGCTTGTTTTGACCTTGCAGGAAAAGCACTCAGTGTCCCGGTTTACACATTATTAGGTGGGAGGATCCATGAAAAATTCCCCATTACCGCGGTCTTAAGTATGGATACACCGGAAAACATGGCGAAAGTGGCCCAGGAGCGCAAACAAGAGGGATATCGTTCGTTTAAAATTAAAGTCGGATCCAATACTTATCAAAATATTGAAAGGATTCAGGCGATTTACGATGCTATCGGTAAAGCTTGTCGTTTCCGTGTCGATGTAAATCAAGGATGGAAAACTGAAGCGAACGCTTTAACAGCGATCCGGCTCATCAAAGACCTTCCCATTGATTGGCTCGAACAACCCGTGGAAGCCAGTCAAATCGATGCCCTTGCCAGAATTCGCATGAAAACCGATATTCCGATTATGGCAGATGAAGCGCTAATCGGGATGCGGGAAATGCGAGAGATTATTGCTAAACAAGCTGCCGACCGAGTCAATATCAAGTTGATGAAATGCGGGGGACTCTATATCCAGCACAAAAATTAATCCATCAGGCCGAGATGGCCGGGATTGAATGTCAAATTGGGTCGATGGTGGAATCATCGATTGCATCCAGTGCGGGTTTACATCTTGCATGTTCGAAAAAAATGGTAACGAGTATCGAAATCACCGGTCCTTTGAGATTTACAAAGGATGTGGGGGATTTGCGTTATGATATCCCTTACGTCTCGTTACCGGATAAACCGGGCCTTGGTATTGAGGTAGATGAAAACGTTTTATCGGAACTGACATTGCACAGGACCATGCTTACGGTCTGATGGTGAAGGAACTGTCAAGAATGGATGTTGAAACAAGGGGAACGCTGCGTGATGGCAGGGATTTTGTTGTCAAGGATTTAAGTTTAGATGATTTACCGGCAGTTCTCCATCTGCAACAAAAGGTCATACACCATCTTGAATATTAGGATATCTTGCAGCCCCTTAACGCCGAAGAGTATTCGGACATTTTACAGGGGCATGGGGAAATGATTGGTATTTTTGTTGAAGATCGTTTGATCGCTTTTCGTGCCCTACTCATTCCGAAACCGGAAGACGAATATTTGGGAGAGCTGGCAAAAATTCCACCAGAAGAGCGGAAGAAAATCATTTATTCAGAGATTTCTAATGTTGACCCCGATTACCGGGGCCAGGGTCTGCAACAGTTTATGGGAAACATCATTATGAATCGAATCGATCCAACAAAATTCCGTTATGTACTGTCAACCGTCGCACCGTTTAATATTCCGAGTTTAAAAGATAAGTTCCGTTTAGGGATGAAAATCGTCGCCCTGGAAGAAATATACAATGGTAAACTCCGTTATGTATTTAAAAAAGATTTACAAAAACAGCATGTAATTCGAAATCCGGAAAAAGAAATCTCCGTCGATATGAACTCATTTACAAAGCAACGTCAACTTTTGCAAGACGGGTATGTTGGTGTTAATATCCAAAAACTTGATGGCCATTGGCATGTAGCCTATGTGAAAGGAAATGAGGAACCAGTTACACAGCCAGGTTATTAAGGGTGAAAACAATGAGAATCGCAATCGGTGGTATTAGTCATGAGACAAATACATTTTCTCAGTTAAAGACAACTCTTTTCGAGTTCAAAAGTCATGAGTGGCAAAAGGGAATTGCGATCATCCGCGAACATGAAGGTGTTCGTGATTATTTAGGAGGAATGATCGCGGAAGCAAGAAGACTAGAAGTGGAACTTGTCCCCACGTTTAACACGAGTGCTCCGGCTGGAGAATCATTCCGAAAGAAACGTATGATACGCTTCTAAACAATTTGCTTTCCGCCCTTAAAAAAGCTCTTCCTGTCGATGGTGTGTGTTTAGCGCTGCACGGTGGCGGGATCGCCGAAGGGGAGGACGATCTGGAAGGAGCTATCCTAACGGAGGTTCGGAAAATTGTTGGACCTGACGTACCGATTGTTGCAACACTTGATCTCCATGCCAATTTTACGAAAACGATGGTGCAGATGGCTGATGCTCTCTTCGGTGTGAATTTTTATCCGCATACCGATTGTTACGAACGGGGCGAAGAGGCGATCAGGAACCTAGTCGCCATCATCAAGGGTGAAATCAAACCGTTCATGAATCTTGTCAAGCTGCCGATGATGCTTGCTTCCGCAACGACGGATTTCGGTCCGGCAAAGAAAGTCAATGAGCTCTGCTGGAAGGTAGAACAACATCCGGATGTCATTGACTGTACATTTTTTCACGGCTTTTCCCAGACCGACCTTCCTGATATGCGTGCCGGTATTTTGGTTATCACGAATGAACGGGATGTGTTGGCAATAGAGTTCAGTCGAGATCTCGCAAAAAGAGTTTGGGAAATGCGCCATAAGTTTTATCAAAAATTACCGGGACCCCGCGCAGGATTAGAGCAAGCCTTAAAGATAGAGGGCGGACCTGTTGTGATCAATGAAACCTTTGATAATCCAGGTGCCGGGGCACCAGGTGATGGAACCCATTTACTGAAAGCATTGTTAGATATGAATATAGAAAAGTCAGTATTTGCCTCAATATATGATCCGGCTGTAGCGGAGACTGCCCATCGGGTGGGTGTCGGGGAGACGATTCACGTTTTCTTAGGTGGGAAAATCGATCCCCTCCACGGGGAACCTGTGGAAGTAAACGCCTATGTTAAAACGCTTTCGGATGGAAAGTTCATTCAAACGCATCCGATGGGAAAAGGTCAAGAAATCGATTTAGGAAAATCAGCACGCATACAGGTGGGAAATGTCGATGTGATCGTTACGTCACGGAGAAAACAGACACTTGATGAACAAATTTTTCTCCTCCACGGAATTGATGTCCGGGAATACAAAATCGTCGCACTCAAATCGGAAAATCATTTTCGTGCCGTCTTTCAACCGATCGCAAAAGAGATTATCACGGTCGATTCCCCGGGGATCAGTTCTTATAATCTACGAAACTATCCATATAAACGGGTGATGCGTCCGGTTTTACCGCTCGATCCATTATGACGAGCGAAAATATATAAGGAAACGAACAAAGGGGTGGGATTTTTTTATGAAAAGAAAATCTTTGTATCTTCTTTTCCTCTTCCTGTTTGTTCCTGCTTTGTTGATCGCATGTAGTGGAGGGAAATCGGAAGAGACAAGTAATGGGGGAACAAATGAAAACGAAAACAATGAAACAACTGCACCGCAAGAAGAAGGGGCTACATCTGGTGGTACTTTAAAAATCGCTTATGAAGCCCAGCCGAATACATTGGATCCGACCGTAACAACAGCGGGCGCGACCAAGGATCTTTCCCGTCCGATTTATGAATCGCTCGTTACCTTAAATGAAAACTGGGAAATCACACCGCAACTGGCGGAAAGCTTTGAAATCAACGACGATGGAACTGTCGTGACCTTCAAATTGCGACAAGGTGTCCTTTTCCATAATGGGGAAGAAATGACGGCTGAGGACGTTGTCGCTTCGATGAAAAAGTGGTCCGAATATTCTTCTTTAGCCAAAACGATGTTTAGTGGCGCTGAATGGGTGGCAGTTGATGACTATACTGTCGAACTTCATCTCGAACGGCCGTCATACCTCGTTATGCATGCTTTGGCTGACCAAAACCAGATCGCGGCGATTATGCCGAAGGAAATTGCCGAAGCAGCTGATGCCACCGAGTCGGGATCATTGGTTCGGTACGGATAATTTTGGTCGTGATATTTTTACCCGTGTTGTTTATGGTGGTCGTGTGTCTCTGGTAGTCGGTTTTGCATCCGCTTTATTAACCGGTTTGATTGGCATGATGGTAGGTCTCTTTGCCGCTTATTACCGGATTCTCGATCATATTTTGATGCGGATTTGTGATGGGCTTTTGGCATTCCCCGATATTTTGCTTGCCATTGCGATCACCGCCGTTCTCGGGCTGAATCCTTTCAATGTGATCATCGCTATTACCATCGTCAAGGTGCCAGCAATGGCACGGATCGTCCGTTCCGCCGCTCTTGTTGTGCGGGAACAAACGTATATTGAAGCGATCAAAGCGCAAGGGGCGAACGCATTCCGGATTATTTGGGGTCATATCGCGCCGAACGTCTTATCTCCCTTTTTTGTCCAGGTCACATATGTCTTCGCTGCGGCTATTATACTGGAAGCAGGCTTGAGCTTTTTAGGTGCCGGCGTTCCAGCGCCGGAGCCGAGCTGGGGGAATATTTTGTATGACGGAAAAATCGTTATTTTTACTGCCTGGTGGATGACCGTATTCCCGGGGTTATTTATCGTTCTTTCCGTTCTTGCCTTAAATATGCTCGGTGATGGATTGCGTGATTTACTCGACCCGCATACGAATAAGGCCGTTAAATAAAAAGGGGAGGGAGAATTTTGGGTGAACCATTGTTGGAAGTAAAAAATTTAAAGACTACCTTTATGACGGAAAACGGTCCGGTAATGGCGGTCGATGGTGTAAGTTTTATAGTAGAAGAAGGAGAGATGCTTGGCATCGTTGGCGAGTCGGGCTGTGGGAAAAGTGTCACTTCAGAATCGATCATGCGTTTATTAAATGAGGAAATAACGAAATATGAAGGGGAAATCATTTATAAACAGCAAAATTTATTGAAATTAACCAAAAAAGAAATGCGGACGATTCGCGGAAATGAAATCACGATGATTTTCCAGGATGCGATGACCGCTTTAAACCCGGTTTATACGATCGGTAATCAAATCGTGGAAGCGATTCGGCAACACCAAAAAATAAGTAAAAAAGAAGCGAAAAAACAGGCGATCGAATTATTACGTTTAACCGGTATTCCATCTCCAGAACAGCGCTTCAATGAGTACCCCCATGAACTTTCCGGAGGTATGCGGCAGCGAGCGATGATCGCGATGGCTCTTGCCAGCCGGTCGAAATTGCTTATCGCCGATGAACCGACGACTGCGCTTGACGTTACGATTCAGGCTCAGATCCTCGAATTGATTAATGAGCTGAAAGAAAAATTGAATATGTCGGTTATCATGATCTCCCACGACCTTGGGGTTGTTGCCGAGGTATGTACACATGTGGTCGTTATGTATCTCGGTCAGGTGATTGAGGAAGCGGATGTGAAATCATTATTCGAACAACCGTTACATCCGTATACACAAAGTTTGCTGCAGTGCATTCCGAAAATGGACGGAGAGCGGAAGCAAAAACTGTATACGATCAAAGGGATTGTTCCTTCTCTGGCGAATATTCCCAAAGGCTGTCGTTTTGCGGACCGCTGTCCGTTTGCCAATGATTTATGCAAAAAGGAAGCCCCAGTGTTAACAGAGGTTGGACCGCGGAAAAGAGTGCGATGCTGGCATTATGAAAAAATTTTACGCGGGGAAATGCCCGTAAAAGATGAGGAAGCGGTGCTCTCATGAAAATAAATACAAACGTATTCAAAGGAAGTGAAAAAATTGGCTAGCACAGAACCTTTCGTACCAGCTGATGATACCAGGCCGATTTTGCAGGTGAAAAATTTGAAAAAATACTATAAAATCAGCCGGCCGTTCAGCCGCCAGGTCCAGTACGTCAAAGCCGTCGATGATGTGAGTTTACATTTATATGAAAAGAAAACGTTGGGACTGGTCGGTGAATCAGGGTGCGGGAAAAGTACGACAGGGAAAACGCTCATGCGCCTGCAAGAGCCCACGGAAGGGGAAGCTTATTATAAAGGAAAGGATTTGTTTAAGTTAAAAGGGAAAGAATTTAAACAGATGCGGCGGGAAATTCAAATGATTTTCCAGGATCCTCACTCTTCCCTGAACCCGAAAAAACGAATCGGCGAGACGGTTATGGAACCGATGGCGATTCATAAAATCGGTGCTTCTCGAAGCGAACGGATGGAGCGGGCGCTGGATTTATTATTACAAGTAGGGATTCGTCCTGATCAGTTTTTCCGGTTTCCCTATGAGTTTTCCGGTGGGCAGCGACAACGGATTGGTCTTGCCCGGGCATTGGCGGTCAATCCGAAAGTGATCGTCTGCGACGAGCCGGTTTCCGCTCTCGATGTGTCCATTCAATCGCAGGTGATTAATTTATTACAGGAAATCCAGGAGCGGTACCATCTTTCCTATTTATTTATCTCTCATGATTTAAGTGTCGTACGTCATATTTCCGATGACGTGGCGGTCATGTATTTGGGGCATATCGTGGAAATCGCCGCAACTGATGAATTGTTCGCCCATCCACTCCATCCGTATACGAAAGCTCTCCTTTCCGCGATTCCGATTCCGAATCCAACCGTAAAAAGAAAACGAATCGTGATCAAAGGAGATGTTCCGAGCCCGCTGAATCCACCGTCGGGTTGTGTCTTCCATACACGTTGCCCATTCGCGACGGAACGATGCACGGTAGAAAAACCGGTTTTACAAGATGTCGGGAGTGGTCATCAAGTAGCCTGTCATCTGTATGATTAATTAAGAATATTTTTTAATAGAATCAAGCGCCATCTAACGGCGCATTTTTTATGGAATGATTGAAATAAACGGTGAATGCAAAAACACGCGTGTTCAAGAATAAAACCAGGTTCATCATATATATTTTTTGTGGCACCCTGGTATTGCCGTCGTTTTTAACCATTGCTAACATTCGTGAAACCCGCTACCGGTTGTTTTTTATCTGACTGTTTCCTTAAGTTATAAAGGTTCTTATTCTTTGCTGATATTAATTTTTTTGCTTTAACAAATGAAATCCATTTTCTGGAAAAGAATTCGCTTTTCTTGTGACGAATTGATTCAAGCATTAAGAGATTGAACCAATTTTACTTTCATTCCAGTTACTTTTTTAAAGTTCTATTTATGATCCTACCATTAAGGGATTCAAACACGACACCAGATTCGAATTTGCCAGTAAAATCAATCACGCATCTTACCTAAAAGGAATTGAGGGATTACTTCTTCAACTTTTAAGAATCCTTCTGTCATGAAAACATGGATCTAATCTATAAGGGATTGAAATACTAGACGTGTTCCGTCCATATCGCTCATTTCTACGATTCATATCTTACCTATGAGTGAACGAACTGATTTCAAATCGCACGTAGAGTGAAGTTACTTTATTGTTCCGACTGTTTATTGCCACGTTTAACATGATATGGGGTCTTTTTCTTAAAACGACATCATGCACCTTAAAAGGACGGTTTTAAAGTTTTTTGACTTTGACCGGCCTTTTATTTTTCATTGTAGTGGAGAGAAAGGATGGAACTTCTTTCAATGGTTTTTCTATCAATTTCACATATTAGCTGGAAACATAATCGTTTCATGATTTATAAAAATAAGACAAATTAAGAAAACTGTTTTTCAATATAACCAGAGAATCATTTTCCCGTAGGATTGCTCTGTCCGTGCGTGAGGGGATGGAACGATTGAATTATGAAATAAGAAAAAAAAGATTGCAGGAAGCCATGAATTCGGACCTCATCAATTTTCCGGAAAAACTGGCGGATTTTATCGCAGATATACTGCGATGCCCGGTTACGATCGAAGATGCGAACCACCAGTTGATCTCTTACAGCAAACATACCGACAAAACCGATCAAGCCAGAATTTTCACGATCATTCAAAGACAAGTTCCCGATCATGTGATCAATGTCCTTTGGAAAAGTGGTGTGATGAAACGGTTATTTGAGAGCGATGAACCGGTAATTATCCCTGCTATTCCAGAGATCGATTTGTTTAACCGGGTTGCGATTTCCATCTGGGATTATCATCATGTCATTGGCTTCATTTGAGCACATGCAGATGGAAAGACGTTTTCGAATCAAGATTTACAACTATTAAAAATAGCAGCCGAATTAGTCAAAAAATATCTTGTCCAATATCGTAGTGGCAATAGAACGAGAGAAGAAGAATATCGAGATTTCTTATGGAATTTACTATTGGGCGGGCTTAAGGAGGAACAAAGGATTTTGCACATGGTCCGACGGTATGCCCTTGATTTAAGTGGTTTCCTGGCGATCATCATCATTGATTTCGGTCAGGAGATCACCGATGCTTTGAAACAACACGTGAATCATTTATTTAAACGTTTACAAGAAGTGGATGTTGCTGCTTATTTATACGATCAACAGCAATTGATCCTGCTTGTACGAATAAAAGATAAAGTGGATTCAACGGTGGTTTTACAGGATTTCATCCAAATGTTCGTTCATGAAATAGGAAAAAAGGATCATCTGGATAACATTGTAGGCGGAAGTGGTTTCATTTATGATTCGCCGGAACATCTTCATTATAGTTATCAACAAGCCAAAAAAGTGATTTCGTTAAAACGAAAACTTCCTCACTTAATGCAGGATATTTACACATATCAGGATCTCGGCATCTATCAATTCCTTGATGATTTATATGAAATCAAATTAAAAGAGAACTATAAAAATATGGTCATTGAGAAACTAAGGGAGCATGACTATAAAAATCACACGGAATACTTGAAAACATTACGAGTATATTTAGATTGTGATTGTAATGTATATGAAGCGGCTAAAAAGATGCATGTCCACCCAAATACGTTAAATTACCGCTTAAAGAGGATTGGTGAGATCAGCAAGATCAATTTAAAAGATCCAAAGCAAAAAACTGCAGTATATCTTGATTTACTGCTTGAAAAATGGTATACATGATTGTGAAAAAATACAAATGATTTCCTTTATATTCATTATTTTGAATAATGAAAAAATTAGCAAACTGTTTTATTATATTTACAAAACACTTAGGGGGATAGGGAGAAATGATTATCGGGGTACCAAAGGAGATCAAAAACAATGAAAATCGTGTAGCGATCACACCAACAGGAGTATTTGATCTAGTAAAAGCTGGGCAGAAGGTGCTTGTTGAATCCGGCGCCGGTTTAGGAAGCAATTTTACCGATGAAGAGTATAAGAATGCTGGAGCTGAAATTGTTGAAAACGCTTCAGAGGTTTGGGAAAAAGCGGACATGATTTTAAAAGTTAAGGAGCCGTTGGAATCGGAATATAAGTATTTTCGTAAGGGTCAGATCATTTTTACTTACTTGCATCTGGCAAATGAGCCAGCATTGACGAAAGCCCTGGTTGAAAAAGAAGTAACAGCCATCGCCTACGAAACGGTAACGGTAAACAACGCGTTGCCCCTCCTTACACCGATGAGTGAAATAGCCGGAAGAATGTCTGTACAAATTGGTGCTCACTATTTAGAAAAAGCTAATGGTGGGAAAGGAATTGTCCTCGGTGGTATTCCTGGTGTCAAACGGGGGAAAGTCACGATTATCGGTGGCGGTGTCGTCGGAGAAAATGCGGCGAAAGTTGCGTCGGGATTGGGTGCGGATGTCACGATTCTCGATATTAACCCGGACCGTCTCCGTCAATTAGAAAATATTTTTGGTAGAGATGTTCAAGTATTGATGTCGAACGCAACGAATATCGCGGCAGCGGTAAAGGATGCGGATATCGTGATCGGCTCCGTTCTAATCCCTGGTAGAAAAGCGCCCAAACTCGTCACCGAAGAAATGGTCCAATCGATGGAACCTGGTTCGGTCATCGTTGATGTAGCGATCGACCAGGGCGGAAATTTTGAAACTATTGATTATCCAACATCCCATGATGATCCGGTTGTGGTTCGCCACGATGTTTTGCACTATGCGGTTCCTAATATTCCGGGAATTGTACCGCAAACCGCAACTGTTGGTCTATCGAATGTGACCGTCCCATATGCGCTACAAATTGCCCTAAAAGGGATCGAAAAGGCTGCTCTTGAAAGTGAGGCGATCCGTACAGGTGTGAACGTTATGGGTGGAAACGTAACCCATAAAGCGGTAGCACAAGATCTCGGTTATGAATATGTGCCCGTAGAAGAAGTCATTAAAGGTGGAATGAAAGTTTAATCCTTTTTGTAGAGAAGTCGGAATCTAATATGATATTGCAAAGACTACGGGTGTCCGAATGATCGAAAAATTACTCCGGGCACCCTTTAAATGTTAAATGTTCCTTTCAGCACGTTTCGCAATATAATTATGCTTTTCTTTTCGGACCATTTATGGACGTTGACAAAAAATGTATGGCAAAGATAATTTAAAATAAAAATTCGGAAAATAAGGATTATTAGGGGGTGAGGAATATAAAGGTGGTTTTTCA